>NZ_CP045202.1:0-360000 GCF_016864195.1 Dechloromonas sp. TW-R-39-2
CCTACCTGGCCGAGCTGCGTTTCGATCAGGGCAACTTTGCCGGCACGCGCACCCTGATGGCCGAACTCGGCGACTGGTCAGCCCTGCCCAGACTGCGCCCGATCATTGAATACTGGAATAGCAAATGACTTACCCGACGGCGGAAGAAGCCGATATCGCCCTCTTGCTCGAAGGCACGTTTCCTTACGTCAGCGGCGGCGTCTCAAGCTGGGTCAACCAGATCATCCGGGCTTATCCGGAATATCGTTTCGCCCTGATTTTCCTCGGCAGCCGGCGCGAGGATTACAAAGGGTTCAAATATGAACTCCCGGCCAACGTCGTGCACTTCGAGGAGCATTTCCTCTACGACGACATTGCCTCGCACGAAAAACCTTCGCCACGCACCGGCGATGCCGAGGCGTTTGCCCAGGCCGCCAGACTGCATGAAAAATTCGTCCCCGGCACGCCGCATGCCGAAGCCATGGCCGCCTTCCGCGATGTCGCCCACGCCATGATGCCGGGCGGCAAGCTGACGCTCGAAGATTTTCTGCACAGCGAACGCTCCTGGGAAATCGTCTGCGAACGCTACCGCAAATTCTGTACGGATCCCTCGTTCGTCGATTTCTTCTGGACGGTGCGCATCATGCATGCCCCGCTCTGGAAGCTTTCCCGGATTGCCCACGGCCTGCTCAAGGTCAAGGCGCTGCATACCGTATCGACCGGCTATGCCGGCTTTCTCGGCGCGTTGATCCGCCAGACGCGCGGCACCCCGCTGATCCTTTCGGAACACGGCATCTATACCAAGGAACGCAAGATCGACCTGTTCAAGAGCGAGTGGATACGCGACAACCGCAACGTCTTCCAGCGCGATCCGACCGAACTGTCCTACTTCCGCCAGATGTGGATCCACTTTTTCGAATGGCTGGGCCGCTTCTGCTACGACGCTGCCGACCCGATCATCGCCCTCTACGAACAGAACCGGCTACGCCAGGTGGCGGATGGCGCGGTCGACGACCGTACATTCAACATTCCGAACGGCATCAGTCTCCAGCGATTTGCCCCGCTGCGCGCCCTCCGCCCGAGCGAAGTGCCGCAGGTGCTCTGTCTGATCGGCCGGGTCGTCCCGATCAAGGACATCAAAACCTTCATCCGGGCCATGCGCCGCGTCGTCAATCACCTGCCCCAGGCCGAAGGCTGGATTGCCGGGCCGGAGGACGAAGACCCGGCCTACGCCGAAGAATGCCGCAATCTGGTACGCAGTCTCGGTCTGGAAAACAACGTCAAGTTTCTCGGTTTCCAGAAAATTGACGAGCTGATGCCCAAGATCGGCCTGACCATCCTCTCGTCGATCAGCGAAGCTTTGCCGCTGGTCATTCTCGAAGGCTATGCGGCAGGTGTGCCGACCATCTCGACCGACGTTGGCTCCTGTCGCCAGTTGATCGAGGGCCTCGCCCCGGAAGACAAGGCTCTCGGCGTTTCCGGCGCAGTCGTCAGCATTGCCGATCCGCAGGCCCTGGCCGATGCGGCCATTGCCCTGCTGCGCGCCCCGGAACAATGGCAAGCCGCCAGCCGGGCCGGCATCGCCCGGGTCGAACGCTATTACACCGATACCTTGATGTTCGGCCATTACCGGGATGTTTACGAACAGGCGCTGGCCGCCGCAACGGAAGGGCGCTGAGCATGGCCGGGATCGGTTTCGAATTACGTCGCCTGCTGCGCAAGAACACCCTGCTCGGTCTGGTCGAGGCCTACACCTACGCCGGGATCATTGGCTCAGGCCCCTGGGTTTTTTCGATTCTTGGCATCCTGCTGGTTGGCCTGATCAGTGCCAGCTTCGTCACCCCATCCGTCCTGATCACCCAGTTCCAGACTTCGGTCACCTACCTCGTGGCCGTCAGCCTGGTCGTCACCGGCCTTGTCCAGCTCGCCTTTACCCGCTTCGTCTCGGATCGTCTTTTCGAGAAACGCAACGACTGGATCATGCCCAATCTCAACGGCTTGCTGCTCGTCGTCGTACTGGTTTCCGGCACCCTCGGCAGTCTCTGCCTGTTCCTGGTTTTCCCCGGCCTGGGCCTGCTTTACCGGCTATTGATGCTGGCCGGTTTCGTCCTGATGTGCGCTGTCTGGGTGATGACTGTTTTTCTCTCGGGGATGAAGCGTTACCACGCCATCGTCATCCTGTTCGGCATTGCTTACTCGATCATTGTCGGGCTTTCGCTGATTCTCCGGCGTTACGGACTCGAAGGCTTGCTCGGCGGATTCGTCATCGGCCATTTCGTGCTGGTTGCCGGCATGTGGCTGCTCACCGCCCGCGACTTTCTGCCACGCGAACGCCTGATCAGTTTCGATTTCGCCGACCGCGACAAAATCTACCCCAGCCTGATGGCGGTCGGCCTGCTGTACAACCTCGGTGTCTGGGTCGATAAATTCATGTTCTGGTATTTCCCCGGCACATCGGACCCGATCATCGGCGGCTTACGCGCCTCACTGATCTACGACCTGCCGGTTTTCCTGTCCTATCTCTCGATCATTCCCGGCATGGCGGTCTTCCTTGTCCGCATCGAAACCGATTTCGTCGAGTTCTACGACAAGTTCTACAACGCCGTTCGCAGCGGCGGCTCACTTGAATTCATCGAGAACATGCGCGATGAAATGGTTTATTCGATCCAGCAAGGTCTGAGCGAAATCGGCAAGATTCAGACCCTGGCGGTACTCGCCACCTTCGTGGCTGGCCCGGCCTTGCTGCACAGCCTGGACATCAGCGAACTGTACCTGCCACTGCTTTACGTCCAGGTCATCGGTGCCGGCCTGCAAGTCGGACTGATGGCGGTACTCAATGTCTTTTTCTATCTCGATCAACGACGCATCGTCTTGTTTCTCTGTGCCGAGTTCGTCATTCTCAACATTTCCCTGACCGGCCTGACCCTGTATTGGGGTGCGGCGCTTTACGGCTACGGCTTTACGCTGGCCGTCCTGATCACGCTGATGACCGGGCTTTACCTTCTTTCGCGCAGCCTGAATCGTCTGGAATACGAAACGTTCATGCTGCAATAGCCGGACAGCCTTGGTAAGCTAGGGGAACAGGTCGCCCAACCGGGCAACCAAGGCAGCTTCGAGAGGCCAGTTTGGTGACAGCTCCCAGTCTTCACGTCACGACCTTCAATATCCACAAAGGATTCTCGCAATTCAACCGGCGCATGATGGTGCATGAACTGCGCGATCGTCTGCGTCATTTGAATCCGGACATTGTCTTCTTGCAGGAAGTTCAGGGGCTGCATCTCGGCCATGCCGAAAATCACCACAACTGGCCGAGTGCACCGCAGCACGAGTTCCTGGCCGACGAGGTGTGGCAGGCCTCGGCCTACGGTCGCAACATGATTTACGACCACGGCCACCATGGCAACGCGATCTTGTCGCGCTTCCCGATTCTCGACTCGCACAATCAGGACGTCACGCACCTGCAGTTCGAAAAGCGCGGCTTGCTGCATTGCCGGATTGCTCTGCCCGAAGGCCCCGCCGCGCATTGTGTCTGCGTCCATCTCTCGCTTTTCGGCCATTCGCGCCGCCGCCAGATGCATGCACTGGCCGACTATCTCGACAGCATGGCCGACCCGACGGCACCGATCATCATTGCCGGCGACTTCAACGACTGGAGCAACAAGGCTGGCCAGCAACTGGCCGCCCGGCTGGGCCTGATCGAAGTGTTCAGCCAGCGGGACGGTCGGCCGGTACGCAGCTTCCCGGCGGCCATGCCGATGTTCCGGCTCGACCGGATTTACGTGCGCGGCTTCAACATCATCAGCACCGAAGTCCATCACGGCCAGCCGTGGTCGGCGATTTCGGACCACGCCGCACTGTCGGCATGTCTCGGCCGGCATGGCGCCTGACTTCCTGCCGGGCAACCGGATCACGCTGCTCAATTCAGGCAGGGAATATTTCCCGGCACTGCTTGCGGCAATCGATGCCGCGCGCGACGAGATTTTTCTCGAAAGCTACATCTACGCCAATGACCCGGTCGGCCAACGCGTCTGCCACGCACTGTGCCAGGCAGCCAGGCGCGGCGTCACGGTCAATGTCACGGTCGACGGCTTCGGCGGCCGGAATTTCGCTGACGATTTCCTGCCTACCCTGACCGCAGCCGGGGTCAGGGCGATGCTCTTCCGGCCCGAAATCAGCACCTTCCATCTGCGCCGCCATCGCCTGCGGCGACTGCATCGCAAACTGGCCGTGATTGATGGACGCATCCTGTTCGTCGGCGGCATCAATATTGTCGATGACGACAACGCACCGCCCGACATGTGCCCGCGCTACGACTACGCCGTTCAGGTCGATGGCCCCGTCGTGCAGCAAGCACTGCACGCCGCGCGCCGTATCTGGGAAATCGTCAGCTGGGTCAATTTCAAGCGACGCTTCCGGCTCAAGCCAGGCCGACCTTCCCCCATCGAGGCGACGGGCAATCAAACGGCTGCGTTCCTGATTCGCGACAACCTTCGCCACCGCAACGACATCCTGCACGCCTATCTTGATGCGATTGCCGAGGCCCGCGACGAGATCCTGATTGCCAACGCTTATTTCCTGCCCGGCGTACGTTTCGGTCGCGCCCTGCAAGCCGCCGCCAGGCGCGGCGTCCGGATCACCATCCTGCTGCAAGGCAAGACCGATCACCCAATGCTGCGTTTTGCCGCCCAGGCGCTGTACACCGTGGCACTGACCAACGGCATCCGGGTTTTCGAATACGAAGAAAGTTTCATGCACGCCAAGGTGGCCGTGATCGATGGCGAGTGGGCCACGGTCGGCTCGTCGAACATCGACCCCTTCAGCCTGCTGTTGGCCAAGGAAGCCAATCTGGTGGTGCGCGACCGCGATTTCGCCAGAACCTTGCGCCGCAGCATCCTCGACGCCGTTGCGCAAGGCGCCCGCGAAATGCGGGCCGACGAGTTAAGCGAACACGGCTGGCCGGTTCGATTGCTGCGCTGGCTGAGCTACGGGCTGGTCCGGGCGCTGGTCGGCCTGACCGGCTACGGTCCGAAACACTGGCAAGCTGACGAGGAAATGCCCGGCATCACGCCGGAGAAGCTCCCGGAATAACGCGTCCGGAAGGAATAGCCGAAAACTGCCAGTGCGCTATCGCCCAGGCCCAGCATTCATCCAGCCGGGCATGCTCCAGGCCGGGTGGCACGGCCTGGCCGAGAAAACGCAGGGCCGCCACCAGTTGCGGCACCGGCCGGCCGGCATCGAGCGCCGGCGCCAGCGTCTGTTTCGACAACTTCTCTCCGGCAGCATTACTCACCACCGGCAAATGCGCGTAACGCGGCTGGCGATAGCCAAGACAACGCTGCAGCCAGATCTGACGCGGCGTCGACGCCAGCAGGTCGGCGCCGCGCACGATATCGGAAATTCCCTGAAATTCATCGTCGACCGTGACGGCCAGTTGATAGGCAAACAAACCATCGGCCCGCAGCAAAACGAAGTCGCCGACATCGTTTTCCAGTTGCTGGCTGAGATGCCCCTGCAAGCGATCGACAAAACCCAGCTCGCCATCGACCCGCAGACGCCACGCCCGCGCCTGACGACCTGCCGGCAAGCCGACACGGCAGGTGCCGGGATAAGCCAGGCCACCATCAATCGCCGGACGGCTGGCCGAGTCGGCGATTTCCTTGCGCGAACAGGCACAGCCATACGCCAGCCCGGCCGACCTGAGTTGCGCCAGCGCCTCGGCATAAGCTTCGCTGCGCGTGCTCTGCCACAACACCGGACCATCCCAGCAAAAACCGAAGGCTTCCAGTGTGCGCAGGATGTCATCGGCCGCCCCCGACACGTTACGCGGGGTGTCGACATCTTCCATCCGCAGCAACCACTCGCCGTGCTGCGAACGGGCATCGAGATAACTGCCGACGGCCGCAACCAATGAGCCGGCATGGAGCGGCCCGGTCGGTGATGGCGCAAAGCGCCCGCGATATAGCTGATTCATGCCGCCATTTTCGGACAAATTACCCGATTGCGGCAGCCGGCAAATACGCCGGCACAGACCAGAGGCAAAAAAAATCCCGCCGGGATCGCTCCTGGCGGGATTGCGGATCAGCGTAGATTTACTTGCCGGCCGGGGCTGCCGCAGGTGCCGGAGCAGCGGCGGGTTCAGCCTTGACGGCCGGTTTGGCATGCTTCACATGCTTGACCGGTTTGGCGGCATCCTGCTTGGCCGGCTCGGTCTTCGGCGCCTCTACCGTCTTGGCCGGCTCAACCGCTTTCGGTGCTTCAACCTTTTTTTCGGCGGCAGCAGCGACCGGAGCGACAACCTTGGCAGCCGGGGCGGCAGTAGGGGCAGGGGCCGGCTGGGCGAAAGAGGCAGAAGCAAAACCAGCGGCAACAGCGAGAGCGATGACAGTCTTGAACATTTTGAATCTCCTTGAGGTTGAATCGGTACTTTGTCCGGTGCTGCGATATTGCAGCGCCTTGTTGCGAATAACGCGCTGGCCGACCGCACCGATGTCATCAGTTGTGTAATTCACTGTATCGATTTGTGACCCGGCCACCGCACGGTTTCTCCGAAGCCTGAGTTGTACGTTACGATTTATCGTCCGTCCGCCGCGTTGACCGCAGCACGCCCCATCGATTCGAGGAATGCCATGCACCACCGATTCAAGCTTGTTTTTTGCTGCCTGATGATCGTCAGCCCGCTGCTTTGGGCCGCCGGTTTCATGGAGCGGGAAATTTCCTTTTCAACGCAGGAAGTTCAGGAAGCTCTCGCCAAAACGAGCAGCAGCGAAAAAAACTACGGCGGACTGGTCAGCGTTGCCCTGCCCGCCCCGCCTCAAGTAACGCTGGGCGAACCGGCCGGCCTGGCCGGCGTGACGGCGCGATTGAACATCAGCCTGCTGGGCAGCCCGGCCATCGGCGTCGATGTCGCCGGCACCGCCGGCATTCGCTACGACGACAAACGCAAGGCGTTTTTCCTTGAAAACCCGGTCGCCCATTCGATTCAGTCCCCGGCACTGTCGAGGGACAGCGAGCCGATGGCCAAACAGGCGATCAACGCTTTCATCAGCAACTAT
Source organism: Dechloromonas sp. TW-R-39-2 (assembly GCF_016864195.1). Lineage (NCBI taxonomy): Bacteria > Pseudomonadati > Pseudomonadota > Betaproteobacteria > Rhodocyclales > Azonexaceae > Dechloromonas > Dechloromonas sp. TW-R-39-2. The sequence continues at coordinate 7,032 of NZ_CP045202.1, forward strand.
TTCCGCAACAAACCGGTCTACGTCCTGCGCGAAGATGGCAAGCCGGAAGAAATTGCGGCCCGCTGGCTGCTCAAATCGGTCCGCATCGAACCTGGCCGGGTCGTCGCCACGCTCGCTCCATTCTGAATGCCCGGCTCACCCGGCCGGGCGTTGATCGGCGAATAGACTTTTTACCGATTGCCTAAGGCAAGGGGGGTTGATAGCATCGGCCCCCGTTTTACCTGCCTCCTTTTGCCAAGCTGCGGCATATGCCTCCTGCGCAGCACCGTCCGGAATCGTCATGTCCCAGCCCTCTGCGCCCAGAAAAACGATCAACATCAAAGCCATCACTGATCCGGACAACAAGGTTTACCCGCGTTCGATCAGCGGCCCGTTCACAACCTGGCGCTGGATTTTCGTCTGGCTGACGCAGATCGTTTTCTACGGCCTGTGCTGGCTGCCCTGGCACGGTCGACAGGCGGTTTTGTTCGATATCGATGCCCGCAAGTTCTACTTTTTCGATCTCGTCCTGTGGCCGCAGGACACCATTTATCTCGTCCTGCTGATGATTCTCGGCGCGCTGGCGCTCTTCCTGTTCACCGCCGTCGCCGGACGACTATGGTGCGGCTACAGTTGCCCGCAAACCGTCTATACCGAAATTTTCCTGTGGTTCGAAAAGGTGATCGAAGGCGAGCGCCCGAAACGCATGAAACTCGATGCCGAACCTTGGTCGGCCAGAAAATTGGGGATCAAGACGGCCAAGCACTCGGTCTGGATCCTGTTTTCACTGTGGACGGGCATCACCTTCGTCGGCTATTTCATGCCGATCCACGAACTGATCAACGATCTGGTCTCGCTCTCGCCGGGCGCCTGGTCAGCCTTCTGGGTTGTTTTCTACGCCTTCGCCACCTACGGCAACGCCGGTTTCCTGCGTGACCAGATGTGTCGCCAGATCTGCCCCTACGCCCGTTTCCAGTTCGTCATGTTCGACCCCGACACGCTGATCATCGCCTACGATGCCAAGCGCGGCGAATCGCGCGGTCCACGGGCCAAAAATGCCGATTCCAAAGCGCAAGGCCTGGGCGACTGTGTCGATTGCGGCATCTGTGTCCAGGTTTGCCCGACCGGCATCGACATCCGCAACGGTCTGCAAAACGAATGTATTGGCTGCGCCGCGTGCATCGATGCCTGCGACCAGGTGATGGACAAAATGAATTACCCGCGTGGCCTGATCCGCTATTCGACCGAAAACGCCGTGACCCGCCACTATTCGGCGATGGATATCCTGCGCCGCGCCGTCCGGCCGCGCGTCATCATCTACGCCGCCATCCTTGCCTTACTGACCTTCGCCACCGCCTGGTCGCTGGCCACCCGCATTCCACTCAAGGTCAACATCCTGAAGGATCGCAGCAGTCTGTCGCGTGAGGCCGACGATGGCAGCATCGAGAACATCTACCGCCTGCAGATCATGAATACCGGCGACCAGACACGACGTTTCCGCATCACGATCAGCGGCAACGACAACCTGCGCCTGGGCAGCGACGAGGAAATCACCGTAGCCGGTGGTGAAATCGGCATCCAGAGCGCCATTGTCCGGGCCGAAAGCGGCTCGATCCCGTCCGGCGCAACGCCACTCTCCTTCAGCATCACCGACATCGCCGAAAACCATGTCGCGGTGACTGAAAAAACAAAATTCTGGATGCCTTGAGGCCAAGCCGCCGCAGCCATCCCTGGCTGCGGTCGGCGAAAACCCGGCCGGACGATGAACAGCAGGGGCATTCGATGTTAGATTGCCCCTTCTACGAATCTCGACGCGAAAGGAAAGGGGCATCATGAGCACGATCAGTATCCTCGGCATTGCCGGCAGCCTGCGCCAGGCATCGACCAATCGCGGCCTGTTGCGTGCCGCACAGGCCAACCTGCCGGCCGATAGCACGATGGAAATCGCCGACCTGACGGACATCCCGTTCTACAACCAGGACATCGCCGAAAAACCGGCCTCCGTCAGCCGCGTTCTCGCCCAGATTGCAGCCGCCGACGCCCTGGTGCTGGGCAGCACGGAATACAACTATTCGCTGGCCCCCGCCTTGAAAAACATTCTCGACTGGGCGTCGCGCGAGCCGAACAATGCCTTGCTCGCCGGCAAGCCGGTGGCCATCATGGGTGCGGCGGGCGGCATGGGATCGTCACGGGCGCAGTATCACCTGCGGCAGGTCTGCGTTTTCCTCGATCTGCAACCGCTGAACAAACCGGAAGTGTTCGCCAATGCCTTTGCCGGCGGCTTCGATGCCGCAGGCAACCTGACCGATCCCAAGCTGACGCAACTGGTTGCCGAACAAATGCTGGCCCTGGTTGGCCGGGTCAAGGCTGCACGTCGCTGAGCGGCATCCATGGAATTGGCACAAATCAGCCAGGCACTGAGAAACGACGCAATGACCGTCGTTTTTTTCAACGTGCTGTTGCAGCAACTCGGCCTGCCGGTACCGGCTGTCCCAACCCTGCTGCTGGCTGGCAGCCTGGTTCTCGCGCCGGAAGGCATCGTTCCTATCCTGGCCGCCGCCATCGTCGCCTCGGTGCTGGCTGACTGGGTCTGGTACGGCACCGGCCGGGTCTTCGGCTACCGGGTTCTGGCCGGTCTGTGCAAGCTCTCGATCAATCCATCATCATGCGTCAGCCAAACGGAAGCACGCTTCGTCCGCTGGGGTCTGTCGTCGCTGGTCGTCGCCAAGTTCATTCCCGGCTTTTCGACCGTCGCTCCACCGATTGCCGGCGCACTGCGCATGAGCCAACCGGGTTTCCTGTTGGCCGCCGGCATTGGTGCCGGCCTGTGGGCGGGCTTGGCACTCGGCGCCGGCTGGCTGTTGCAGGACGCCGTACAAACCGCCATCGCCACCCTCGACCGGCACGCCGGAAGAGCCCTGACCCTGACACTGCTTGCTCTGGGTATCTGGCTGGGCTGGAAACTGTGGCAGAAATACCGCTTCCGTAAATTCTGCGCCGTCCCCCATATTTCGCCCGACGAATTGCTGCAGGCCCTGGCCACCGAGCAGCCGCCCCTGCTCCTCGACCTGCGGGGAGCGTCGATGATCGCCGATGCAGGTCCGATCATCGGCGCCCGGATCGCCGAACACGATTTCCTGCGCGATGCGGTCGGTGACTGGCCCAAGGAACAGGCGATCGTCACCTTGTGCGCCTGCCCGGAGGATGCCGGCGCTATCCAGGCCGCCCGCCAACTGCTCAACCAGGGCTACTTGTCGGTCAAACCACTCAAAGGTGGCTACGACGCCTGGCTACAGGCAACCCGGCCCGCACAGGAAAGCACGTCTGCCGGATAGCCTGCTGCAGGGGAGTTAGTGCGTGCGTATTTTTGCCCAGTTACAGGAGAACGATGCCCTCCGAGAAACTTTTTCCACTTGTTAGCACTCATAGGCAGCGAGTGCTAAAATTGAATCAGGTTTTCAAGGAGAAAATTACGCGATGACCCAAGCTATGGCCCTTCCAATTCCCTCTGCGGTCGGCAACATCGACGCCTACATCCAGGCAGCGAACCGTTATCCGATGCTTAGCGAGTCCGAGGAGACAAAGCTGGCTGAGCGTTTCCACAACGATGGTGATGTGGAAGCGGCACGTCAGCTCGTGCTCTCGCATTTGCGCCTTGTTGTTTCAATTGCTCGCGGCTATCTCGGCTACGGCCTGCCGCACGCCGACCTGATCCAGGAAGGCAATATCGGTCTGATGAAGGCGGTCAAGCGCTACGACCCGACTCGCGGCGTGCGTCTGGTGTCCTTTGCCATGCACTGGATCAAGGCTGAAATCCACGAATACATCCTGAAAAACTGGCGCCTGGTCAAAGTGGCCACCACCAAGGCACAGCGCAAGCTGTTCTTCAACCTGCGTAGCCTGAAAAACAACTACGAAGGTGTCGATACGCTGTCCGGCACCCAGGCCGCCGAAGTTGCTGCTCGTTTGGGCGTCAAGCAGGAGGAAGTCGTCGAGATGGAAACCCGCCTGACCGGCCGCGACCTCGCGCTGGAAGGCAACCCTGATGATGGCGACGAGGCTTTTGCCCCGATCGACTACCTGGCCGATTCGCGCTACGAGCCGACTCGCGTCATGGAAAACAAGGCCATCGCCCGCCTGCACGACGAAGGACTGCACAACGCCCTGTCGGCACTCGACCCGCGCAGCCGCCGGATTGTTGAAGCGCGCTGGCTGAACAATGACGAAGGCGCAACACTGCATGACCTGGCCGCAGAGTTCTCGGTATCCGCCGAGCGTATCCGTCAGATCGAGGTCAAGGCACTGCAAAAAATGCGCGGCGTACTCGGCGCGAGCTGAGCGCCCATTGCGCCATAGAAAAGGGGAGCCATGGCTCCCCTTTTTATTTGTCCTTCGCTGACGGCAGGCTTTACTGATCGCCCGATAGCGTCGAAGAAGGATTCTTGAAGCGCAGACTGTAGGTAAAAACTTCCTTCGAACAAACGTCGATACAACGGCCGCAATTGGTGCAATCGGCCGACAGGATCATCGGCCCAACCCCTTTGGCCTCACCCTTCAAGGCCGGACGAATCACTTGCGGTTCGGGACAAACCTCGAAGCAATCCATGCAGTCGTTACACGCTACGCGAGCCGGGGCTGAAACACGCAACAGACTGCGCCGGCCCAGCAGATTGTAGAAAGCACCGACCGGACAGAGTCGACCGCACCAGCCGCGGCTCATCACGAAGAGATCGAACAGAAAAACCGAAAGCACCACGGTCCACGCCGCTCCCAGGCCGAAAATCAGCCCGCGATGCAGCATCGAGATCGGGTTGATCAGTTCCCACAAGACCACGCCCGTCAAGGCCGAACCGACCAGTGTCATACCCAGCATCCAGTAGCGGGTCTGCCGCGACAGATGCACGCTGCCCTTGATGCCGAGGCGATCGCGCAACCAGCCGGCGGTGTCGGTCACGACATTCACCGGGCAAACCCAACTGCAGTAAACCCGTCCCCCGACCAGGAAATAGAACAAGGCAACAATCGCCATGCCGATCAGGCCCAGCGTTTCTGGCACATGGCCGGTAAAAATCGACTGCAGGGCAACATACGGATCGGTCAGAGGAAGAACATCGAGCGTATAGCTGTAGTTCAAATTGCCTTTGACCACCCAGATGCCGGCCAGAGGACCGAGCAGGAAGAGCCCGAGAATACTGAATTGCGACACGCGGCGCAGGATCAGCCAGCGGTAGGCGCGCCACCAGCCTTTTTCCTCGACGGCCTCGGCGCCAATGCGTTTTTTATGGCGAATCTGGCTCATGGCTTTTCTCCCAGACCTGGAGGATGACTGGGCACCGCCCCGGCCTCACTGCCGGGCAAACCACGGGCCGGTGCCGTCTGGCCGCTGGCCGGATCGTAGTGACCAGGCAGGACGGCGCCCTCAGGTACGCGATCGGGCAGGTCGATCAATTTGGATTCATCCATCAATGAATGGCCCGCTTTCTTTTGCTCGTCCCAACCCACACGATAGTGGTGCCCCAACTCGCCCTTGGCCAGCTTAGGCGGCAGAACGCGAATCGCGGCTTCTTCCAGCACGCATGACTTTTCGCATTTGCCGCAACCCGTGCAGTGTTCGGAATGGACGGTCGGCAGAAACATGGCATGCCGACCGGTGCGCTGGTTGGGCTGCAAATCGAGCGTGATGGCCTTGTCGATGACCGGACAGACGCGATAACAGACATCGCAGCGCAACCCGAGGAAATTGAGGCAGGTTTCGTGGTCGATCAGCACCGCGACACCCATTTTGGCCTTGTTGATATCGGTCAGTTGATGGTCGAGGGCCTTGGTCGGACAAGCCTTGATGCAAGGAATGTCCTCGCACATTTCGCAGGGAATGTTGCGCGCCGTGAAGTAAGGCGTACCGGTGGCCACCGGTGTTTCCGGCTTGGCCAGTTCCAGCGTGTTGTACGGGCAATCGCGCACGCACAGGCCGCAGCGGATACAGGCGCCGAGAAAATCATCCTCCGGCAGTGCACCAGGTGGCCGCAATGCCAGGGCGGGCAAGGCTTTTGATTGTTTGGCGTAGAGCCCGAGTCCAAGACCGAGCATCCCGACACCGCAGGCCATCCGGGCCGAATCGAAAAGAAACTGGCGGCGTGCAGCACCGCTTTTGGGGGAATTTGTTGTCATGGCTTTCCACATTCATGCCGCAAGCGGGCTCGACAACCGAGGCCGATTTTGACCCGCGTAATTTACGCTTATAAGCGTTTAATGGTTTTAGCCCAGATCAAGCGAAACGCAATACTTGTTGCGCATTCAGACGGCAGGCCGCGATGATTTCGTCACGCGGCAAGTTGCGTAATTCAACCAGCACATCGGCGATCGCCGGCAGTTGTGCCGGCGTATTGCGCCCCCGGTCAAGCCAGGCGGGCGGAATATCCGGGGCATCGGTTTCAAGGACAATGGCGTCCAGCGGCAACTCGGCGGCCAGCGCCCGGATACGGCTTGAGCCGCTGTAGGTCATGGCGCCGCCAAAACCGAGCTTGAAACCCAGCTTGATGAATTCATCGGCCTGCTGACGGCTGCCATTGAAGGCGTGGGCGATGCCTCCCGACACACGAATCCGGCGCAACTGCTTGAGAATCGGGTCGATCGAGCGGCGCACATGGAGAATCACCGGCAGCTCGAACTCGCGAGCCAGTTTGAGCTGCTCAACAAAAAAATGCGTCTGACGGACCGGGTCGAGATCAGGCACGTAACCATCCAGGCCGATTTCACCCACGGCGACTGGCCGCTCGGACTCAAGCCAGTGTCGCACGGTCGCCAGATCGGAGTCCTGCGCCGCCATCGCGTACAGCGGGTGAATTCCGTAGGCCGCATGACAGCCGGGATAGCGCGCAACGACGGATTTCAGCCTGGCAAAGCCGTCGACCGCGACACCCGGCACAACGATCTGCCCGACGCCGGCAGCCAGCGCGGCGGCATGCACTGCATCGCGATCGGCTTCGAATTCGGCCGCATCGAGATGGCAATGGGTGTCGATCAGCATCGAATAAAGGGAAAATCCGGTTCGGCGCGTCGACCACTGATCAGATCGGCCAAGGCAGCTGCGGAACCGCAGGCCATCGTCCAGCCCAGCGTACCGTGGCCGGTATTGAGCCACAGATTGCCGTAGCGGCTGCGCCCGATGCAAGGCACGTTCGAGGGCGTCGCCGGACGCAGGCCGGTCCAGAAAACCGGCTCGCCATCTGCCTTCAGCTCTGGGAAAAGCTGGCGCGTCCGTTTCATCAGGGCGGCACAACGAACTGGATTGAGCTCAAGGTTATAACCGTTGAACTCGGCCGTGCCGGCAATTCTCAAGCGCTTGCCGAGCCGGGAAAAGACAATCTTGTGCTCATCGTCGGTAATGCTGACCATCGGGGCCTGCGCATCGTCGGCCAGCGGCAATGTGGCCGAATAGCCCTTGGCCGGATAAACCGGCAGCCCGATACCCAGTGGCTTGAGCAATAAGGGCGAGTAGCTGCCCAAAGCCAGCACATAGGCATCGGCCGTCAGCAATTCCGAACTCCGCTCGCTACGCACCAGAACCCCGGCAATTTGCCCACCGGCCGGCGCGATGCGGTCGACCGTCAAACCATACCGAAAATCAACGCCGGCGGCCTGCGCATGAGCCGCCAGCTGACGCGTAAATTGATGGGCGTCGCCAGATTCGTCGGATTGCGTGTAATCGCCGCCGATCAACAGCGAACGGGCGCCGGCCAGCGCCGGTTCGATTTTGAGGCATTGATCGACGTCGACCGTGTCACGATCCAGACCGAACTCGCGCATCAGCCGGGCTGCTTGAACCGCCCGTCCAAACTCTTCGTGATCGGTGTAGATATGCAGGATGCCGCGTTCGAGCTGATCGTAGTCGAGCGCCAACTCCTTGCGCAGATCCTGCAGGCAGCCCCGGCTGTAAAGCGCCAGGGCGACGATCGCGGCAATATTGCGCCGTGTCCGGCCCGGCAAACACTCGGCCAGAAAACGCAGGCCCCAGCCCAACTGGGCCGGATCAGCCCGCCAGCGCCAGAGCAAGGGTGCATCTTCGCGCCCCAGCCACTTGATGACGCGCGGCAAAACATGCGGATTGGCCCACGGCTCGGCATGCGACACGGAAATCTGGCCGCCATTGGCAAAGCTGGTTTCGTTACCGGCCACCGGCTGGCGATCCACCACCGTCACCTCATGCCCGGCCTTGGCCAGATACCATGCGCTCGCCGTGCCGACAACGCCGGCGCCCAGCACGAGAACCCTCAAGCGTCGCCTCCCCTTTCACGGATGATGCGCGTGACTTCGGGAATATGACGCATGCCGCGCATGACGGCCGCCAGGTGATTGCGATGAGCGACCTGGATGGTGAAGCGCAGCAGCGTGAACAGGCGCTCCGGATCGGCATCCATCGCCACGTGCTCGATGTTCGAACCGGCCTCGGCAATGGCTGCCGCCACCTGGGCCAGCACACCGCGCGTATTCTTGACCTCGACCCGGATGCGGATATCGAACAGCTTGCCTTCTTCCGGCTCCCATTCGACATCGATCCACTTTTGCGGCTCTGACGAGCGGGATTTGCGAATCGTCGGGCAATCGTGCGTGTGAATGATCAGGCCGCTACCCTTGCGGATCGAACCGATGATCGGATCACCCGGAATCGGCTGACAACAATGCGCCAGCTGGATGGCCATGCCTTCGGTCCCGTGGATCGCCAGGGCCAGGCCATTGGGCGAACCGCCGGCCATGTCCTCGCGCGCCAGCAGACGACGAGCCACCACCGAGGGCAGGCGCTTGCCGAGGCCGATATCGGTATACAGTTCCTCGATCGACTTCTGCCCACCCGCCTTGACCAACTGGTCCCAGGCATCGGTCGGAATCGAAATCGGCACCACACCGAGGGCCAGCAACTCCTGCCGCAACAGGCGCTCGCCGAGGCGTGCCGACTCCTCGTTCTGCATCGTCCGCAGGTAATGGCGGATCTTGCTGCGCGCCCGGCCGGTCTTGATGTAACTCAGCCAGATCGGATTCGGGCTGGACTGGGCCGAGGTGATGATCTCGACCAGATCGCCATTGCGCAACTCGGTGCGCAGCGGGGCAAGTTCGTGATTGACGCGGGCGGCCGAGCAATGATGACCAACGTCGGTATGCACCGCGTAGGCAAAGTCGACCACGGTAGCGCCTTGCGGCAGCGCCATGATCTTGCCCTTGGGCGTGAAGACGTAAACCTCGTCGGGAAACAGGTCGATCTTGACGTTCTCGAAGAACTCGGCCGAATCCCCGCTCTGCATTTCGAGCAGCGACTGCAGCCATTTGTGCGTCTTGATCTGCAGGTCGGCGCCGCTTTCCTCGATATCCTTGTACAGCCAGTGCGCCGCGACACCTTCCTGGGCAACGTGGTGCATTTCCTGGGTACGGATCTGGACTTCAACCGGCGTCCCGTAAGGCCCGATCAAGGTGGTATGCAGCGACTGGTAACCATTGGCCTTGGGAATCGCCACGTAATCCTTGAACTTGCCGGGCACCGGCTTGTACAGGCCATGCAGCGCACCCAGGGCGAGATAACAGGTCGGCACGTTATCGACCACTACCCGGAAGCCGTAGATATCCAGCACCTGCGAGAAAGACAGGCGCTTGTCCTTCATCTTGCAGAAAATCGAGTACAAGCTCTTTTCGCGGCCGAACACATCGGCACGCAAGCCGGCCGCATCAAGCTTGCCCTTGATTCCGTCGAGAATCCGGGTGAGCAGTTCCTTGCGATTGCCACGCGCCGCCTTCAAGGCACGGGCAAGCACCTCGGCCCGATGCGGGTGGATCAGCTTGAAACAAATATCCTGCAACTCGCGATAAAGCTTGTTCAAGCCCAGACGCAGCGCGATCGGGGCATAGATATCGAGCGTTTCTTCGGCAATCCGCCGCCGCTTGTCGAGACGCATGGCCGACATGGTCTGCAGATTGTGCTGACGGTCGGCCAGCTTGATCAACACGACGCGCAGGTCGCGCGCCATGGCCATCAGCATCTTGCGGAAATTTTCTGCCTGCGCTTCCTGGTAGGAGGCGAACTCCATCTTGTCCAGCTTGGACAGGCCGTCGACCAGTTCGGCCACTTCCTTGCCGAATTTTTCGGCCAGTTCGCGCTTCGAGGTCCCCGTATCTTCGAGTACATCGTGCAGCAGCGCCGCGGCAACGGCATCGCCATCCATGCGCCACTCAACGACGGCGCCGGCGACCGCCAGCGGATGCGTGATGTAAGCCTCGCCGGACATGCGCTTCTGATTGGCATGCGCACGTGCGGCAAAAGCGTAGGCCGCCTTGATGCGGTCTACATCAGCCTGACCGAGATAGTCGAGGCTATCGAGGAAAACCCGGTAGGCGGGTTCCTCGGGAATTGGCGGCAGAGGTGACGGCTCGGAATCCATCAGTCTTCACCGCCCGTTGTTTCAGCCCTGACCGCGGTTGAGGACTTCGAGACCGATCTTGCCGAGCGACATTTCACGCAGGGCAACCACGGTCGGCTTGTGCTTTTCAGCATCGACCAGCGGCGTTGCGCCGTTGGCCAGCTGACGGGCGCGGTGGGCCGCTGCCAGAGTCATCTGGAAGCGATTCGGAATCTTTTTCAGGCAGTCATCAACAGTAACGCGGGCCATGGTAAAACCTCAAAAATCAGAACATTCGTGCAAAAAGGGCAGCGTGTCGCGCACGCTGAGCCCCAAGGCTCAGGCGGGAAGCACGCACAATCGCGCGTAAATCGTCGAGCGCCTGCTCCAAACGGTCGTTAATAATAACATAGTCGAATTCGCCGACATGGCGCATCTCGGCCTGCGCCGCGGCCAGACGGCGGGCAATCACCTCGGCGGCATCGGTTCCGCGACCGGTCAGGCGGCGGGTCAGCTCTTCCATCGACGGTGGCAGGATGAAGATACCAATGGCTTCCGGGAACAACTGGCGAACCTGCTGGGCGCCCTGCCAGTCGATTTCGAGCAAAACGTCGCGGTCGACCGCGAGTTGATCGGCAATCCACTTCTTCGACGTGCCGTAGTAATTGCCATGCACCTCGGCCCATTCGAGAAATTCCTCGCGGGCGATCATGGCGCGGAATTCTTCAGCCGCGACGAAATGGTATTCGCGACCATTTTCTTCTCCCGGACGCGGCGCGCGCGTCGTGTAGGAGATGGAGAGATTGACCGCCTTTTCCTGTTCGAGCAGCAGGCGGACCAAGGTGGTTTTTCCCGCCCCCGAAGGAGCGGCTACAACATAGAGATTTCCAGCCATCGGCGAAATTCCAATCCAGGTTATTCATGCATCCCGGCCAGGACATCGCCCAGCCGGGATACCGATCAGACAGTCCGGCTTATTCCAGGTTCTGGATCTGCTCGCGCATTTGTTCGATCAGCAGCTTGAGATCCATCGATGCTTGCGACACTTCGGTAATCGCCGATTTCGAACCGAGCGTATTGGCTTCGCGGTTGAGTTCCTGCATCAGGAAATCCAGGCGCTTGCCGCTGGCCCCCCCCTGCTTGAGCACACGTTCGACTTCATCGAGATGCGTGTTGAGGCGGGAAATTTCTTCTGCCACATCGATCCGTGTCGCAAAAACGGCAATTTCCTGCAGGATGCGCTCGTCGCTGGCATTGCCCAGCGCTTCGGTCAGGCGCTGGCGCAGCTTGTCGGTATAAACCGCCTGGGCTTCGGGAATGCGCGGTGCGACACGGCGCACGATGTCGCGCATGGCATTGACGCGGTCAACGATCATGGCAGCCAGTTTTTCACCTTCACGTCCACGGCTGGCGGCAAATTCGTCCAGCACTTCACGGGCCAGCGCCAGAACCGGCGCACTGAACGTGGCAAAATCGATCGACTGGTCGCCGAACATGCCGGGCCAGCGCAAAACGTCATTGACCGACAGCGGTCGGGCTTCCGGCATTTCATCGCGTACGCGCTGGTTGAGCGACTTGAGCGAGGCCAGCAGATCGCCGTTCAACTCAAGCTGGTCGCCCCGGCTGGCCGTTGCATTGAACGACAGGCGGCACTCGACCTTGCCGCGCGAAAGACGGGCGGCGAGCAATTCGCGCAAGGGCATTTCCAGCGAGCGGAGTTCTTCGCTGATCCGAAAATGGAAATCGAGATAGCGGGAATTGACGCTTTTAAGTTCAAGTTGCAGCGTACCGCGCTCAATATCTCGCGTCTTGACTGCATAACCGGTCATACTACTGATCATACGAGGGGAGTCTCCAGCTTTACAGGCGGGACAACACGCCCGAAAATGCCTGAAATTGCATCATAACCGCGAGATCAATGGCGCAACAAGCCAATCAGCCCCTGCCCAGTGGTCACCCGCTGGAGGAATACACGATCGACCGCCAGCTTTCGCTCGGCGGTTTTTCGATCGTCTATCTCGCCACGGATGCCGATGGAAAGCTGGTTGCGATCAAGGAATACCTGCCGAACAGCCTGGCCTTGCGCGCCAAGGGTGAAATCAGCCCGATCATTTCGGCCGACCATGCCGGCGCCTTCCGCTACGGCATGAAATGCTTCTTCGAAGAAGGCCGTTCGCTGGCCCGGCTGTCGCACCCCAACGTGATCCGCGTGCTCAATTTTTTCCGCGCCAATGACACGGTCTACATGGTCATGGAGTATGAACACGGGCGGACCTTGCAAGAGTTCATCCAGAAACACCAGGGCCACATTTCTGAACGTTTCATCCGCAGCATCTTCACGCGCCTGCTCAACGGCCTGCGTGAAGTGCACTCGCACAAACTGCTGCATCTCGACCTCAAGCCATCGAACATCTATCTGCGGACCGACAACACCCCGGTCCTGATCGACTTTGGCGCAGCCCGCCAGACGCTGTCGAGCGAGCAGCCGATGCTCAAGCCGATGTACACCCCCGGCTTCGCCTCGCCGGAGCATTACGGCAGCCGGACCGACCTCGGGCCATGGAGCGACATCTACAGCGTCGGCGCCTCGATGTATGCCTGCCTGGCGGGCGTTCCGCCGCAAGCCGCGGATGAGCGCCTGAAAAAGGACACCCTGGCACCAGCGATGATGCGCTGGGAAGGGCAGTTTTCCGACCGCCTGCTGGAAATCATCGACTGGTGCCTGAACCTCAACCATCTTTATCGCCCGCAAAGCGTTTTTGCCCTGCAAAAAGCGCTGGTCGAAACCATTACACCGGCAAGCCCGAAAGTTCAGCCCAACTGGCTGAACCGCTTTGTCGACAAAATCAGGAAGCCGAGTAAATGAGATTCACCATTTATCAGGAAAGTCGTCAGGGCGGGCGCGACAACAACGAAGACCGGACCAGTTACTGCTACTCGCGCGATGCGCTGCTGATGGTTGTCGCCGATGGCATGGGCGGACATCACTATGGCGAGGTCGCCGCCCAGATCGCCATCCAGACGCTGGTCAATGGCTTCCAGCGCGAAGCCTCGCCAACCCTGGCCGACCCTTTCCGCTTCCTGCAAAAGGGCCTGAACAACGCCCACCACGCGATTCTCGACTACGCCATGCGGCACGACCTGAGCGACGCGCCGCGCACGACCTGCGTCGCCTGCATCGTCCAGGACAACGTTGCCTACTGGGCGCACGCCGGTGATTCCCGTCTCTTCCTGATGCGCGGCGGCAAGGTCATCGCCCAGACCCGCGATCACTCACGCATTCGCCTGCTGATGGATGAAGGCATGATCACCGAAGCCCAGGCGGCCCGCCATCCCGACCGCAACAAGATCTACAGTTGTCTGGGCAGCCCGAATACGCCGGAAATCGACTTTTCCCGCAAAACCCCGCTCGAACACGGCGATGTCGTCATGCTGTGCACCGACGGCCTGTGGGGCGTCACCTCCGGCGAGATGATGGCCATCACGCTGAAAGGCAGCACGGTACTTGAAGCGGCACCGATGCTGCTGGCCCAGGCAGAACTGAAAGGTGGCCCGCACGGGGACAATCTGTCGATGGTTGCCTTGCATTGGGAACAAAGCTATCACCAGGACCCGTCCAGCGTCATTTCGACCCAGACCATGGCGCTCGACGAATTCAACACGCAGATGGAAGAGTTCGGTCGCAACCCGACCTTCAAGAGCGATCTGACCGAAGACGAAATCGAAAAGGCGATTGAGGAAATCCGCAACGCCATCGACAAATACACGCCCAAAAACTAAGGAAACACCATGCGCCCCAGCCAACGTCAGGCGGACCAGCTCCGCACCGTCAAGATCACCCGCAACTTCACCCGTCACGCCGAAGGTTCGGTGCTGATTGAAATGGGCGATACCCGCGTGCTGTGCACCGCCAGCGTCGAAGAAAACGTGCCGCCCTTCTTGCGTGGCAAGGGTCAGGGCTGGGTCACCGCCGAATACGGCATGCTGCCGCGTGCGACGCATACGCGTTCGGCCCGCGAAGCCGCCAAGGGCAAGCAGACCGGCCGGACCCAGGAAATCCAGCGTCTGATCGGCCGCAGCCTGCGCGCCGTTACCGACCTCAAGGCGCTCGGCGAACGCCAGATCACGCTCGACTGCGACGTGCTGCAAGCCGATGGCGGCACCCGTTGCGCCTCGATCACCGGCGCCTGGGTGGCACTCTACGAAGCCTGCGAGAAATTGGTCACTGCCGGCAAGTTGACCGCGAACCCGGTCCGCGACCATGTTGCCGCGATTTCAGTCGGCATTTTCAACGGTGCGCCGGTACTCGACCTCGATTACCCGGAAGACTCCAACTGCGACACCGACATGAATGTCGTGATGACCGGCGCCGGCGGCATTGTCGAAGTTCAGGGCACGGCCGAAGGCGAACCGTTCACGCGCCAGCAGATGAATGTCCTGGCCGACCTGGCCGAAGCCGGCATCCGTCAACTGGTTGCCGCCCAGCAAACCGCCCTGGCGTCGTGAGCCGCACGATGAAGAAACTCGTTCTCGCCTCGAACAACGCCAAGAAGATGAAGGAGCTGAATGCGCTCCTCGCCCCGCTCGGCTTCGAAGTCATCGCCCAGGGCGACCTCGGCATTCCGGAGGCCGAAGAGCCGTACTGCACCTTCGTCGAAAATGCACTGACCAAGGCCCGCCATGCCGCCAAGTTGTCCGGCCTGCCGGCACTGGCCGACGATTCCGGCCTGTGCGTCGCTGCGCTCGGCGGGGCGCCCGGCGTGTATTCGGCACGCTACGCCGGAGAACCAAAATCCGACGCCCGCAACAATGAAAAGCTGTTCGCCGATCTCGGCAGCAACCCGGACCGGCGCGCCCATTTCGTCTCGGTCATCGTGCTGGTACGCCACGCCGACGACCCGCAGCCGCTGATCGCCGAAGGCGAATGGCACGGCGAAATCCTGCCGGCCCTGCGCGGCGAAGGCGGCTTCGGTTACGACCCGCTGTTCTTCGTACCGGAATTCGGCCAGACCGCCGCCGAACTCGATGCCGAAACCAAGAACCGCGTCTCGCACCGCGGTCGCGCCATGCAGCAACTCATTGCCCGCCTGCCGGCACTCTGATTCGTGGCCCGCACCATCCCGATTTTTGCCGCAAAACCGGTGTCGACCGCGACCAACCTGGAATTTCGCGTTTCCCCGCCGCTCGCGCTGTACGTCCATGTGCCATGGTGCATCCAGAAATGCCCTTACTGCGACTTCAACTCGCATGAAGCCAGCGGCACCATTCCCGAACGCCAGTACGTCGACGCACTGATTGCCGACCTGCAATCAGCCCTGCCGCTGATCTGGGGCCGGCCGGTGGTCAGCGTCTTTTTCGGCGGCGGCACGCCCAGCCTGCTTTCACCGGCGGCAATCGACGAACTGATCGCCGCTTTCCGTGCGCTGGCGATGCTCGCGCCGGAGGCCGAAATAACGCTGGAAGCCAATCCGGGTACGGTGGAAGCCGCCAAGTTCGCCGGCTTTCGTGCCGCAGGCGTCAATCGCATCTCGCTCGGCATTCAGAGCTTCAACGATGACCACCTCAAAGCGCTCGGCCGGATTCACGGGGCCGACGAAGCCAAACGTGCAGCGCAACTGGCCGGCGAGCATTTCGACGCGTTCAATCTCGACCTGATGTACGGCCTGCCCGGCCAGACGCTGGAACAGGCCCTGCATGATGTCGATACGGCCTTGGGTTTCAAGCCGCCGCACCTGTCGTGCTACCAGCTGACGCTGGAACCGAATACCCGCTTTGCCGCCTTTCCGCCGGAGCTGCCTGAAGGCGACACCTGCGCCGACATGCAGGAGGCGATCGAAACCCGACTGGCCGCAGCCGGCTATGCCAACTACGAAACCTCAGCCTTCGCGCAAGCCGGCAAGCAATGCCGTCACAACTTGAATTACTGGTATTTCGGCGATTATCTCGGGATCGGGGCCGGCGCCCATTCCAAACTGACCCTGCACGACCGCGTGCTGCGCCAGATGCGCTGGAAACACCCCAAGGCCTATCTCGACAATGCGTTCAGCAACCCGGTTCAGGAATCGAACGAAGTCGCCGTCGCCGATCTGCCTTTCGAATTCATGATGAACGCCCTGCGGCTGGCCGATGGCTTCCACCCCTCGCTTTTCGAGGCACGGACGGCCCAGCCGATTGAAACCATCATGCCGCAACTGATCGCGGCGAAAGACGACGGCCTGCTCACGCTCAGCCCCGAGCAAATCGCCCCGACCCTGCGCGGCCGCCGCTTTCTCAACGTACTGCTGGAAAAATTCCTCGACCGCTGAACGACATGCTGCGGTCAACCGACCGCAGCACGCGCTTCCGCCATCGCATCCGACTGAGCGACCAGATTGGCAAAATGCGCCGCAACGTACTCGCCGGCATGATTCAACTCCTCGCAGGCCCCATGCTCCGCGTACGCCCGCAGCATGTCGAAGACGGCCTTTGAATAACGACTATCGAGCGGACTGAGGATTTCACCGATCCCGAACGTATGCCGGACGTTGTAGAGCGACAGGATGCACTTGGCCAGACAAGCCTGGCTTTTGGTCCCCGGATGCTGCTTGAGCAAATGCAGCCCGGCGAGATACGGATTGGTGCTCATGACGAAATCCCCTCGGTGGTGGTCAAAGGGCCATAGTGCGCCTGCTACGGGCTTTTGTCGTCGATTCCGGGGAGGATTTCGCCCAGGCGAAGCGGCATGCACGCTCCTGCGAGATACCCTGCGCCAAGGAAAAAACAACCACCCGATCTGTGGCCATTGAAAACCAATCGCCGTGAGTCTGTTCCAAAACCCTTGCGCATGCTTTACTCCACCTGACCAACCCCCACCAAGACCCATGACCTCCCCAGTGAACCCGACGCCCGGCCAAACATTTTCAGACACGACCAAAGGACTCATTGCCGGCTTGCTGGTTGTTCTCTGCTGGTCCGGCTTCAACATTGTTTCGCGCTTCGGAAGCAAGGGAGCATTTACGCCATTCGACCTGGCAGCGATGCGCTATGGCATTTCCGGGCTACTGGGCGGCGCCTACTTCCTGCGCAACGTTCCTCCGCGCGATTGGCCGCGCTACCTGGGTCTGAGCATTTTTGGCGGACTCGGCTATGGGTTGTTTGTCTATTCCGGCTTCACCTTTGCCCCAAGCGCCCATGCCGGGATTTTCGTCAATGGCGGAATTCCGTTCTTTACGGTCGTCATCGTGGCGCTGACGACCGGCTTCCACCTGCCCCGGCAAACGCTGCTCGCGCTTCTCATTTCGGCCTGCGGACTGCTGTTGATCGGCATCGACAGCCTGTTGTCGCATCACGGACAACAGGAATTCATCGGTGATCTGTTTTTCCTGGCGGCGGCATTGTCATGGGCGATATTTGGCATCCTGATGCGCCGCTGGCAAATCCGTCCGCTGCTCGGCATCTGTGGCATCGCCGTATTTGCAATACTGATTTATTGGCCGGTCTACCTGCTTTTCCTGCCCAAAAACCTGCCCGATGCAGGGTGGGGCGACATAACGCTGCAATGCATCTACCAAGGCATCATTGCCGCAATGCTTGCGGCCAGCCTGTACAGCTACGCCAACCAGAAAATCGGTGCCTGCCAGGCATCGATGCTGCTGGCCCTGGTGCCGGCTGTTTCTGCCATCGGCGCTTACTTCATTCTCAACGAGCAATTAACCTGGACGGTGGTTCTGGGAATTGTGGTCGTTTCAACCGGTGCCATCATCGGAGCCATGCCCGGCAAGACGCGATGAGCTGCAACGACGTCATGACGCCATAAAAAAGCCCCGCACACCGGCGGGGCTTTGCAGTCAGCCAGCAATTAGCTGAACAGCTTGCCCTTGAGCAGTTCCAGGCCTTGCGCCATCAGATCGCCACCTTGTGGCAACTGACCATTCGGCGTCAGCTGGTCGATCACCTGCGGCAGGAGTTCAGCCAGCGAGCCGGAGGCTTGTTGCTGGCCGATGCCGAGTTTGGCGGCCATATCCTGCAGGGAAGCGCCACCGAGAACGCTCTGGATCTGCTCGGCCGAGATCGGCAGGTTTGCCCCGGTCGACACCCAGGAATTGACGATTTCGCCCAGACCGCCTTGCTGGAATGACTGGACCAGTCCAGCCAGCCCACCGGTTTGCGGGTTATTGATGACTTGCATGACAGTTTCGAGCAACGCTGCATTGCCGCCAGACTGCCCACCGGCCAGTGCGCCGACGACCTGATCGAAAAGACCCATTTGTTGCTCCATTGGAAGTTGAAGCAAGCATCCTAGCCAAACGGGCAGCCAGCAACTGTGAAGTTTTGCGAAACGAAAAGACTAGGCCGGCCGTTCGACGGCGAGCGGCTCGAAACGCAGCCAGACGGCAAAACGCGTACCGCGGCCGGCCAGGCTATCAACGGTGATCCGGCCACCGTAACGTTCAATCAGCGACTGGCTGACCCACAAGCCCAATCCGGTGCCATCCGTTTTATTGGCGGTAAAGAAAGGTTTGAACAGACGCGCCTTGTCGGCATCGCTGATCCCCGCACCGGAGTCGGCGACAACCAGGCGCAAGCCGACCGGCATGTCGCTTTCATCCCAGTCTTCCGCGATCAGGCGCAGCACACCGCCCTCGGGCATGGCCTGGATGGCATTGACCAGCAAGTTGATCAGCACCTGCTGCAATTCGTTGCGGTTGCACAGGACATGCCGGCTCGAATCGAAATGCTGTTCGATGGCGATGTTGCCTTGTTTGAGCAGGTGGCCGACAAGAACCAGGCTATCCTGGATCAGCGGCGCCGGAGCGACCGGTTCGAGATAGCCGACATAATCCTGCGGCCGGGCGAATTGCAGCAGCTTGGCAACAATCAGCCGGATACGCTGAACCTGTTCGTGGATCAATTTGATTTCCGGCGCCACCGGCTCGGCGGCCGGCCCGAGGATGTCGCGCAATACATCGAGATTGCCCTGCATGACAGCAATCGGGTTATTGATTTCATGGGCGACCCCTGCGGTCAACTGCCCAATGGCGGCCAATTTCTCGTTCATCACCAGTTGCGACTGCGCTGCCTTCAGATCGGCCACGGCCTGTTCCAGATCGGATGTCCGGGCGGCCACTTCGGCATCGAGCGACTCGCCCCAGCGTTTCAGCGAAGTCGCTTGCGCCTGCAGGCGGTCGAGCAGACGGTCGAAATGAGAGGCCACAATACCGAGTTCATCATGGCTACCGACCGGCCCGACACGCGCGCCGACATCTCCATTTTCAATCGCGTGCATGGTGGCATGCATGCGTTCGATCGGCTTGAAAACCCGACGCGCCCACAGCACGGCAAAAACACCGGCCACCAGCATGACCAAGGCAAACAGACCGACTACGACGCCCAGTGCGCTGCGCTTGGCGGCTTCGAAGGGGCCTTCAAGAAAACCAACGTAAAGCATGCCGATCCGCTTGCCATGGCTATCGAGCAGCGGCTCGTAAGCCGAGACGTACCAGTCGTTGACGACGAAAGCCCGATCCAGCCAGGTCCGCCCTTCATCGAGCACCGCCTGGCGCACCGCGGCGGAAACCCGCGTGCCGATCGCCCGCTCACCTTGGAACAGGCGAACATTGGTGGCGACGCGCACATCATCGAGAAAAAGCGTCGCCGTTCCGGCGCTGCCCAGCGGCAATGCCCCGTCCGGATAAACAATGGCATTGAGCCGATCGATAAAGGCCAGATTCTTGTTGAGCAACAAGCCCCCAACCAGCACCCCGCGCAGCACCCCGCGAGCATCGCGAACCGGGGCGGCCGTATGCAACAGCAGGCCACGTGCCTCGACGACGCGTTGATCGACGGTCGCATTGGCGGTGGCCAGCAAGGGCGTAACGGCCCGCTCAGCCAGCGCAGGATCGATCTGGCGCAATTGATCCGCTGAGAATATTTCTGTTTCGGTGCGCGCCACGCCTTGGCGGGCCGCGCCGATAACTGGCCAGATGGCAGCCAGCTGAGTGCTGCGGTCGACCGGCAGAAAATGCAGGAAATCGAGTCGCTGAGCCGCTCGTGCGCCATCGAGCAAATCCGCCAGCGCCGCTTCCTGCTGCTTCGCCGGCAAAGTCAGCGCCCGGACCAGGCGCGCCGAGCCGGCCAGGCCTTCGACCGAGCGCCCGAGGCCGTCCGAAACCCGCTCGAAATAACCATGCGCCACGGCCAGATCGGCCCGCACCTTGGTGACCAGCAAGCGATCGAAATAATCACCTCCCCAACTGGCCAAAACCGCCACCATGGCCGGCAAGGCAATGCCGAGCGGCAACAGCGCCAGCAACAGCAGGCGCACACGAACCGAACGACGACTCGGCGGCTCGAACAGGACGGGCTTGCGCTCAGTCACGGCCTGCCTGTTGTTGAAACGGTAAGCGGCCGGTCATACCGCTTCCGTCACGCCCCAGACATGGCATTTGCGATCCAGCGTCTTGCGCGACACGCCCAACCGGCGCCCGGCTTCCGATTTATTCCCGTCACACGCCGCCAGCACGGCGAGAATGTGGCGCTTCTCGACCGACTCCAGGCTTTCGTCAGCATGCCCCGCCGGCTGGGCCGTGGCTTTCGGCTCCGGCCCAAGATCAAACCAGCCGAGAATCAAGGAACGTTCAACAAAATTGCGCAGTTCGCGCACATTGCCCGGCCAGTCGTAAGCCGCCATCCGGGCCAGCGTACGGGCATCCAGCTCAAGGCGCGGCACATCGAGATACGGCGCCAGCTGGCCGATGAAATGCTCGACCAGCAGCGGCAGGTCTTCCGGCCGCTCGCGCAAGGGTGGCAAGGTAACTTCAACGACCTGCAAGCGGTAGTAAAGATCCTGCCTGAAACGATGGGCGGCGACTTCTTCGACCAGCTCGCGGTTGGTCGCGGCGATGACTCGCACATCAACCGGAATTTCCTGTTCCGACCCCACCGGGCGGATGCGCCGTTCCTCAAGTACGCGCAGCAGCTTGGCTTGCGCCGGGGCTGGCAACTCGCCAATCTCGTCAAGAAACAGCGTTCCGCCGCGCGCGTAGTAGAACAAACCCTCGCGGTTTTTCTGAGCCCCGGTAAAGGCGCCCTTGACGTGACCGAACAGCTCGGATTCGATCAACTCGGCGGCAATCGCCGCGCAGTTGACCGGGACAAACGGCCCGGCGGCGCGCTGGCTCATCCGGTGCAGGGCGCGCGCCGCGACTTCCTTGCCGGTCCCCGATTCGCCGGTCAGCAGCACCGTCGCCGGGGTCGGCGCAATCCGCTTGAGTCGCTCGCAGGCGGCCAGCATGGCATCGGATTGCCCGACAACGCCTTCGACATCGGCCGTCCGCTCACTCACTTCACGGCGCAGCACGAAATTTTCCCGAATCAGTTTTGAGCGTTCGAAACAACGCTGGATGGCATTCAGCATCTGGGCCAGCGAAAACGGCTTGAGCAGGAAATCCGCCGCCCCGGCACGCAGCGCATCAATCGCCGTATCGAGGTCGGCATAGGCCGTCATCAGTACGACATCGCCGGCATAACCCTCGTCGCGCAATTCGTGCAGCCAGTCGATACCGGAACGGCCGGGCAGCGAAATGTCGAGCACGATCAGGTCATAGAGCCGACGCTGCAGCATCGGTGCCGCCTGTTCGACACTGCCGGCCGCATCGACACTGCCGCACCGCTGGACCAGGGCGCGCTGGAGAAAACTGACCATGCCCGGCTCGTCATCGACGACCAGGACGGAATAGTGCTTCCAGGGCGCTTCGCCGGCCGACGCTTTGTTTGAATCCATGACTTCTCCCGTTCAGCCCCGGATCATCGCAAACAAGGGCGCCGCCTGGCAACTGCCGCGGTCGACGCCTCCGGGCCGGCAAAATGCCTCAGCTGCCGCGCAATTTGTGGGCGGCAGCGGCCTCTTCGCGAACCCGCTTGGCTTCGTCGAGCAGGTAACGCTGGTAGTCCTCGAGGTCGCCGTCAAACGGCCCGACGCCACCCTTGGAAACCAGCCAGAACTCGTCGCAGACCGAGCGCAGCAGTGCACGGTCGTGGCTGACCAGCATGACGGTGCCTTCGAACTCGTTGAGCGCGACAGCCAGGGCTTCGCGGGTGCTGAGGTCGAGGTGATTGGTCGGCTCGTCAAGCAGCAGCAGGTTCGGGCGTTGCCAGACGATCATGCACAGCACCAGCCGGGCCTTTTCGCCGCCGCTCATAGTCCCCACGGCCTGCTTGACCATCTCGCCGCCGAAATTGAAGGTACCGAGGAAGTTGCGCAGTTCCTGCTCGCGGCCCGGCACATTGCTCCGGCCGGCGGCAATCGCTTCCTTGGCCAGGCGGACCATGTGTTCGAGCGGCGTATCCTGGGGGCGCAGCACGTCGAGTTCCTGCTGAGCGAAGTAGCCGATGCTCAGGCCCTTGCCCTCGGTGACTTCGCCGCTGATCGCCGTCAGGTCGCGGGCGATGGTCTTGACCAGCGTCGACTTGCCCTGGCCGTTGGCGCCGAGGATGCCGATACGCTGACCGGCCATCACCGAGCGGTTGATACCGCGCACGATGACAGTCGACGGCGTACCCTCGGGCGCATCTTCGGCCGGCGGATAGCCAATCGTTGTATCGACCATCGAGAGCATCGGATTGGGCAGGTTCTGCGGTTCCTGGAATTCGAAGGTGAATTCGGCATCGGCCAGCACCGGCGCGATCTTTTCCATCCGGTCGAGCGCCTTGACCCGGCTCTGTGCCTGCTTGGCCTTGCTGGCCTTGGCCTTGAAGCGGGCAATGAAGGATTGCAGGTGGGCGATCTTCTCGGCCTGCTTGGCCATCGTCGCCTGCTGGAGCAGCATCTGTTCGGCACGCATGTCTTCGAACTTGCTGTAATTGCCGCCGTAGCGGACCAGCTTGGCGTTGTCGATGTGCAGCGTGACGCTGGTAATCGCATCGAGGAATTCGCGGTCGTGGCTGATCATCACCAGCGTGCCCTGATAGCGCTTCAGCCACGCCTCCAACCAGACGAGAGCGTCCAAGTCCAAGTGATTGGTCGGTTCGTCGAGCAACAGGATGTCGGACGGACACATCAGCGCGCGGGCCAGTTGCAGGCGCATGCGCCAGCCGCCGGAGAAACTGTTGACCGGCTCTTCAAGCTGGGCGACCGAGAAGCCGAGGCCAAGGATCAGCGCCTGGGCGCGGGCCGGGGCATCGTGCGCGCCGGCGTCATGCAGCGCCATGTAGGCTTCGGCCATGCGCATGCCGTCGTCGCTCGCTTCGGCCGCCGCCACTTCGGCGTTGGCGGCGAGCAGCGTGCTGTCGCCTTCGATCACGAAGTCGGTCGCCGACTGATCGGTTTCCGGCATGTCCTGTGCCACCTGAGCCATGCGCCAGGCGGTCGGCATCGAGAAATCGCCGCCGTCTTCGTGCAGCGTGCCGTTGATCAGGCCGAACAGCGTCGATTTACCGGCCCCGTTACGGCCGACCAGGCCGACCTTTTCGCCGGGATTGACGGTGACCGAGGTCTTGTCGAGCAAGACCTTGCTGCCACGGCGCAAGGTAACGTTTCTGAGGAGGATCATGCGGTGTTCTTTTCCTGGGGATTGAGGTCGCCATCGACATAGAACCAGCGCCCGTCTTCGCGGACGAAGCGGCTGATTTCATAGAGTCGGTAGCCACGCCCGCCAATACGGTAGCGGGCGATGAATTCGACCGTCGCATGAGTTTCATCGACGGTCTGGTGACGCTTGACGTTGAGGCCCAGCCACTTCGTGCCGTCGTCGCTCAGATCGAGTTCGGACGGACGTGTCGAAGCGTGCCAGGTGGCCAGCAGGTAAGGCGCCAGATTGAGTACGTAGGCACTGTAGCGCGAGCGCATCAGCGCTTCCGCGGTCGACGCGATTTCAGCCCCGGAATGCAGTTGACCGCAACAAACCGCGTAAGGCTTGCCGCCGCCACAGGGGCAAGCCGCCGCCGGCTTCATGGTGTTTCGACGACTTCGCCGCCCAGGGCCTCGATGACTTGCGGCAGGAAACGGGCGAATTCGCCGGTCATCAGCGCGAAATCGGCATCGAACTGCTCGTCGGCCCGTTCGGCGCTCTTTTCGGCCTCTTCCTTGAGCAGATCAAGGAAAGCGAGACGCTTGATTTCAAGCTTTTCACCAAGCACGAAGGAAATCCGGTCGTCCCAGGTCAGGGCCAGCTTGGTCGGCAACTTGCCGCTGGCCAGGTGGGCCTTGATCTCGCCGCTGATTTCCTCGCCGTCGAGCGGGTGCTTGACGTAACGCACGGCCGATTTCTCTTCGCCGGCCGCCTTGAGTTCGCAATCGCGGTCGATGGTAAAACCAGCCGGCGCTTCGCCACCAGCCAGCCAGTCGGCCATCGCGGTCTGCGGCGAAATCTGGGTATGGACCATGCTGAGCGGCAGTTCGTCGAGACAATGGCGCAGATGCTCGATCACTTCCTCGGCCTTGGCCGGGCTGGAAGCATCAACACAGAACCAGCCGTTGGTCGGATCGATCCAGGCATAGGTCGTGCGGCGGCGGGTGAAGGCGCGCGGCATCAACTCTTCGGTGACGCGTTCGCGCAATTCCTTGAGCTGCTTGCGGCCAGGCGCATAACCTTGTTGCGCCTCCATCGCATCGGCCCGTTCCTTGACCTCTTCATTGACCACCGACGAGGGCAGCAGGCGCTGTTCGACCGACAGGGCGATCATCCACTGACGGCCGAGCGAGAAGACCAGCGTCCCGTCACGGCGCGGCGACACCCAGCCCCGCGACATCGGCTGGTTGCTCGGGCATTTGACGAAGGGGCCGCGACCGAGCAGTTCCTCGAATTTGGCAAGATCGATATTCCACGGTGTCGGCAGACGGTACAGCTGGAGATTTTTAAACCACATGACTCAATTGCTCAATGAATAGATAAAGAAGGTCGGCGCATGGATGCAGCACGAACGGGGCGGCAGTTTAGCGCGAAACAACCCGCTCGATACCGGCAGATTCGACAGCTTGCCGATTCAGCAACTGACCAAGCTGGCGATCAGTTTTCAGGATGTGGTTGAGCAGCCAGCCTTGGAGATAATCGAGCAGGCCTTGCAGCGCAGCCGCATCGTCGGCCCGGAGCGTTTCGCCCTGCGCAGCAAGTTGCCCGGCAAACTCGCGATGCATGGCCAGATGAGCCAGTGCATGCTCCTGCTGATCGGGCAAGTTGGCCAGCAAGCTCTCCTCGGTGCTGAAATGAAAAATGACATAGGCTTTGAGGCGCCGGAGAATATCCTCCAGCGTTGCCTGATCGGGGTGGGTCTCAAGAATGGCCGCCAGATCATTGATCATGCCAATCAGCTCCTCATGCTGTCGATCAATGGTACGGACACCGGTTTCCATGCTGCTGTTCCAGACAATCTGCATGCTTCTGTCTCCAGTCAAATCCCAACTCACAGCCTGAAGTGTATATTACGCAACGTGGCTTCACGGCCATCCCTCTGCCAGGCTCAACCGAGGAAGAACCGATAGATCCATGTCAGCTCCCGCGCCCTCCAGCACCGACGAACCTCACCCTCCTCACGCCCAAACCGTGGCCCGGCGCAGCGTCTACTGGTTTCTCGTTGCTTTTCTGGTCGCACTCTCGATTTTCGCCCTGCGCAACATTGCCGAAAAAGCCGATGGCCTGAGCAATGCGGCGGCCATCCGCGATTGGACCCGGACGAGTACAACAATCAGCCTGGTCATTCATGAGTTGCAGAAAGAACGCGGCATGTCGAGCGGATTCATCGCTTCGAGCAGCCGGAACTTTGCCGAAACACTGGGCTTTCAGCGCCTGTCGACCGATCAGTCGCTCGCTGTCCTGAATGAAAAACTATTACCCCGCGAAGCAACACCGCCTGTCGTCGAGCGACTGCGTGAAAAACTGGCCGCCCTGCCCAAGCTGCGCGACAACGTCAGCGAACTCAAGCTGTCCCGCGAATTCATTGTCGAACGCTATACCGACCTGATCGACGATTTGTTCGAGTTGCAACTGGCCACTTTCGGCCAGGATATTGAAGCAGCCGTCCTGCGCCAGCAAATGGCCTTTGTCTCGCTGATGCAGGCTAAGGAAATGGCCGGCCAGGAACGCGCCCTGCTCGCCGCCATGCTCTCCGACAAGAATTTCAGCGCCGGACGCATGGCCGCCTACCATCGGATCAAGGCTGTCGAAGATGCCCGAGTGAGCAACTTCCTGCGCCTGGCGCACCCGGCGGCAACCCATACGTTTCAAGACATACTGACCCAGCCGGATGCCGCCCGGGCCGACCGCATCCGGTTGAATATCATCGCGGCCAGCCTGCGCGAAGCCAACGGCAATACCGAATCAGACTATCCGCTCCCGAAAGCCGAGGAATGGTTCAGTGTCTCTTCAAGCAAAATCGATGCACTGAAAAGGCTGGAAGACGAACTCGGTCTGGCAGTCAATCTCAGCGCACATCAACTGGAAAACCGGGCCAGCCACGAGTTGATGATCAATGGCCTGCTGGCCCTGCTCTCTTTCGTGCTGGCCGCCGTTCTGCTCAACCAGATCCAGCGCGGTCGTCGGGTGGCCGAACATCGGCTCAGTCTGGCCGATGCGGTGTATCAGAACAGCGTCGAATCCATCCTGATCACCGATGCGGAACTCAAGATCATCGACATCAACCCTGCCTTCAGCCTGGTCACCGGCTATGAGCGCAACGAGATCCTGGGCAAACACCCGCGGCTCCTCAAATCCGGCCGTCACGGTACCGATTTTTACGAACGCATGTGGCACCACCTGAAGGCCAGCGGCAGCTGGAAAGGCGAAGTCTGGAACCGCCGCAAGAATGGCGAGATTTATCCGGCCCTGCTGTCGATTGTTGCCGTCAGGAACCATGAGAAGCAGATCACCAACTACACCGGCATGATCTTCGATCTCAGCCAGCATCAAAAAGTCGAAGCCCTGCTGGAGCAGCTGCGTACTTTCGATGCGCTGACCGGACTGCCCAATCGCGAATTCTGGCTTTCCGCCCTGGATCAGGCAATTGCCGGTGGCCAACGCAACCAGGGCTGCTTTGCCGTTCTCGAACTCGACCTCGACCGGTTCAAGATCATCAACGACTCGATGGGCCATACTGCTGGCGATGCCATCCTGATCGACACCGCAGAGCGCATCAAGAACACCCTGCGCAAGCAGGATCTGGTCACCCGCCCCGGCGGCAATCGCTTCTCCATCCTGCTCAATGAAATTACCAGCCCGCAGGATGTCGCGACGATCTGCGAAAAGCTGCTGGCCGCATTCGTCGAGCCTTTCGAGCTGGACGGCGTCATCCTGCACGTGACCGCCAGCCTGGGTGCGGCCATTTTCCCGTCCGACGGTCACGACACCAAGACACTGATGATGGCGGCCGAATCAGCCCTCTACAGCGCCAAGGCCGATGGCCGGAACCTCTACAAATACTATGCGCGGGAAATGAATGAACTGGGCGCCCAGTTGCTCAAACTGGAGCGCATGCTGCGCCTGGCACTCGACCATGACGAATTCTCGGTCGTCTATCAACCGCAAATCAGCGCCGGCGATGAGCGGCTGGTCGGCGTCGAAGCACTGCTGCGCTGGAACAATCCGGAACTGGGCCAGGTTTCTCCAGTCCAGTTCATCCCCGTGGCTGAAGAAACAGGGCTGATCGTCGCCATCGGCGAATGGGTGATGCGCGTTGCCTGCCAGCAAGCGCTGGCTTGGCACAAGGAACTCGGCTTCGAGGTCCCCGTCGCGGTCAATCTGTCGGCCCGGCAGTTCCGGCGCAGCGATCTGCTGGCCACGGTGGCGCAAATCCTTGATGAAACCGGCTTGCCGAGCCATTTGCTCGAACTGGAAATCACCGAAGGGTTGCTGATGAGCGATCCGCTGGGCGCCATCGAGATCATGCGCGGCCTGCATGCCATGGGCGTCCGGACCGCACTCGACGACTTCGGCACCGGTTATTCGTCGCTGGCCTATCTCAAGGCTTTCCCGCTCGACCGGCTGAAGATCGACCGGGCGTTCGTCCGCGATCTGCCGGACAACGCCAGCGACCGGGCCATTTCAAACACCGTCATTGCCCTCGGCCTCAATCTCGACATGGAGGTTCTGGCCGAAGGCGTTGAAACGGAAGCGCAGCGGGATTTCCTGGCGGAATCGGGGTGCCAGGTTTTCCAGGGTTATTTCTACGGAAAACCAATGTCAGCCGGCGAACTGAGCCAGCGTATCGGGCGCGGCGAATTCCGCCCCCCGATCGCTGTCGACCGCGACAACGCGCTCAGCGCTTGCGGAAAATAACGTCCCAGACACCGTGGCCGAGACGCAGGCCGCGGTTTTCAAACTTGGTCAGCGGACGATAATCAGGGCGCGGCGCAAAGCCATCGCTGCCATTGACCAGTGTCGGCTCGGCGGAGAGCACTTCCAGCATCTGGTGGGCGTACTCTTCCCAGTCGGTGGCGCAGTGGAAATAGCCGCCCGGCTTGAGACGCGAGGCGAGCAGCGCGACGAAGGGCGACTGGATCAACCGGCGCTTGTTGTGCCGTGCCTTGTGCCACGGATCGGGGAAGAAGACATGAATGCCGGACAGCGAACCTTCCGGCAGCATGTCGCGAACGACTTCGACGGCATCGTGCTGGCAGATGCGCAGATTGCCCAGTTCGCGCTCGGCGATCTGCTTGCACAGCGCGCCAACGCCCGGCACATGGACTTCGACGCCGAGATAATCGTTATCACGATTGGCATCGGCGATCTTGGCCGTGGTTTCCCCCATGCCGGTGCCGATTTCGAGGATTTTCGGGTTGTCACGACCGTAGACCGCAGCAAGGTCGATCGGGCCGTTTTGATAAACGACGCCGATCTTCGGCATCATCTCGCTGTAGAAACGCTCCTGCGCTTCCGACATGCGGCCGGCGCGACGGACGAAACTCTTGATGTGGCCGTGGTTTTTTTCCGGCTCGTCGCCGGCCCGGCCTTCGGTGTAAATACCTTCGCTCATGAGCCAATCAATCCGGAAGTCGGCGACGATGGGTCGGCCGAGTAAAGTTTGCGCGGCATGCGGCCGGCCAGGAAAGCCTCGCGGCCCGCTTCAACGCCCTTCTTCATGGCGCTGGCCATGAGGATCGGGTTCTTTGCATGCGCGATGGCCGTGTTCATCAATACGCCATCGCAACCCAGTTCCATCGCGATAGTCGCGTCGGAAGCCGTGCCAACGCCGGCATCGACGATCACCGGCACCTTGGCGTTATCGATGATCAGGCGCAGGTTCCACGGATTGAGGATGCCCATGCCGGAACCGATCAGCGAAGCCAGCGGCATTACGGCAACACAGCCGATTTCTTCGAGCATCTTGGCCTGGATCGGATCGTCCGAGCAGTAAACCATCACATGAAAACCATCCTTGACCAGCGTTTCGGCGGCTTTCAGCGTTTCCGGCATGTTCGGGAACAGGCTGGTCGGATCGCCGAGCACTTCGAGCTTGCACAGCGGATGGCCATCGAGCAGTTCGCGCGCCAGGCGCAGCGTGCGCACGGCGTCATCGGCCGTATAGCAGCCGGCCGTATTCGGCAGGATGGTGAATTGCGAAGGCGGCAGCGCATCGAGCAGATTCGGCTGGCTGGCATCCTGGCCGATATTGGTCCGGCGGATGGCAACGGTAACGATCTCGGCACCGGAGGCGTCAATTGCCGCCCGGGTTTCGGCGAAATCCTTGTATTTGCCGGTACCGACCAGCAAACGCGAGCGGTACGCCTTACCGGCGATAGTCAATTGGTGCATGAGCGTGGAGTCCTGTCGTAAATATTCCGGATCGAGTCACTGCGACACCAGAACGATGGCCCCCGATCCCGCAGCCTCGTTCCTCGGCATGCCTCAGCCGCCGCCGACGGCGACGACGATTTCAAGCCGGTCGCCGGTACACAACTGCGTTGCCGGATGCTGGCTTTTCGGAACGATTTCGCCGTTGCGTTCGACAGCGATCCGCTTGCCGGTGTAACCCAGCAGGTCGACCAGCGCGGCAACGGTCAGGGCATCGGGGAACTGGCGGCTGACGCCATTCAGGGTAAGTTCTAGCATCCGGCTATTTTAGCCGAAGCAAAGACAGGACGCCGCGCCGTCGAACAGACTTCAGCGCGGCTTGCCTCCATCAACATGGGCAAATTGCAGGAAGTCAGCCGGGGCCAGCGGCCGGCTGTAGTAATAGCCTTGAATCTCGTTGCAGCCGGCGCGCCGGATGAAGTCGAGCTGTTCGGCAGTTTCGACGCCCTCGGCAATGGCCCGCATGTTGAGCGACTGGGCGATACTGATCACGGCGCGCGACATCGCCGCACTTTCTTCATTGACGCAGGCATCGGCAATGAAGCTGCGGTCGATTTTCAGTTTATCGACGCGGAAACGCTTGAGATAGGCCAGGCTGGAGTAACCCGTGCCGAAATCATCGATAGCGACCGTTGCACCGATTCCCTTGAGCGCACCGATCACATCCTGAACCAGAATGCTGTCGTCGATCAGCGTCGATTCGGTCAGTTCGATCTGGATCAGTTCCGGCGAAATCCCGGCCTGACGCGCCGCACGCTGTACCGCATCGACCAGGTCGGCACGGTAAATCTGCACCCCGGAGACGTTGACCGCGATACGGCAATCCAGCCCGGCATCGCGCCAGCGCCGCGCCTGTTCGCAAGCCTGGTTGATGACCCATTCGCCGAGCGGCAGGATCAAGCCGATTTCTTCGGCCACCGGAATAAACTCAACCGGCGACACGGCTGGCCCGCCTTGCGGGTTCCAGCGCAACAAGGCTTCGGCACCGAACACCCGGCCCGAATCGGCATAAATCTGTGGCTGGTAAACCAGGCTGAATTCGTTGCCACCCAGCGCGCGCCGCAGGCTGTTGGCCAGGTTCATCCGGCGCTTGGCCTGCTCGTCCATCTGCGGCAGGAAGAAGCTGTAGGTGCCGCGCGCCTGTTCTTTCGAGGCATACATCGCGGTATCGGCCTTTTGCATCAGCAAATCAAAGTCATCACCATCCTGCGGCCCGATGACAATGCCGAGCGAAGCCGAGGTATTCAGCGTGTGTTCGCCGATCTGGAAAGGCTGGGCGAGAGTGGCAATGACCTTTTCGGCAATCCGGGCCGCGATCTCCCGCCCTTCGATGTCGCCCAGGATCAGGATGAATTCATCGCCCCCCAGACGGCTCAAGGTATCGCATTCGCGCAGGCAACTGCGCAGGCGCTTGACCACGGCAATCAGCAAATTGTCGCCGACACGGTGGCCGAGCGAATCATTGATCCGTTTGAAGTGATCGAGATCGAGGAACATGAAGGCGATGCTGCGCCCCGAACGCCGCGCCTGCGCCATGATCTGGTTGAATCGCTCGCGCAGCAGAACGCGGTTGGGCAGGCTGGTCAGCGGGTCATGGTGCGCCAGATACTGGATGCGCTCCTGCGCCGCCTTACGTTCCGTAATATCGGAAAAGCAGCCGATGTAATTGATCACTTCGCCCACGGCGTCGCGCACCACCGTAATCGACAGCCATTTCGGGTAAACCTGCCCGTTCCGGCGCCGATCCCAGACCTCGCCCTCCCACACGCCACGCTCGACCACTGCCGCCCACATCGCGGCATAAAACGCGGGATCATGGCGCCCGGACTTGAGGATGCGTGGCGTCTGCCCCAGGACTTCATTCCGTTCGTAGCCGGTAATCTGCGTAAAGGCCCGATTGATGTTGACGATCACCCCGGAACGGTCGGTAATCATCAAGGCTTCCGAACTGTGGGCAAAGACCCGCTCGGCCAGATGCAATTCGGCCTCTTGCTGGTGCTTGGTCGTCACATCGGTGTAAACCCAGATCGAGCCTTCGGTCACATTTCCCCGATCCAGCGGGCGACCGGTGAGCATGATCCAGACGGGCGAACCATCGCGCCGGCGCATTTCGTATTCGCTCTGGGCCGCCCCCTTGCTTTCCAGATCGGCGTACATCTCGTTGCCGATTTTTTCGTATTGCGCGTCGGAGTCATAAAATGGCCGGGTCAGCCCACCTTCGAGCTGGCCGGGGTCGTCGTACAGGAACATCTCGGCGAGGCGCTGGTTGCAACTGATGATCCGGCGCTGGCGCACCCAGACGATCCCGACATGCGCGTTGTCGAAAATGAGCCGCTGCTCTTCAAGCAAACGCATGATCCGCGCTTCGTCGTTCTTGCGTGCCGTGATGTCGGTATAGGACGAGATGAACCCGCCATCCGGCAAGGGCGAGCCCTTGATTTCAAGCACCGTCCCGTCGGGCCGGACGCGCTCGAAGCAATGGGCCGTCGCACTGCGCGCCCGAGCCAACGCTTCGGCGACATAGGCTTCGACATCGACCGAGCCGTATTCGCCGCGCCGGGCATTGAAGCGAATGTAGTCTTCGAGCGGCGTCGGTCCATCGAGCAAGGTCTCGGGAAAATCCAGTATCCGGCGAAACTGCTGGTTGTGCTTGATCAGACGCAGATCGCTGTCAGTCACCGAAATGGCACTGGGGAAGTGCTCGATCATCGCATTCAGGATCTGGTGCTCGCGGCGCAAGGCTTCATCGGCCCGGCGCTGGGCCGAAATATCCTGCAGCGTTTCGATCGCACCGACCACCTCGCCGGCCATGTTGCGCAACGGTGCCGCCGTGAAGTACAGCCAGGTTCCGGCCGGCCCCATCTGCGGGAAAAAATCTTCCGCCTCGTAGGAGCCGGGAATAATGGTCGAACGACGGAATTTGTTGCTGTAATAGGCGCCGACGCCGGATTCGAGTTCGCCGGACACAACCAGATCGGCCATCACCGGGCGGGCGGCCGGGTAAAACGGCTTCCATTGATCGGTAGTTCCCAGCATCTGGCCGGCAGAGTAGCCCAGCACGAACTCGCAGGCGCGGTTCCAGTGCGTCACGCAGTGATCCAGATTGATCACGAACGTTGGCACCGGCGAGCCATCGAGAATCTCGTCGAGCTGTTTCAGGTCGATCCCGAGATCGGCCGAATGCCCGCTTGCAGTTGTCACCTTCGTCTCCGTACCTGTGGCATCAGCCGGGCAAGCTCATGCCTGGCCCGAGCAGTCTTAATTATTACTTTTGTTATATACGGAATATTACCTGCTTGCCAGCCGGAATCCTAGAGCGGCAACCCTCGGGGCTTGCGGGGCGCACCGGCAAACAAGCGGTCGTAAAGAAAATTCGGCAACAAGCGCAGCACTTTGGCGACGATGCCCATCTGCCACGGGATGACCGTATAGCTGACGCCGCGCTCGACGGCACGGGCAAAACGCTCGGCGGCCTGGTCGGCCGGCAGCAAAAACGGCATTTTGTAGGGGTTGACCGCAGTCATCGGGGTTGCGATATAGCCGGGCGCAATCGTCACGACCTTGATGCCGTAGGGCCGCATTTCAAGGCGCAGGCTTTCAAGATAGGCAATCGCCGCGGCCTTTGACGCCGAATAGGCTTCGGCCCCGGGCAAACCGCGAATACCAGCCACCGAAGCGATCCCGACCAGGCGCCGCTCACCGCCAGCGGCCTTGATCGCCGGGATGAAAGGCGCAAAAGTTGCGGCCAGCCCGAACACATTGATTTCCATGACCCGGCGGAAAACCGCCAGATCTTCCTCGCACTCGGTCAGCGTACCGGCCGAAACGCCGGCACTGGCGATGACGATATCCGGCGCACCGAAACGGGCGATGAAATCATTCGCTGCCGCATGCAGTGCCGGCGCATCGCCGACATCGAGCGCATAACAGGCATGCTGCCCGCCCAGCCGCTGGTTGAGCGCAGCAAGCACCTCGGCCCGCCGGGCCATCAGCCCCAATTGCGCGCCTTGTGCGGCATAGTAAACGGCAAGCGCCTCGCCGATACCCGACGAGGCGCCCGTAATGAGGACCTTGAGACGGCTCAATTACTTCTTGCCGGACTTCTCGCTGCGAACCTTGGCGATCAGCTTGTCGGAAATCTGCAGCGTTTCGGTGAAATCCTTGCCGCCGACCAGATACTTGCCTTCGACAGCCAGCGCCGGCACGCCCTGAATCTTGTAAGCCTGAGCCATCTGGTCACCACGCTTGACCTTGCTCATGACACCGAAGGAATTGAAGGTTTCGGCAAACTTCTTCGGATCGACGCCTTTCTTGACGACCCATTCGGCCAGCGCCTTTTCTTCAAAAAGGTTGATCCGCTCGGCATGAATGGCCTTGAAGACATCACCATCCAGCTTGGCCAGATCGCCGGTGATTTCCAGGGTGTAATAAAGCTTGGCGATATTCGCCCAGGCGCCACGCCCGAAGGTGATCGGGACGCGCTTGACGACCACGTCAGACGGCAGCTTGCCGATCCACGACGACAGTTGCGGATGGAAATCGCTGCAGTGCGGGCAGCCGTAGCTGAAAAACTCCAGCACTTCAATCTTGCCGGCATCCTCGGTCGGCTGGGCCGGCGTGATCGCCGTGTAATCCTTGCCGGCACTCTGGGCCTGCGCAGGCAATGCAACGGTCAACGCGGCGCCAAGGGCAAAAATGGCGGCAACAAAACTGCGACGGGCAAACTTCACGGCTTACTCCTTGTTCTTGGCTAATTGGGCATCGATACCGGCTTTGGCCAGTTCGGCGCGGGTTTTGTTCAATTCATCGATCTTGGTATAAGGACCGACCCGTACCCGGTACAGCGTCTTGTCCTGAATCATCACCTGCTGGATGACGGCTTCAACTCCCATAAACGCAAGCTTGGCCTTTTGGTTGTCCGCATCCTGCGCCGTACTGAAAGAACCGGCCTGCAGGAAAAGCGGTGTCTTGCTTTCCTTGGACTCTTCCTTCTTCGGCTCTTCCTTCTTTTCGTCCTTTTTAGGCTCGTCTTTCCGCACTTCCGGCTTGCCCGCCTTGTCCGGTACGGCGTCCGCCTTACCCGGCAGGATGTCGTAGAACTGGAAACGCTTCTCCGGCACCGGATCGCCCGGCTTGCCCGGCAAGGCAACAGGCTGGGCCGGCTGGGTAGCCGGGGCATTGCCGGCCGGCTTGCCGTTGGCCGGCGCGGCATCGGGCTTGGCCGATGCCTGAACCTGCTTGTTGAACGGCAACGGCGCCTTGTTCATGTACCAGACGACCCCAGCCGCGACACCGACGCCGAGGACAAGACCGATGAACATGCCGATCAGCGTGCCGCCGCCCGATTTCTTTTTCGCCGGTTGATTCCTGCGCGGTTTCATATCGCGGGTCATGAGTTGTTTTCCTTACATCGATTCCGGGCAGCTGACACCCAGAATGGCCAGACCGTTGCGAATCACCTGACGCACAGCGGCCGCCAGCGCGATACGGGCTTCACGCAGTTCGGCATCATCAACCAGCATGCGTTCGGCGTTGTACCAGCCGTGGAATTCACCGGCCAGGTCTTTCAGGTAGAAAGCGATCAGGTGCGGCGCGAGATCGCGCGCTGCGGTTTCGATGATTTCGCGGAACTGGGCCAGTTGATTGGCAATCGCCAGTTCGCGCGGACTTTCCAGGCGGGCCAGCGGGGCTTCCGGCAGGCTGTCGAGATCACCCGACCACTGGTTGATCACCGAGCAGATGCGGGCGTGGGCGTACTGGATGTAATAGACCGGATTTTCGTTGGTCTGGCTCTTGGCCAGATCGAGGTCGAAATCGAGGTGCTGGTCGGACTTGCGCAGGGCGTAGAAGAAACGGCAGGCATCGTTGCCGACTTCCTTGCGCAGCTCGCGCAGCGTGACGAACTCGCCCGAGCGGGTCGACATCGAGGCTTTCTGGCCATTGCGATAGAGCACGGCGAACTGGACCAGCGCCACCTGCAGCTTGTCCGAATCCAGCTCCAGCGCCTTGATCGCACCGGTCACACGCGGGATGTAGCCGTGGTGATCGGCGCCCCAGATGTTGATGACCTTGTCAAAACCACGCTCGAACTTGTTCAGGTGGTAGGCGATGTCGGAAGCGAAATAGGTGTAGAGGCCATTTTCGCGCTGGACGACACGATCCTTTTCATCGCCAAAAGCCGTCGATTTGAACCAGCGGGCGCCGTTCTGGACGTAGAGGTGACCCTTCTTTTCCAGCAGGTCGACGCAACGGGCGACCAATCCGGTGTCATACAAGGCTTTTTCGGAGTACCAGACCTCAAATTCAACGCCGAATTCCTTCAGGTCGTCGCGACAATCGGCCAACTGCTCGTTGAGCGCATGCTGATGGACGTATTCCCAGTCCGGACCGAGCAATTCCTTGGCCTTGGCGATCAATGCATCGAGATGCAGTTCGCGCTGCTGCTTGGCCTCGTCATCGGCCCGACCTGCTTCCGGCAGCCCCGGCGTACCAGCCTGAACGGCCTCGGCGCTGCGCAGATACTTGTCGCCGTGGGCATGCTTGAGCTGGGCCGCCATGTCGCGCACATAAGCGCCCTGATAGGCATTCGGCGGAAAAGGGACGACCACGTCGTGTTGTTCGAGGTAACGCAACCAGGTCGACAGGCCGAGAATATCCATCTGACGCCCGGCGTCATTGACGTAATACTCGCGGGTCACATCCCAGCCGGCAAAAGTCAGCAGGCTGGAAAGCGAAGCCCCGTAGGCGGCGCCGCGACCATGCCCGACGTGCAGCGGGCCGGTCGGGTTGGCCGAAACGAACTCGACCTGGACCTTCTGCCAGCCACCCTGCGTCGAACGACCATAATTGGCGCCATCAACCAGCACGGCGCTGACCACACCGAGCTTGGCCCGCGGATCAAGCGTGAAATTAATGAAGCCGGCACCGGCGACATCGGCCTTGATGACCAGCTTCGAAGGCGGCAAGGCAGCGAGCAGCTGGTTGGCGATTTCGCGTGGATTCTTCTTCAGCGCCTTGGCCAGTTGCATGGCCAGGTTGGTCGCGAAGTCGCCGTGCGTCGGATCGCGCGGACGTTCGAGATGAATCGGGGTTTCGGTTGCGGTCGGAGCAACGCTGGCAAGCGCCTGTTGCAACAAGGTGGTCAGCTGGGATTTGACGTCGTGGGCCATTGATTCGCGGCTAAAAAAGCAAAACGCCGATTATACGCTGCCCGAGCCTAGTTATTGGGCAGTGCAACAATTGCCGACCAGGCCGCCAGCTTTTCGGCATAAGTCAGCGCAGCATGAGCCGGGCTGGTCGAAGGCAAACGCTGCAATACGAACCGCCCATCCTCCAGATCGGGCAGGACATGCCGCCGAAAATTTGTCTCGGCCGCCGCGCCATTGAAGAAAATGACCCGAATATCGCGGTAGACCGCGAAAAACGACTGAAAATCATTGACCCTGACGGTCGCCGAAACAATATCCGCATCAAGGCTGCTCTCGCGTTCGCAGGCTGCAATCACATCCCACACGGCAATGCCCGCCCCGGCCAATCGGTGCAGGCGCTCGGCATAGGGGCGATCCGGGCCGGCATCGAGCAAATCGCCCATGATCCGCCAGAAACTGTTGCGCTCATGCGCGTAGTAACGCGCCGCAGCCAGCGATGCCTTTCCCGGCATGCTGCCCAGAATGAGGGCGCGAGCCCCCGGTGCGACGAGCGGTGGAAAACCGGCCAGCAAGGACATGACCGACGGACTAACCGCCGAGAACCCGGTTTTTGCCTGAGCGCTTGGCGAGATACATCGCCTGATCGGCGCGGCGGATCGCTTCCTTGCCGGTCTCGCCCGTCGCCAGCTGGGCTACCCCCGCGCTGAAGGTGATCAGCAATTTTTCCTTACCCGACATGAACAGGTTGCGAGTCAGTTCGCGCTGCAGGCGGACCATCGTTTCTATTCCCAGCTCAAGCGGCGTATCGGGCATCAGGATGACGAATTCCTCGCCACCATAACGCGCCAGCGTATCGGTCGAGCGCATGCACTTGCGTGCCAGATCGGCCAGATAGATCAACGCCTGATCGCCAACGGCGTGCCCCAGGCTGTCATTCAGGCGCTTGAAATTGTCGATATCGAGCAGACACACCGCGAGCGGCGTTTCCTTGCGGCGAACGCTGGCGATCTCCCGTTCGAGCGCCTCGTCGAGGCCTTTGCGGTTCAAGGCATCGGTCAGCGGATCGTGGCGCGCCATCGCACTGGCACTATCCAGTTCAAGATGCAGCTGGACAAGTTCGGCCTCGGTCGCCAGTACCTTGTCCTGCAAGCCCTTCAATTGATCGCGGGCCTGCGCGGTATCCTCGGCCATGTTGCGCGTCGCCGCAATCACCTCGCGCAGCAAGGGAGCCAGCTCCTCGATCCGCGTCACCTTCCCGATACGTTCGGCACTCTCTTCGAGACGCCCCTGGAAGGTACCGCTCGACTCACTCATGGTGGACAGGCGCTCGATAAAGGCGGCCAGCATCTGGCGCAACTCTTCCTGGGCGACCACCGTCCGGTTCTTGGCTTCGCTCTGCTTGGCCATCACGTCGCGCAGACGACGCCCCATGTCATCGAGATGGCGCAGCGTCAGCGGCGGCGCAACCGCAGCCAGCAAGCCATCGACCTGTCCCTTGAGCCAGCTGTCGTCGAGTACCAGTTCGCCAATGTTCTCGATGATCAAATGGAGCAGATTGAGCAAGGCATCGCGAATCTCGACCTGCTCTTCGGCAGCAAAGGAAATCTGATGGCTAAAACTGGCCAGCTTGTCCTGAACGCACGGCAAATCAAGCTCGGGCTGGCGCAAGGCGGCGAGAAAGTCGCTGGCCATTTCCGGAATGCGCGGATTGTCGTCCCCCAGCGCCGGCAAAACACCTTCGACAAGACGGGCCAGCTTGGCGGTGAAGTCCTTGGGCAAAGCCAGGGCCGGCAACGGGTTGGGGACAAAAATCGTCCCGGCCTCCTTGCCTGGGCCTCCTGCTGCATTGGTAAACGCAATCAGCGCTTCCTGCACGCCGTGCCAGCTGCGCCGGCCGATTTCGGCATCAAGCACGGCCAGCGCTTTCTCCTGCGCCTCGTTTCTCGCCACCAGCGCAGCGGCCAACTGGCGCAGCGAAGGCTCGGGGAAGGGCGCCACATTCGGCAGATTGGCGATTTCGTTGTAGCACGCCTGATAATTGGCCGGCGTCGGCGCAAGCTGACGGGCCGCCAGGCGCTTCAAGGCTTCCCGGGCAATTTCAGACGGATTTTTGAGTTCGCTCATGAACTGAGGTGAATACTTGGCTCGACCACGATAAACAGACGGGAAAATGCCGCCTGACGGGGCATCCAGACGAATCGCTGCATGCCGTCAGTTTATCCCAAACAGAAAAAAGCCGGCTTGCAATATTGTGACAGACGATCTTTGAGCCCCGGAATCGATAAACCGCCACGGCGCAGCGGCCAAGTGCGTGTTAACATGCTCGTTTATCGTTGCCGCCCGTTGACCGGGCGTACTCGCCGCCCATGCGCCTTTTCCGCCTGCTCAAGATCGCCTCTGTCGCCAGCCGCTTCGGCCTGGATGAAATGGTGCTCGAACACGAGCCAAGCGGCCGACTGGTTCGCCTTGCCAATCGCCTGCAATTTTGGCGCGACCTGTCACTGCCCCGGGCGGTTCGCCTGCGCCTTGCCCTGGAAGCGCTCGGTCCGATCTTCGTCAAATTCGGCCAGGTATTGTCCACCCGGCGCGACCTGATGCCGGCCGACATCGCTGACGAGCTGGCCAAACTGCAAGACCGCGTTCCACCGTTTGATTCGCAACTCGCCCTGGCCGAGATCGAAAAAGCCTACGGCCGCACGGCCAGCGAAGTTTTTGCCGAATTCGACGCCACGCCGGTTGCCTCGGCCTCGATTGCCCAGGTTCATTTTGCCAAGCTGCGCGATGAAGATGGCGGCCATGAAGTAGCCGTCAAGATCCTGCGGCCGAACATGCTGGCGGTCATCGAACACGATCTGGCGCTGATGGACAATCTGGCCATGCTGCTCGAAAAGCTGTGGTCGGATGGCAAGCGGCTCAAGCCGCGCGAAGTGGTCGCCGAATTTGCCAAATATCTGCGCGACGAACTCGACCTGATGCGCGAAGCGGCCAACGCTTCACAATTGCGCCGCAATTTCACCGATTCCACGCTGCTCATCGTGCCCGAGGTTCACTGGGATTTTTGCACGTCGACCGTGATGGTCATGGAGCGCATGAAGGGCACACCGATTTCGCAGATCGACAAACTGCGCAACGACGGCATCGACCTTTCCAAGCTGTCGGCCGCCGGGGTCGAAATTTTCTTCACCCAGGTTTTCCGTGACGGCTTCTTTCACGCCGACATGCACCCCGGCAACATCTTCGTGCATGCCGACGGCCGCTACATTGCACTCGATTTCGGGATTGTCGGCACGCTGACCGACAGCGATAAAAATTACCTGGCGCAGAATTTCCTCGCCTTTTTCCGCCGCGACTACAAGCGCGTCGCGGAAGCCCACATCGAATCCGGCTGGGCGCCGAAAGACACCCGTGTCGATGAATTCGAGGCCGCCATCCGCGCCGTCTGCGAACCGATTTTCGACCGGCCGCTGAAGGATATTTCCTTCGGCAAGATCCTGCTCCGGCTGTTCCAGACCTCACGCCGCTTCAATGTCGAAATTCAGCCGCAACTCGTCATGCTACAGAAGACGCTGCTCAATATCGAAGGCCTGGGTCGCCAGCTCGACCCGGAACTTGATCTGTGGAAAACCGCCAAGCCATTCCTCGAACGCTGGATGAGCGAACAAATCGGCTGGCGCGGCCTGGTCAAGTCATTCAAGCAGGAAGCACCTTATCTGGCACGTACCATTCCGCAATTGCCCCGCCTCGTGCACCAGGCCCTGGCCCAACCGGCCAAAACCGACCTTCAACCCCAGATGGAGCGACTGATCGCCGCCCAGCAGCAGCAAAATCGCTGGCTGGCCATCATTGCGCTACTGCTCGCCCTGATCATCAGCGCGCAACTCAGCTGATCGACCATGACCACAGTTACACTTGCCAC
This sequence comes from Dechloromonas sp. TW-R-39-2, assembly GCF_016864195.1. Classification (NCBI taxonomy): domain Bacteria; kingdom Pseudomonadati; phylum Pseudomonadota; class Betaproteobacteria; order Rhodocyclales; family Azonexaceae; genus Dechloromonas; species Dechloromonas sp. TW-R-39-2. The sequence continues at coordinate 48,217 of NZ_CP045202.1, forward strand.
GTTTACCGAAAGCGAAGTCCTCGGCTGGTTTGCCGCCCGGGATATCACCAAGGCCCGCCCTTACGTCGACCTGGTGCACGACCTGGAAATCACCAGCAGCCAGATCAAGGCCGCCGTTCCTGGCTCGGCTGCTGCTCCTTACATCGCCCAGGCCATGCTGAGTCAGGGCCAGAGCGGCGAAATGATGTTGATGAGCCGCTGCACCTGCAGCGCCGGACGTCATTGCAAGCACGTTGCCGCCATGCTGCTCAAGGTCGTCGCCGAACGCGCCCCGAAGGAAGGCAGCCCGGCCGCACCGAGCAGCATGCTTTCCTGGGCCGACGACCTGCGCCGGACCTCAATTGCGGTTGCCAAGAAGAAAGCCCGGCCAGCCGGTGCCCGGCAGCAACTGTTCTACATCATCAAGTGGACGGCCGACCGGCGCCAGTTCGGCGTTGAAATCCGCAAGGGCAAATTCCCGGAAAGCGCCGAAGAATGGTGGAAGGTCGACCGCGCCATTGCCACGCCGCCACAATTCGTCACCGAAGACGATCTCGGCATCCTGCGCCTGATCTGGGCTGAACGTGGCCATGAAACCGGCCTGCGCGCCTTTGGCATCGGCCCGAAAAATGGGGCCGAAATCCTGCAGCGCATGGTGGCCAGCCACCGCCTTTATCCCGAAGACGACCTCGGCCTGCCGCTGCAGGCGGGCGCCCTTCGTCCGGCCAGCATCGGATGGCAACTCGACAACCAGGGTTTCCAGCGGCCATACCTCAAGCCGGAACCATCGGCCGAGATGATTATCGCGGTCGACCCGCCCTGGTATCTCGATTTGGCCGAAGGTGAAATCGGGCCGCTCAAGGTGGCCGGCAATCCGAGCGTGATCAACCGCCTGTTTTCCCTGCCGCCCTTGTCGGCCAAGGAAGCCGCCCAGGTGGCCGAGGCATTGAGCGAACTGGCCCCCGTCCTGCCGCCCCCCGGCGACGATGCCAGCGCCCGCCTGCGTCTGGTCGATGCGCCGCTGATTCCGATCCTCCAGCTCGACACGCTGCACACGCACGGCCAGCGCGCCTGGCGCGACTATCCGGCCAGCCACAACGACGGCCTGTTCGACATTGCCAAGATCGTCTTCCGCTACGCCGATGCCGACATCCGGCCGGAAGAGCGCAACGAATTCATCACCCTGCCGGAAGGCGAGACGATTCGCCTCAAGCGCCGCCCGGAAGCCGAGGCCAAGGCACTCGAGGCACTGGCCACGACCAGCCTGCAGAAAATTCCCGGCAACACGCTGTACACCTTCGGCAGCCCGCCGGAAGGCATTTATGGCCTGCCGCACGAAAGCAGCTGGCAAGGCTTCATGCAGGAAGTCACGCAACAGTTGAAGGAAGCCGGCTGGCAGATCGAATTCCCGGAAGATTTCCGCCATCACGTCGTCGAAGTCGAAGGCTGGGAAGCCGATCTGGTCGAATCCGACAACGGCTGGTTCAATCTCGACATGGGCATCATCGTCGAAGGCGAACGCCTGCCGCTCGCCCCGCTGCTCGCCGGCCTGTTCCGGCGCGACCCGCGCTGGCTGGAGGCGACCGAACTGGAACGCATCCCCGACAGCGAAGGCATCGAACTGCACACCTCGCGCGGCAAGCGGCTGCGCGTTCCGGCCGGGCGTATCAAGCCGCTGGCCTCGACGCTGATCGACCTGTTCGACGGTTTCTCCGGTGGCGAAACGCTGCGCCTGTCGCGCTTCGATGCTCCCCGCCTGGCCGAGTTGAACGACGTCAGCCGCTGGCAGTTCCGCGGCCAGAGCGACATCATGGCGCTGGCCGAACGGCTGCAGGATGCCCAGGGCATCAAGGACATCACCCCGCCGGCCGGTTTCAACCTCGAACTTCGCCCGTACCAGAAGGAAGGCCTGGCCTGGCTGCAGTTCCTGCGCGAACGCGACCTGTCCGGCATTCTGGCCGACGATATGGGCCTGGGCAAAACAGCCCAGACGCTGGCTCACCTGCTACTGGAAAAAGAAGCCGGCCGCCTCGACAAGCCGGCGCTGGTCATTCTGCCGACTTCGCTGATCTTCAACTGGAAGAACGAAGCGGCCCGTTTTGCACCATCACTCAAGGTGCTCTCGCTGCATGGCCCGGAACGCAAGAGTCGGTTTGGCGAAATCGCCGAGAGCGAAGTCATCCTGACAACCTACCCGCTGCTCTGGCGCGATGCCGATGAGTTGATGCAGCACAGCTATCACCTACTGATTCTCGATGAAGCGCAGACGGTCAAGAACGCCCAGAGCCAGAGCGCCGAAGCGGTGCGCAAGATCGATGCGCGGCATCGTCTGTGCCTGACCGGTACGCCGCTGGAAAACCACCTCGGCGAGTTGTGGAGCCAGTTCGATTTCCTGCTGCCCGGTTTCCTCGGCACGGCCAAGCAATTCACCCGCCACTGGCGGACGCCGATCGAGCGTCAGGGCGACACCCAGCGCCGCGACCTGCTGGCCCGCCGCATCCGTCCCTTCATCCTGCGCCGCAAGAAGGAAGACGTGGCGCAGGAACTGCCGCCGAAAACGATTATCGTGCGCAGCGTCGAACTCGAAGGTGCGCAGCGCGACCTTTACGAAACCGTCCGCGCCGCGATGGATGCCAAGGTACGCGACGAAATCGCCAGCAAGGGCTTTGCACGCAGCCAGATCGTCATCCTCGACGCCCTGCTCAAGCTGCGCCAGGTTTGCTGCGACCCGCGCCTGGTCAAGGCCAACGCCGCACGCCGGGTCAGCGAACGGGCCAAGCTCGATTTGCTGATGGCGATGGTCCCGGAACTGGTCGATGAAGGCCGCAAGATCCTGATCTTCTCGCAATTCACCAGCATGCTGGCGCTGATCGAGCACGAACTCGACAAGCACAACATCGGCTACACGTTGCTGACCGGTGACACCAACGATCGCGAAACGCCGATCCGCCGCTTCCAGGAAGGCGAAGTGCCGATTTTCCTGATCAGCCTGAAAGCCGGTGGCGTCGGTCTCAACCTGACCGCGGCCGATACCGTGATCCACTACGATCCGTGGTGGAATCCGGCGGTCGAGAACCAGGCGACCGACCGGGCCCACCGCCTCGGCCAGGACAAGCCGGTGTTCGTATACAAGCTGATCGTCAGCGGCAGTATCGAGGAAAAAATTCTCGCGCTGCAGGAACGCAAGGCCGAACTGGCGGCCGGTATTCTGTCGGAAGATCGCGGCGTCGAAGTCAAGTTCGGCACCGACGATCTGGCTGCGCTCTTCGAACCGCTGCCGGTCTAAGCTGAAATCTGCCTTTGGCGAGGCGTAGACCGCAGCATGTCCTGCCTTGCAACCGGATGACCCACACGGGAGTTGCCATGCGTCTGATCAGCCTGTTCGTCGCCCTGCTTTGTCTCAGCCCGCTACTCCGGGCTGAGGAATGGGCCAGTCGGCAAAAAGTCGGCTACAACTTCGAGGATACGCGCGACGCCGTGGTCATGGCGATCGAAGGTCGTGGCCTGGTGATCAATTACACCTCGCATATCGCCGACATGCTGGCACGCACCGGCGCGGATATCGGGGCAAGCAAGAAAATCTTCGAGCGGGCGGAAATCATCGAATTCTGCTCGGCCAAGCTCTCCCGCCAAATGATGGAAGCCGACCCGCACAATATCGTGCTCTGCCCGTTTTCCATTTCGATTTACACCCTGCCGGGCGAACAAGGCACCTGGATCGCCTACCGCAAGCCGCAGGGCCAGACTGCCGCGCCGGTCAATGCCCTGCTGCGCGACATCACGAGCGAAGCTGCCCGCTGATCAGGCCTGCATGCTGGCCGCCATGGCCCGCTTGAGCAGACCATTCAGGCCGTGCCGCACCGCCTGTTCGCGGACTTCGGCACGATCGCCGCTGAAATGACAGGTCTGGGCTTCGCAGCCGCTGTCTTTCTGAGCCCAGGCAAAGCACACGGTACCGACCGGCTTCTCGGCTGAACCGCCGGCTGGGCCGGCAATACCGGTAATCGCCACGGCCCAGTCGGCACGACTGTGGCGCAAGGCCCCCTGGACCATGGCCCGGGCTGTTTGCTCGGAGACTGCCCCATGACGCTCAAGCGTCGTTTCCGGCACGCCGAGCATGTCGATCTTGGCCGCGTTGGAATAAGTCACGAAACCGCGATCAAACCAGCCGGAACTGCCAGCAATCGCCGTCACCGACTGGGCCAGCCCGCCGCCGGTGCACGACTCTGCTGCGGTCAACCATTCCCCGCGGGCCAAAAGCGTTGCCCCAAGGCGTTGGGCAATATCTTCAAGTTCATTCATGGCGCGCATCTTACACCCCAAAAGTCATAGCTGAAGCGGTGTTTTTGGGCAAAAAACCTGCGATCCATCACCAAATTCCAGCATCATCCTGCACACAATGCCTGCTGGACTTTCTGCACAGCCCCACGTAGCATCGCGCCCCCCGCAATTCCCCGGCTTTTTAATGCACGCTTCTCCTGCCCGCGCCTGCGGCATCGATTTCGGCACCTCCAACTCCACCGTCGGCTGGCTGCGCCCTGGCCAGGCCACGCTGTTGCCGCTCGAAGACGGCAAGGTCACGCTGCCTTCCGTCGTCTTCTTCAATGCCGAAGAAGATACGGTCAGTTTCGGTCGTGCCGGTCTGGGAGAGTATCTCGACGGCTATGAAGGCCGACTGATGCGCTCATTGAAAAGCCTGCTCGGCAGCAGCCTGATCGACGGCCGGACCGAAGTGAATGGCCGTGCCATCGTTTTTCGTGACTTGCTCAACGAATTCATCGGCACGCTCAAGCAACGCGCCGAGATGCAAGCCGGCCGCAGTTTCGAGCAAGCCATTCTCGGCCGGCCGGTATTTTTCGTCGATGACGACAGCGCCGCCGACCGGCAAGCCGAGAAAACATTGGGCGACATCGCGCATGCCGTCGGTTTCAAGGACATCGGTTTTCAGTACGAGCCGATTGCGGCGGCCTACCATTACGAGACCAGCATTGCGCACGAGGAAATCGTGCTGATCGCCGACATCGGCGGCGGCACCTCCGATTTTTCCATCGTCCGCCTGTCGCCCGAGCGCGCCAAAGCGGCCGAGCGACGCAGCGACGTGCTGGCCAACGGCGGCGTCCATATTGGTGGTACCGATTTCGACCGCCAGCTCAGCCTGAACAGTGTGATGCCCTTGCTAGGCTATCGCAGCACGCTGAAAAATGGCCGCGAAATGCCGGCCAGCCTGTATTTCAATCTGGCCACCTGGCACACCATCAACTTTGCCTACACCCGCCAGGTCTGGGCTGAACAACAGCGTCTCTATATTGATGCGCTGGAACCGGAAAAGCTCGAACGCCTGATCTCGCTGATCGAAAAACGGGCCGGCCACTGGCTGGCCCACCAGATCGAGCAAGCCAAGATCGCGCTTTCCGACCACAGCCACGCAACGCTGCCGCTCGATGCCTTTTCGGCTGACGAAATGCACACCCTGAGCCGGATCGAGTTCGAACTGGCCAGCACGCAATTGGTCGAAAAAGTCGAGTCGACCGTGACACGGCTGCTGCCTCAGGCCGGCATTGCTGCGGAGCGGATCGACACCATTTTCTTTACCGGCGGGTCGAGCGGTATTCCCGCCCTGCGCCAGCGCATCGCCGCCCTGCTGCCGCGCGCCCGAGCCGTCGAAGGCGACCTGTTCGGCAGCATCGGTGCCGGCCTGGCGGTCGATGCGGCACGGCGCTTTGGGTAAGACAGGATAATCGGGGATAATCGGCCATTCCTCCAAGGCGCCGATCCATGCCCCGTCCCCGCGACAAAATCCGAGATTTCCCCGGCAAACGCTGGCTCAATGTCGCCCTGCGTACCATTCACATCGCTGGACTGGTCCTGCTCGGTGCCGCGCTGCTTGGCACTGGCGACCTCCGGCATGGGGCACTCGTCACACTCGTTTCCGGGCTGGCCATGTTTTTGATCGACACCTGGGCCAATCCTGCGCAGCTCCGTGAAACGGCCGGTTTCGGGATCATCGTGAAACTGCTGCTGGTCGGGTTAATGGTACTTTTCCCGGCGCAGGCCGAGCCAGTTTTCTGGCTGATCCTCGTGCTTTCCACGCTGATCTCGCACGCCCCCGGGCCGTTCCGCCACCGCCGCCTCTTCTGACATCATGCATCCGACCATCTTCAATACCCCGGTGATCAACACCCTGATGCACTGGCTCTCCCGCCTGATCCTGCATCTGAGCGGTTGGCGCATTCTGGGCGAGGTGCCGGCACAGCAAAAATACGTCCTGATCGCTGCGCCACACACCAGCAACTGGGACTTCCCGATGACGCTGATGGTCTGCTTTGCGTTGCGCCTGCAGGTGTACTGGATGGGTAAAGCCAGCCTGTTTCCTCCGCTCATCGGCAGCATCATGCGCTGGCTCGGCGGCATCGCGGTCGACCGATCAAAACAGGGCAATCTGGTTGAAAGTACGGTCAGCGCCTACAAACGCGCAGACCGACTCATCGTCATCGTGCCGCCCGAAGGCACCCGAGCCAAGGTCACGCACTGGAAAACCGGTTTCTACTACATTGCGCAGGGCGCAGGCGTACCGATTGCGCTGGGCTACCTCGATTTCAGCAAAAAAGAGGCGAGCATCGCCCGGCTTTTTCACCCGAGCGGCGACATCGATGCCGACATGAAGGAAATCAAGGCGTTCTACAGCGGAATCAACGGCAAGAATCCGCAGCAATTTGCCGCCGACGGCGAGTAGACCGCGAAACATCCGCTTACGAATCTTCAAACTAAGGTACAAAACGGCGGGCTAAGATCAGGGCTCCCAACCACGGAGTCACGCCATGTCCAAACGCCACAAAAAGACCCTCGCCCTGATCGCCAGCGCCCTGATCTCAGGCGGCGTACTGGCCGGCACCAGCATCGATCTCTCGGCCGAAGCCAGCCGCCCCGCCGCCAACGACATGGTGCGCGCCACGGTCTACGCCGAAGCCAACGGCAATAACCCGGCCGAACTGGCACGCAAGGTCAACCAGGACATCAGCGAAGCACTCAAGGTGATCAAGGCCAAGCCCGGCATCACCGCCAAATCCGGACACCAGAATACCTACCCGATTTACGGCCAGAACCAGAAAATCGAAAACTGGCGCATGCACTCCGAACTGGTGCTTGAATCGCGCGACCCGACCGCCGTCTCCGAACTGCTCGGCCGCCTGCAGCAGATGCGCCTGGCTGTCGGCAACCTGACTCAGCTTCCTTCACCGGAAACTCGCCAGCAAGTTGAAGATGAAGCCACGCGCGATGCGATCAAGGCTTTCCAGAAACGCGCCGCCGTCATCGCCGCCACCCTGGGCAAGCCCTACAAGATCAAGCAGATGAGCATCCAGCAAAATGGGGGCGCCCAACCGCCGATGCCGATGATGCGCGCCGCCCGTGGCGTGATGATGAGCGCCGACGTGGCAGCCCCGATCGAAGCCGGCGAAAGCCTGATTACCACCAGCGTCAGCGGGCAGATCGAATTGGGCGACTGAAACCCAGCTGAAACGAAGTCCAAATAGCATACCGAAAAAGGCCCGGCAGTAACTGACCGGGCCTTTGTGTCAACAATGCATAGAGGGATCAGACCATCATCAACACCGACTTCTGCTCCAGATAGGCATCGAGCGCGGCACGACCCATTTCCTTGCCGAAACCGGACTGCTTGTAGCCGCCGAAGGGCAGCGCCGGATCGAGCATGTTGTGGCAGTTGACCCAGACGGTACCCGACTTGATCTTGGGAATCAGGCGATGCACGCGCGACAGGTCGTTCGACCAGATGCTGGCACCAAGACCGAACGGCGTGTCGTTGGCCAGCGCGGCCACCTCGTCGAGATCGTCGTAGGGCATGGCGACAACGACCGGCCCGAAGATTTCTTCCTGGACGACGCGGGCTTTCTGGTCGACCCTGGCCAGCACGGTCGGCTGGACAAAGTAACCGAGGTCACCGGCCCGTGCGCCACCCGCCACCACTTCAGCCCCTTGCTGGCGCCCGATATCGATGTAGGAACAGACGCGATCCATCTGCTCGCGCGAGACCAGCGGGCCGAGCTGCGTCGTCGGATCCATGCCGTGGCCAATTTTCAGCGCCTTGGCGTGATCGGCCAAATCGGCAACGACACGGTCAAAGTTTTTCTTGTGCACATACAGGCGCGAACCGGCACAGCAAACCTGGCCCTGATTGAAATAGATCGCTTGCGAAGCGCCCGCTGCCGCCACCGCCGGATCGCAGTCTTCGAGTACGATAACCGGCGACTTGCCGCCCAGTTCGAGCGTGATGCGCGTCATGTTGTCCATCGCCGCCTTGCCGATCAGCTTGCCGATTTCAGTCGAGCCGGTGAAAGTCAGCTTGTTGACGCCGGGATGGCGGGTCAGCGGCGCACCAGCCGAAGGACCGTCGCCGGTCACGACATTGACCACGCCATCGGGAAAACCGGCCTCCTGAATGAGTTGACCGAGGTAAAGCGCCGAGAGCGGTGTTTGTTCGGCCGGCTTGAGCACCACGGTGCAACCGGTGGCGAGCGCCGGGCCAAGCTTCCACGCCGCCAGCAGCAGCGGGAAGTTCCAGGCAACGATGGCACCAACGACGCCGACCGGCTCCTTGCGCGTATAGCCGACGAACTCGTTTTGCGGCGCAAAGGGAATCGACACATCGAGCGTGCTGCCCTCGATCTTGGTCGCCCAGCCGGCCATGTAGCGGAAGTAACTGGCGACCAGCGCGACATCGACGTGCTCGGCGATGACCACCGATTTGCCATTGTCGAGCGACTCGATTTCAGCCAGCGTCCGGGCGTGCTCTTCGACCAGGTCGGCCAGACGAAGCAGCAGACGCTGCCGCTGATCCGGCCGCATCTTGGCCCAGGTGGGTGATTCAAAGGCCTGACGCGCGGCACGCACGGCGCTATCGACATCGCCTTCGGTCGCGGCAGGAACGCTGCCGAGCAGGCTTTCGTCAGCCGGGTTGGTGACTTCCAGCGTCTGGCCGGAACTGGAAGCAACCCACTGGCCGCCGATCAGCATCGCATGCTTGCCGCGTGCCAGAAAATCGATGGTTCGTTGGGTCAGTTGGGGGGTATCTGTATTACTCATTGACTGTCTCCTTTTATAGGTTTTGCTACCTTTGCCGACCGCTAGATGCGCGGTCCAATCCGTTCTGCTATTCCTTCAACAACTGGCCGCTCGCTGTAAATACGACCTCTCCCGCGGTCGACCGAGAAATTGCGGTCATTCCGGCCCGATCAGGCCGGGTGGCCAGCTCGAAATGTTGTCCGCCATCCTTGCTCGACAAGGAAGCGCCACCCAGACCAACCAAACGTATGCTTCCGTCACCGCGCTGGACAATGCCGGTCAGCGACTGCTGCGTGCCGCTGGCCACCTCGTGCCAATGCAGGCCGCGGTCAGTGCTGCGATAGACGTGGCCGCGCATGCCGGCCATCAGCAGGCTACCGTCGGCCAGTCCAGCGCCGGTCCAGAAAGAGCCCTTGTTGTCGGTCTGAACTGCAGCCCAGTGGGCACCGGCGTCTTCCGAACGCAGGATGGTGCCGGCCTCGGCGGCGACGAAAAGCAAGCCCTTGTCGCCGGGCACCAGTTGCAGCAGGTGGCGCTCACCGGCCTCGCCATCGACCAGCGTGCGCTCGGCCCAGGTTTTGCCGCCATCGCGGGTTTCCAGCGCCAGGCCGAACTGGCCGACCGCCAGCCCGTGTTCGGCGTTTTCAAACCAGACCGACATCAGCACCTGATCCTGGCCATGTTTTTCACGCAGCATTTGCCAGGTTTCACCACCATCGCTGCTGCCGATCACCGTGCCATCGTGGCCGACTGCCCAGCCCCGGCGTTCGTCGATGAAAAACACCGAGGTCAGCGGGGTACGCGTCGGTACGCTGGCCTGCCGGAAAACCTTGCCGTCGTCCGACCAATTGATCAGGCCGTAGTCGCCGACCGCGACAATGCGTTGTCCGGCCCGTGTTGCAGCATAGATCGGTGCCTTTTCCGGGTTAACCAGTTGCGGCGCCCGGTTGAAATAGCCGGTACCCGCCGCCGGGCTGGACGCCGTTGCCGCAATCAGCGGAACGGCAAAAGCCACGGCGAGAGAGAGGGCCAAAGCCTTGAATTGCATCTTCACTTTCATTACTCCGTTCAGTGGCCGATGGCCGGTGCCTTGACCGGGCCGCGACGCGGGAAGAGGGAATCCAGCTTGACGGCGAAAGCCGGCAGCACGGTGATCGCCATCAGCATGTTCACCATGAACATGAAGGTCAGCAGGATGCCCATGTCGGCCTGGAACTTGAGTTCCGAAAAGCCCCAGGTGGCGACGCCGACCGACAGCGTGATGGCGGTGAAGATGGTTGCCACGCCGACTTCGCGCAGCGCGCCTTCAAGCGACACCTTCATGCTTTCGCCACGCGCCAGGTGAATCAGCAGGCGGTTGTAGATGTAGAAGGCGTAATCGACGCCGATCCCGGTGGCCAGCACCATCACCGGCAAGGTCGCGACGGTCAGGCCGATGTCGAGACTTTTCATGAACCAGTAGCCGAGGAAAGTGGCGACGGTGAGCGGCAGGCAGCAGGCCAGCATCGCCCGCCAGTCGCGGTAGGCAAGCAGGACCAGGACGATGATCGCGGCGTAGACATAAAGCATCATCGGCAATTCGCGCGCTTCGACTTCCTCGTTGGTCGCCGCCAGCACCCCGACATTGCCCGAGGCCAGACGCAGCGTGACACCGAGCGCTTCCGGGTTGTATTTCAGGCGAAAATCCTTGATCGCGTGAATCGCCGGTTCGATGGTCGTTGCCTTGTGGTCGGCCAGATAGATATTGGCCGCCATCATCGTGCACGCCCGGTTGAACAGGCCGCCGGCCTCCGGCAAATAACCGATGGCCACCTGCAGTGCCTTGGTATCACGCGGCAAGGCCGCCATTTTCGGATTGCCTTCATTGAGCCCGGCATTGGCAAACTTGGCCAGCCCGGAGAGCGACTGGACCGACAGCACGCCCGGTACCTGCCCCATGTACTGGCTGAACTGGTCGATGTAATTGAGCACCTCGAAGTTGTTGCAGGAATCGTTCGGCGTTTCAAAAACGACGGTCAGCACGTCCATGCCCAGATCGAAACGCTTGACGATATTTTCGACGTCCTGGTTGTAACGCGAATCCGGACGCAGTTCCGGCGCCCCCGGCTGCAGCGCACCGATGTGGCGGCCATGGCTCTGCCACACGGCCAGGCCGAGCAGCACGACAGCCGCCGCCAGCACCAGGCGGGCGTGGTTGATGTCGGCGATGAAACCGAGACGCTGGATCAATTCGCCGCGCTTGTTCTGGATCGCCTCCAGGTGCAGCGCGTATTTTTGCGAGAAACGGAAGTATGAAGCGACGACCGGCAACATGATCAGGTTGGTGATGATCTTGTAGCCGACGCCGATCGACGCGGCGATGCCCAGTTCGCGGATCATCGGAATCGGAATCATGACCAGCGTGATGAAGCCGACAAAAGCCGTGACCAACGCCAACGTGCCGGGAATGAACAGGCTGGAGAAGCTTTCGCGCGCCGCCGTGATCGAATCGGACCCTTCGGCCACTGCTTTGGAAATGGCGTTGATCTGCTGCACACCATGTGAAACGCCAATGGCGAAGACCAGGAAAGGGACCAGGATGGCCAGCGGATCGAGGCCGAAACCAAGCAGGGTCAGCGTGCCAAACTGCCAGACGACCGAAACCATCGAACAGAAAATCGGCAGCAGGGTGAGCAGCACCGAACGGCAGTACCAATAGACGGCCAGCGCGGTCAACAGCGTGGCGAGGGCAAAAAAGCCGGCCACCCCCTTGGCGCCATCGGCGATATCGCCAATCTGCTTGGCGAAACCGACGATCTCGATTTCATGTTCCGGCGTTTCCAGCTTGCCGCGAATATCGGCTTCGAGCTTGGCGGCCAGTGCCAGGTAGTCGAGTTGTTCGTGCGTCGCCGGGTCTTCTTCAAGCAGGTCGGCAACGATCATCGCCGCGCTGCCATCGTTCGCCACCAGATTGCCGGTATAGCCGCCACGCGCCGCACGGTCGCGGATCACGGCGATCTTGTCGGCATCGAGCGCCTCGGGCGTGACCGTGCCGCCGATCACATCTTCGGCCTGGAAGCCTTCTTCGGTCAGTTCATAGACCCGGGTATTCGGTGTCCACAGCGATTGCACCGAGCGGCGATCGACGCCCGGCAGATAAAGCACCGCCTCGGTGACCTCATGCAGTTTCTTGAGCGAAGCCGGCGTCCAGATATTGCCGTCGCGCGCCCGGACAACCACCATCACCCGGTTGGAACCGAAGAGCTGGGTGCGATATTTGAAAAACGTATCGGTGTATTCATGGCCTTGCGGCAACTGCTTGTCGAAGCCGGCCGACATATGCAGGCGCGAGGCCAGGATGCCCATGCCGACGGTCAAGGCCAGCAGAAGCAGCAGGGTGGTCGCCCGGTAGCGGAAGAAAAAATCCTCCAGGCGTTTTACGAAACCTACGATGCTCGACATCGAATTTAACCTCTGGTGAGCCGCTGCCCGACCATCCGGGTCGGGCAGGGGTCGGGCAGCCCCTTGTCAGGGACAGGAAGGACTGCCCTGTAAAACAGATCAGAACGCGTAGGAAACCGTCGCCGTGGCCACATCCCGATCGCGCAGCACGTTGAGATTGCCGCCGCCGAAGAAGTTGCTGTAGCCAACCCCGACTTTCCACTGGTTGTGGTAATCGAAGGTCACACCCATCGCCAGCGCCTTGCGGCCTTCGACAAACGGCATGGTGTTCGGGCTGGTGCCTTTGACGTCGTGGTAGAAGTCGACAATCGGCGTCGCCGTCCAGCCCGAGTTGAAGACGTTGGCGTAAGTCAGGCTGACTTCGGCGACGTAACCCCAGGAGGTCTTGTCCGGCATCGCGTAATTGTTCAGCAGGTAAGGCACCGCACCGGACAGGTCGAGTTCCGGGTAATGCGTCGCCGCGACTTCGAACAGGAAAGCGCCATCGGCCGCACCGAGCGCCCGCGTGATCTGGTTCGGCAGCCAGGTGAATGCCGTCGTGTGCGCCTGGAACTTTTTCTCGCCGACATAGCCGTTGGCCATCGCATTCGAGGTGTAGTTGTTCGACAGCGCCGCGAGGTTGTATTGCTGCTTCGACTTGGAGCCGTTCTGTGTCGGTACCGTCGGATCGATCGCCACACTATCCTTCGGCCGGTAGGACAACTCCGCCCCAAAGGCCCAATCGCCCACCTTGGTATTCATCGACAGGCCGAACAGATCGAGATTCTGACCATATTGTTCGACTGCGGTGACGCCGAGCACATTGGCCGCACCGTTAACCTTGAAGCCGACAAACGGCAGCTTGTCGTGGTAGCGGATGTAGTAGGCGGCATATTCGGTATCGCCACCGGCCGGCTTGTAGCGCATGTTGAGGCCGTACTGGCCGCCGCTCGGCTTCTGGCGTTCGGTCGGGATCACCCCGGCGCCGCCATTGGCCTGATTGATCGAGTCCAGCGTCCGGCCGCGTGTCGGATCGTAGTCGCCGGTGCCGCCCACCCCGAGGCTGGAGGGAATGAAGGCACCGCGCCGGCCGCCCTTGCCGAGAAAGTCGGCGCTCGACCAGTAACTGCCGGCCGGATCGAGCTTGAAGCTGTTCCAGGCAAACTGGTAATAGCCTTCCATCGACACCCCCGGCAAGACGGCGGTGTTGAGCGAGATCATCGGTGCCGGAATGAGGATTTCCTTGACCTGCGTACCGGGGATATGGGCCTTGCGCACATCAAAGGCGTGGATCGAATTGATCCCGCCCATGATGAAAATATCCTCGCCCCAGTTGATCACCTGGTTGCCGACCTTCATCTTGGCCGAGTTGCCGGCCCAGTTGAAGTCTTTCGACACCCATAGATCGAGCAGCGAAACATCCTGGCGCAGGGCCTTCTTGGCATCGTCGTCGAGCGGCGTACGGTCGGTGTGGATCGCCGCAAAGTCGGACGACCAGGTCACCCGGCCAAGCGCCGCCCAGTTGCCGCGCTCGCCGAGCGACAGTTCGTGCGTTCCCTTGAGGACGGCCGAAACGATGTCGCCTTTCTTGTAGTTCAGGTTGCCGTCGTCGATATTGGTGTAATTGAAATCGCCGATCGAGCTGGCGGCATTGCCGTTCACCCGTTGCCCAAGTTCGCCGGAAGTCGGTGCGCTGCCTCCGGAGTCGCGCCCGATGATGGTCTTGTCCGGCGACTGCATGCGTCGCTGGATGCCCATCGAAATGGTCGAATCGAAGGTGCCGCTCATTCCGTTGTCGAGATCGAACTTGAACGCGAAGGCCGGATTGGCCAGCCCCAGGCCGATGGCGGCAAGCGCCAAGGCGACCGGGGTACGGCGCAGGATTGCTGTGCTGTGCATGGAATTCCCCTCTTTTTTATGGTTGACCGCGATCAGCGGTCACCGGCCCGGCGCAACTCGTCGGATTCGAAACGCTTGGCATCAATACGGCCTTCCTGCCCGGCCAGCCAGTCGGTCGGCTTGCTTTCCTGGGTTGCGTTCTCGGCCATGTAGCGATTCACCGTCAAATCCCAGGACATGAATTCCTGGCTGACGCAGGCACCGAGTTCAACTGCCGGATAGAGCGAACCTTCCATCACGCGCCAGAGCTTGCCCTGAGCGTCGTACTGGTCGGCAGCAAGCAGCATCCAGGTGTCTTCGTCGATGTAGAAGGTGCGTTTGGCGAACATGTGACGCATGCCCTGCTTGACCGTTGCTTCCACCTTCCAGACGCGGTGCAGTTCGTAGCGCATCAGGTCGCGCTTCGGGTACATCCCGTCGAATACCTCGGTCAACTTGCGTTTGGCGACGAATTTGAAACTGTTGTACGGCACATACATTTCCTGCTTGCCGACCAGTTTCCAGTCGTAACGGTCGAGCGCCCCGGCGAACATCGGGTATTGATCGGCCGTTTCGAGGTTTTCGTAGCCGGGAATCGGGTTGTCGTATTCAAAAGCCGGCAGGCGACGGACGCGACGCTGGCCCGGAAAATACATCCAGGCATCGTTCGATTTACCGAGGAAGTAATGCGCCAGGATGATCTCGCCGGTCCGCGAAGCCGGGGCCGTCGCCAGATTGAGCAGCTTCATCTGGAAGCCACCGACATCCTCGATCGACTTGGCCTTGGCCGAAGCAAACGGCGTCATCACGACCTGATCCTGAGCCAGGCCGTAAAAGCTGCCATCCGGATTGATGAAGTTGGTCTGGTAATACTCGAAACGACCTTCGCCCTGCCAGCGCAAACGATGATTCCACACCGCCTCGGCGCCGTTTTTCGGAATGGCGAAGGGGAAGCCGCCGCCGACCGCCTGGGCCAGATTGTCCTTGCCGTCGCCAGTCAGCTTGGCCGTGGTTGCATTGATCCGGGTTTGACCGTAGACCGAATCCGGGTAGCCACAGCTGCGATGCGTCGGATAGATGTCCATCCGGTAGCCCTTGCGCGTCTTGATCAACTCGATCTGGCCGGCCGAGAGCTTGTCCTTGTACTTATCGACATTGCTCGCATCGATCGAATACAGCGGCTTTTCAGCCGCAAACGGATCGACCCGCGCATCGCCAAGCTTGTGCTTGCCCTTGGGCAAGCCCCCCTCCCATTTCGGGATCGTGCCATCCTTGTTGCCGGCCCGTTCAGCCCCAACCGGGGTCAGATCCTTGCCCAATTGTGCCGCTTCCTGCTCGTTGACCGCAGCACCGGCCGTCAGCGCGATGCCGAACACGCCGACAAGCAGCGCGAACAGCGGTTTTACTCTGTTGGTCTTGTTCATTTTTGATTCCCTTCTCTCGAAATACATGAATCACCCCGAAGCCGCCGACCGGACTCAGTCGATGGCAATACCCTGCGCCTGCAAACGTTTGATGATTGCCTCCCGCTCGGCCGCGACATCAGCCAATGGATTCGCCCGCAACTGCGCCACTTCCTGCTGGGTGTAAGGCGGCGTAGCAGCCGGCATTTCGTTCTTGCTGAAGGTCTTGAGAATCCAGTTCATCAACTCGGCCGTCTGGCTGTCGTTGAGTGCCGACTGGGCCGTACCCGGCACCTGGATCAGAAACTGCCGGCCGCCTTCCGCCTTGAGAAAATGGCCGAGCGCCCCACGCATGTTCGGCACGCCCGCCCCCGGACTCCCGGTGGCGTCCTGGCCGTGGCAGCCGGAGCAATGCAACATGAAATTCATGCGCGGCGAACCTGCGTCATTCGCCGACAACGGGCCGACAAACAGACCCAACGCCAGCAACAGGATGGTTTTTCGCATGGCTCAACCTCCGCTCGCAGCCGGCAAACGGCCACGCAGTTTGTGGGTTTCGTTCGGCGTCCCGCCGGCCTGGCGAACAGCGGCGACAAACTCCGGCGTCAGCCAGCCGAGATCGCCGACTGCCTCGTAGCTACCGAGGACATGGGCCAGGACGCTGGCAATTTCGCCATCCGACAATTTGGCGAAGGACGGCATGTTGCCGGTGTAGCGCATGCCGCCGACATTGATCGTGCCCACCATGCCGGTCAGCGGAACGCGGGCCAGATAGGCCCGGCCCTCGGCAGTACTGGCATGACGACCGATATTGCCGGCCAGCGGTGGAGCAACCCCGGGTGCGCCAACTGCTTCCACCTGATGACAGGCAACGCAGTGCGCGGCATAAAGCCCGGCCCCTGCCTTGTCCTGAGCCGACAGGGGAGCCGCAGCAAGAACCAGGAGGGCGGCGGAGAGCAGTTGGCGCATCGGGATCAGCCTCGTTGCTCACCGACGCCGACAATGGCGGCGACCGTGCAATGGTAGGCATTGCTGCCGTTGGCCATGCACCAATTGATGTCGTTATGGACGCCAAGGCGATAGCCCGGACGCTCGCGTTCATTGCGGTTGCAGGCGCAACGGCCGCACATCGTGACACCGCAGCAATCGTTGTAGCTGATCAGGTAATCCTTGCCATCCCCCGGATTGCGGCAGGTACCGACCCAGGTCACTTTGGAAATCTCGGTACCAGGCGGACAGCTCGAAATCGTTCCGCCGCAGCAGGTGCAAAGGAAGCCGTCCAGTGCGCAGTAGCGCCAGTAGTCGCAACTGGTATCGTCCTCGACCGCTTTCTTGTTTTCGCCGGCATGCGCCGTCGGCATCATGCGGTCGAAAGGCAGCACCGGCAGGATGAATGCGGTACCGACGAAGAGCTTGCCGACCTTGGCCAGCGCGCTGCGGCGGGAAGCCGACTGGGCGACGCGGCGGGTCTTGCGCTCGAAGAAATCATCTAGCCATTTCACGTTTGTTCTCCTTGTGTTCGGTAACGATCAGGCGCGCTGATCGATGAATTCCTGGATTGAAGCCACGCCGGCTTCCTTGGCGGTGAAGAGGCTCTCCAGCTGTTCGCGGGAATTGACCAGCCCCTTGCCGCGAATACGACCGTCTTCGCCGATCAGTACGGCGTAGGGCAGCTTGGAAATGCGATAGGTCATGCCCAGATCGGTCGACAAGGCGTAGGGAAAGCTCTTCAGGTCGGCCTTGCGGTAGAACTCGGCGTGTTCCGGCAGATCGCCATCGCTGGCCAGCGCAACATCCAGCCAGCCCTTTTCGACGGTCTGGATCGACTTGAGGACCGGCAACAGCTTCTTGCACACCGGGCAGGTCGGCGAGAGGAAGAAGAGCAACTGGCTGCGGCCGGTATGGCCACCGATGCTCAGCTTGCCGCCGCCAATCGAATCCAGTGTGAAGGCCGGAGCGACTTCACCGACTTTCGGCCCCTGATCCATCATCAGCGCCCCCATCGGTGCGACACGTTCGTAGAGGATGCCGATCTGGCGAGCCAGGGCGAGCACGACGACAACCAGGCCGAGAACCACGGCCCAGAGAAAAACGTTGGAAACAAGCATTGCTTCGTTCATGGCATTTCCTTTTCTATTTGCGAACAGCCAGCGCCAGCGGGGCGTTGGTCATCAGTTGATTGGCCGAGACATAGATGCCGACCAGAGCGAGTACGGCACCACCGACCGTCAGGTAATCGGCCCAGACCAGCGTGCGGGCAGCGCCTTCCTGCATGGCCAGGGCGACCATGCCCATGAGCAGGCCGTTACGTACGACCAGCGCCCAGGACAACGGCTGACCGGACAAGCCGCCGCAACCGCAGTCGATCTTGGTATGGCCGCGCAGGACATTGATTGCCACTGCCGAGGTCACCGTTGCCAGCAACAGCAAGGCGAGCAGACCACCGATGAAGGCCGTTTCCGGGAAGAGCAGCAAGCCGCCGGCCGCCAGTTCGACGATAGGCAGAACACCGGCCACCAAAGGCGAGAGGCGTTCGGGCACCAGACGGTAGTTGTCGACTGCTGCCGAAAACACCAGCGGGTCTTTCAACTTGTGCCAGGCGCCGACCAGCAGGACCACCGACAAGGTCGCCCCGAGCGCCCGTGTCACCACCGGATCGGAAAACAGGGAGAGAAGGGTTTCCATCACTGCACTTCCAGCTGGGTCGGGGTATCGCCAAAACCGACGGCTGCACCGACCGGCTTCAACTTGCGACCGCCGTCGAAAGCGGCAACACCGGCTTTGGCGCTATCGAAGGCAAAGACGCGCGGCGCATCGCCCTGACTGACCGCCAGCCCGGTAGCAGGGGTGGTCTTGGTGCGGCTGACGCGCGTTTTCGAAGCCAGGTCATAGACCCAGATTTCACGCGCGCCTTCCTTGTGGCTGCCTTCAAAACCCTTGGGGTGCATGCCGACATACAGCGTGCCGCTGGCCTGGTGCAGGGCAACCGGCTGATAACCGCCGGGACGCCAGCCTTTTTTCACATCGGCCTCGTTACCCAGTTTCCAGAATGTCCCCGGAACCGCAGCTTCGCTACCGACATTGACGGTCACCGCATTGCCCTTGTAGGAAACAAAATGGTAGTTGTCGCCTTCCTGCGCAGCCGAAACGAACAACGCATCCTCGTCCGGGTCGAAGAACTTGATGCTCTTCTTCTTGCCGACCGGATTTCCGTCGTTATCCAGCGAAATGGTCAGCATCGTGCCGTCGCCGCACAAGGTCGAGAAACGGTTGGCGGTCTGCGCCGGATAGACGATGTAGCAACCCGGCGTCTGAATTTCGGAAATCTGTTTGCCGGTCTGGCGATTGACGATGCTGACCGAGGTTGCCGGCGTGGCGTTCTGGACGATGATGAAGCGACCGTCGGCCGAGGTACGCAAGGTGCCGCGATACGGCAGCGCCTGGGCGTGGCGGGCGGCGTAGGGAATTTCCTCCTTGAGCGCCAGGGTCTTGGCGTCATAAACGAGAATTTCCTCGATCCGCTCGCCACGATTCAACTTGCTGTAGTACGTCGTCACCACATAGATTTCACTGCGGTCAGGCGACAAGGTAGTCTGGGCGAACATGCCGGTAGACACCATGCCCTCGACCTTCAGGGTGCGCCCGTCGATCACCGTCAGTTTGCCGTCGGCCAGATGCGGTAGCGCGACATCGGTGTAGTACAAGCGGTAGGGATGGGCCGGCGCCAGCTTGCCGACCGTGATCTCATCGACCGGCAACTCGGCATGCGCGGGTAGCGCAGCCCCCAGCACTGCCAGCAGGGAAAGTAGAACTGCTCTCTTGGGTATCACCAGCGACCTCCTTTTTGTTATCGAATCTGGACCAGAACCGAAGCGAAGTGACACTCCGGCGGATGGCTCAAATTGTTGTCTCTGGGAGGGAGAAGGCGGTATCCGAAATCGGAACCGAAATCCCGGAAACTGGCTATGCAGTATCCGGAATCGGAAAAGTCGTCATTTCAAAGATGAAATTCTTGACCTGAAACAAGGTCGGGCCGACCAAAAAATGACCTGAACCGAAACTCGGATCAGGTCATTCAGCTACCAGGCAAATAACCGACTAAAACGCTGAGTCAATTGCAGCCAGGCCAATTGGCACAGCTTGTGCTGAAAACACAGGGCAATGCGAAACAAAACCACCAGCCATCAATCAAAAATCACACAACAGCATGATTTTCAAAGAAAAATATAAATCAGGAAGCGGACCTCAAGCGCCAAATCCGGTGCATTTCACTTTCTCGATGCACCAATCCGACATGCAAACCAGGCACAAAATCGATCAACAGCAAATCCTGAATATCCGGAATCGGAAAAATCAGATTGTCACTATTCAAGATTGATTCCACTAAACGAAATTTCTCTACTATCCTTAAGGGCATAGTGTTCGATCTGCCAGTTGATCGCACTGAACAGCCCGATGACTGAAAGTGTGTTTGTATGTCCCACAGCGCCGCCACCCAATACTCATTTCAAAATCGCATTACACGCGACTCGGATGAGCACGCCGAAGCACTGAAGGACTGGGACCAGGTCTACGATCAGTTATCGCCCGGCAACTTCGAAGGCAAGGTCATCGACCTGCGTTTCAAGGGACTGCAGATATTTCGCGAAACAACCAATCGTTCGGTCTCGCAAAGCGGCAGTTCGTGGAATGGCTGTTTCGTTGTTGGCATCCCGGTCAGCATGAAAGGTACCGGCCTGTTTGCCCGCCAGGTACTGACCCACGATTCAATGCTCACCTTCCACAGCGACCAGGAGTTCTCGCTCACCTCGCCCGAATACTTCGATGTCGTTGCAGTGGCGATTCCGGAAGCAACATTGCTCAATGCACTGAATCCCGATGCTCACGACCAGTTGCGCCATGTTTTTCCCAAAGCACCGACCGTCATGGTGGCCGAACCGCAATTGATCGACGAATTACGCAGTTGCCTGCTATCGATTTTCGATCCGGCCAGTTTTGAACCCGCCCTGCTCCGCTATCCGCAGGTACAGCGCGCCATGAGCTCCGCCGTGATCGGGCATCTGGCCGAAGTCCTGCACGCCTCTAGTCACGCGCCTTTGCCGACCCGCTCGTTCAAGGGACGCTGCCACGTCGTCAAGGAAGCCACCGACTACGCGCTGTCAAACACGTCGGAACCGATCACTGTTGCCGATCTGTGCCAGAAACTGAACATCAGCCGACGCATGCTCAACTACTGCTTTCAGGAAGTGCTCGACACCAACCCGGTGCACTACCTGCGCTCGCTGCGCCTGAACGGCGTACGCCGCGAACTGCGCCAGCCCATGCCTTCAAACACACAAATTCGCGACATCGCCGGCAAATGGGGCTTCTGGCACCTGCCGCGCTTCGCCGCCGAATACCGCGCCCTGTTCGGCGAACTGCCCTCGGAAACGGCTCGCCACTGGCGCAATTGACGCCGGATTAAAACGCCCCTTCAAACAGCTGGACCTGAACATTTTCGCCGACCGCAACGCCAGCGCACTCTTCGGCCAGCACGATAAAGCAGTTGGCTTCCGACATTGAACTGAGTACGCCGGAGCCTTGATTGCCGACCATTTTGACCTGCCAGCGGCCGTCGACCGCGCCAACCCGGCCGCGCAGATATTCCCGGCGCCCGACCTGTTTTTTGATCGCCACGGCTGATTCGACACTCAGCAAAGGGCGTTCCGGCAAGGGATCGACCCCGGACAGACGCAACAAGGCATCGAGCGCAAACTGCGTGTAGCTGACCATCACCGCAACCGGGTTGCCGGGCAGTCCGAACAACCAGGCTTGACCGACCTTGCCAAAAGCCATCGGACGCCCCGGTTTGATATTCAATTTCCAAAAACTGACCTGCCCCAGCTTGTCGAGAATATCGCGCACAAAATCGGCTTCGCCGACTGAAACGCCGCCGGTCGTGATGATCGCATCGGCGACCAGTGCAGCTTCGGCCAGTGCGGCTTCAAGGGCTTCCGGGCGATCCGGAACCACGCCCATGTCGATGATATCGGCACCAAGTCGGGTAAGCAGGCCGTGCAGGGTGTAGCGGTTGCTGTCATAGACCTCGCCCGGCGCAAGGGGCTTGCCGATCGATGCCAGTTCGTCACCGGTCGAGAAAAATGCAACCCGCAAACGACGTTTGACCGCGACCTCAGCCACGCCAAGTGAAGCGATCAAGCCTAATTCGGCCGGTCCGATTCGCTTGCCGGCGGCCATGGCAACCGCTCCCCGAGCAAGATCCTCACCGGCTTTGCGTGTGTTCTGGCCGGAGCGCTGCCCGGACGGAATGAAAACAGCCCCGGGCTCGGTCCGCGTTACTTCCTGTACAACCACGGTATCGGCACCAGCCGGCAGAACGGCACCGGTCATGATACGCACCGCCTGCCCCTTGCCGACCAAGCCAGAGAAGGCGTTGCCGGCCAGCGCCGTACCCACCACTGCCAGCCGTGTTTCGCCTTCGGCAGAGAGACTGTCAAAGCGGATGGCATAGCCATCCATCGCCGAATTATCGTGGGCAGGAACATCGTGCGGCGCAATGATGTCGGCGGCCAGAACCCGGCCCAACGCAGCGCGTACCGGCAGATATTCGTGACCGCGGATCGGCGTGACCTCGGCTACCATCCGTTCGCGCGCCTCGGCAGCCGAAAGGGCGCGGTTGGCTGGATCACGGGAAAGACAGGAGGTGGTATCGGTCATGGCATCACTTCTTTGCATTGGGGAAAAACACCTGCTGGCCATCCGCCCGGAAAGCGGCAATCGCTTCCTGACCGGTCGGTGAGATCAGCCACTGGGCAAAACGCTCGGCGGCTTCCTTTTTGACATGCGCATGGCGAGCCGGATTGACCGGAATCACGCCGTAGGGATTGAACAGAACCGGATCTCCAGCGTAGACCAGATCAAGGTCACGACGGTTCTTGAAAGCCCCCCAAGTGGCACGATCAGAGATCGTGTATGCGCCAGTGGCGGCCGCCATGTTCAAGGTCGGCCCCATGCCGCTGCCTGTTTCCTTATAACCAGCCAGTGTTTTCGGATCAGTCCCGGCCTTGCTCCACAAGCGCAACTCAGCCGCGTGCGTACCGCTCTTGTCGCCACGCGAGATGAAAGACTGGCCTGTACGGGCAATGGCGATCAAGGCATCGTTGACGTTCGCCGCTTTGCGGACGCCCGCCGGATCATCCTGCGGACCAACGATGATGAAATCGTTGTACATCACGTCCTTGCGATAACTGCCGTAGCCATCGGCAACGAATTTGTCTTCAGCCGCACGATCATGCACAAAAAGCACGTCCGCATCGCCACGCCGGCCAATTTCCAACGCCTGTCCGGTACCAACCGCGACAACGCGGACCTTGATCGCGGTCGACTGTTCAAAACGGGGCAAAATCCAGCCGAACAAACCTGACTGCTCGGTCGACGTGGTCGAAGCAACAACCAGTGCTTCCTGCGCGAAACACAGGCTGGTGCTCAAGCTGAGCAGGGCAATCAACGATCGAAGGCAATTCGCCATGGCAATTCTCCTTGTAAAAACGCACGCGCCGCGGGGGATTGCGGACGGGCAAAAAAACGCTGGGCCGATTCGTGTTCCTGAACCCGGCCATCGGCGAGAAAGATAATGTCGTCAGCCAGGCGCGTCGCCTGGCCCAGATTATGAGTGGTCATCAACACCTTGGCCCCTTCGGTCCGGATTTCGCGGATGATGCGCTCGACCGCCTCGGTGGCCGACGGATCAAGGCTGGCCGTCGGCTCATCAAGCAACAACAAGCGTGGCCGCATGGCCCAGGCTCTGGCCAGAGCCAGACGCTGACGCTCGCCGCCAGACAACAGGCGGGCACAATCATTGGCCCGATGCGCCAGACCAACGCGCTCAAGAACATCCATCGTCCGTTCGCGCCGGGCAGCCTTGCCCGTTGCCGGGGCATGCAAGGCAAACTCGACATTGGTAAAAACCGAAAGTCGGAGCAGCATCGGTTGCTGGAAGACCATGGCCAACCGCCCCTCCGGCCGGGCAGCGCCGGCCCATGAGAGAGTACCGCCATGGTTTGCCTGCAGGCCGGCAATCAGCCGCAACAACACCGTCTTGCCGGTCCCGTTTGGACCAAGGATCACGCTGATTCCCTCCCCGGACAATACGAACTCGACGCCATCAAGGACACGGCGGTCATCCGGGGCAAAACGCAAACCGGAAATCTGCAGAGGAAACATCAACCATACCTCCGCACCGCCCAGCAACGCACGAAATGGGCAGCGGCATTGAGTCCGAGGATGATCACCATCAACACCAGGCCCAGCGCAATGGACAGGGCCAGATCGCCCTTGCTCGTTTCCAGCGCGATTGCCGTGGTCATCACCCGCGTATAACCGTCGATATTGCCGCCCACGATCATCACCGCCCCCACCTCGGACATTGCCCGTCCCAACCCGGCGAGCAATGCAACGGAAAGTGCGAAGCGACAATCGGCCAGCAACAACAGGACGGCCTGTGGCCGGGCAATGCCGATCAGAACAAACTCCGGGGCGTATTCCTTCCAGGCCTCTTCAACAATTTGGCGCGAGACGGCGGCAATCAAGGGCACAACCAGTACGCTCTGCGCGACGATCATCGCCAGCGGCGAGAAAAGCAGACCGTAACTGCCGAAGGGGCCGCTGCGCGACAAGGCAAGATAGACGAGAACACCAACCACGACCGAAGGCAGGCCCATCAGCGCATTGAGGCAAACGATTAACGCCCCGCGGCCAGGAAAACTGGCGACAGCCAGCCACGCTCCCATCGGCAAGCCAATCAGGCCACCGATGAGCAGCGCCGACAAACTGACACGCAACGACATGCCAACGATGTCGAACAATCGATGGTCGAAGCTGCCAAGCAGCGAGAGGGCGCTGGAAAGGGTGTCTAGCATGGGGCACGCAGAATAACACTGGCAGCGCCTGCAGAATAAGTGCTGCTCATTCCGTTCTGGTTCTGGTTCTGGTTCTGGTTCTGGTTCTGGTTCTGGTTCTGGTTCTGGTTCTGGTTCTGGTTCTGGTTCTGGTTCTGGTTCTGGTTCTGGTTCTGGTTCTGGTTCTGGTTCTGGTTCTGGTTCTGGTTCTGGTTCTGGTTCTGGTTCTGGTTCTGGTTCTGGTTCTGGTTCTGGTTCTGGTTCTGGTTCGCTTCCGCTATCATCAGACCACTCTAATATTCACTACAGACAGAAACCCTCTGCCCATACCTGCCAACCCGCAATCCGGACACAACCATGCAAAACATCCTGATCATCATTCATGCCGCTCCTTACGGCAGCGAACGCTGCCTTTCCGCCCTTCGGCTGGCAACTGCGTTAGCCGGCCATGATGCCAAACCGGCCATCCGCATTTTTCTGATGTCTGACGCAACCGTCCTCGGCCTGCCCAATCAGATCGATGGTGCCGGCAACGGCTTGCAAGGCATGGTTGAAGGACTGGTCGCCCAAGGCGTTGAAATCCGCCTTTGCCGCACCTGCGCACTGGCCCGAGGCCTGGGTGATTTACCGCTGATCCCCGGAACGACCATCGGTACGCTGGTTGAACTGGCCGATGCGACGCTGGCCGCCGACAAGGTCATTACTTTCTAGCCAGCAATCCAAAACAGAAAACCCGGCCTGAAACGCCGGGTTTTCTGTTTTTACGACCGAAACGCTTACTTCTTCGCTGCGGGCGCTACCACGGGTGCCGCTGCCGGCGTTGGTGCAGCCGGCGCAGCAGGAGCAGCGGCAGGCGGCGGTGGCGGAATAGGCGTCGGCTTGACGGTAACGCCTTTGGCTTTCTGTTCCTTGATGTATTTCTCAGCGACACGATCCTGAGCCTTGCCGAGTTGCTCGCCTTCCATCTTGGCGGTTTCCGCAGCCTTGACCTTGGCCTCCTCGGCCTTGACCTTGGCTTCTTCACTCGGCGGCGGCAACTTGGCCCACGCACCAGCACTGGCTACGGTCAACGCCAGAATCAGGGCAAATTTGCTGTGCTTCATATTCATCTTCCTCCCATTAACCTTTCGGGTGACCGGACTTGCCAGCCTTGACGTCGTTGAACCATTCCTCATGGTGCTCGCGCGCCCAGGTTTCATCGACATAACCGGTTTGCATTGAATTCAGCGCCCCATCAACACCGATTGTCCCCATGTAGATGTGCCCAAAGGCAAGCAGCAACATGGTGATCGCCGCAACTGCGTGGACCAGGCTAGCCAGCTGCATATCCGCCCGAAGCTGCCCGAAGTTCGGGAAGTCGAGAATGAAGCCGGTCACCGACACGGTCAGGCCGAGGATGGTCACGCCAATCCAGAACCAGGTTTTTTCACCGAAGTTGAAGCGCCCGGAAGGTACGTGTTCGCCCGTCAGCAAACCGCCCGCCTTGCGAATCCACAATGCATCGATGTTTTGCCAGACGTTGTCACGCGCCCAGACGGCAATCATCGCCAATGTTGAAAAAGCAAAG
This sequence comes from Dechloromonas sp. TW-R-39-2, assembly GCF_016864195.1. Taxonomy (NCBI): domain Bacteria; kingdom Pseudomonadati; phylum Pseudomonadota; class Betaproteobacteria; order Rhodocyclales; family Azonexaceae; genus Dechloromonas; species Dechloromonas sp. TW-R-39-2. The sequence goes on from NZ_CP045202.1 coordinate 74,439, forward strand.
AGAGGTCCGATGAAGTTATGCGCGTTTTTACCGAGCACCATCAGGTAACCAAACAAGCTGTGGCCGATAATCGGTATCAGTACATGCTTGCCAAACAAAATGGCCAGCCCGGTGGCAGCCAGCACCAGGAAAGTACCCGCCGTCAGCCAATGCACCACCCGTTCGTAGCGCGGGAAGCGCTGGATCAGCTTGCCGGTCAACGGATCATGGTTGGTCAGCGGCCCCTTGATCTTGTAGAAGGCCAGAATTGCCGCCACAACCAGCACCAGCAACCATCCGCCATAGGTCGTCAGCGGCCCGTTGCGCAGGTGGCGCCAGGCATTGCCACCATCCTGGATCAGTACGCCGGCCTCGATGCCGCGATTGGTCGTGAAATGCTCCTTATCCTGGCGCACTTCGCGCCACATCGGCGCATTGTTACCAGGCTGTGTCTGCTGCCGTTCCGCCTGTTGCTGAGCCGGTGGAGCATCAGCCGCATGCAGCGGCAACCCCCAGGCCAGCATCAGGCAGGCGGCGATCAGCCAGCGCCCGAGCAGTGAGGCAAAATTTGAAGTCGTCATCGTCAACTCCTCAGTTAGCCTTCTTGTACTCGTTCTGGGACTGGTTGCGGTTGGCCAGCGCAGCCTCCCATGCAGCCTTGTCGCCAGCAAATTTTCCACCTTCCCAGGGCCGGGTGTCCGACTTGCCCTGGTAATTGCCCGGCTTGTAGTTGGCGACCTGTGAATACTCACCGCAGGCGCTCAGAACGAAGGCTGCGGTCGACATCAAAAAGAGAGCTTTTTTCATTTTTGCCCCTCCCGTTGCTGCTCACGAACCTGCTCCTGCTTGCGCTCCTGAGCCTGTTCCGGCTTGCCGTAAGCTGTCGTCCAGCCCCATGCGGCATCGCCAGCCTTGCCGCGACGTAGCGCACGATCACGAAAAATATCGGAGATCACCGGTGCATCGCCAGCCAGCAATGCCTTGGTAGCGCACATTTCGGCGCAAGCCGGCAACTTGCCTTCGGAAATGCGATTGCGACCGTATTTTTCGAACTCTGCCTTGGAACCGTTCTCTTCCGGCCCACCCGAACAGAAGGTGCACTTGTCCATCTTGCCACGCGCGCCAAAGGCCGCCGGACCATTCGGAAACTGTGGTGCACCGAACGGACAGGCGAAGAAGCAGTAGCCGCAACCGATACAGGCATCCTTGTTGTGCAGGACGACACCCTCTTCCGTCTTGTAAAAACAATCGGTCGGGCAAACGGCCATACAGGGCGCATCGGAACAGTGCATGCACGAGACGGAAACAGATTTTTCGCCTGGCACACCATCATTGATGGTCACGACGCGACGGCGGTTAACCCCCCAAGGCACTTCGTGTTCATTTTTACAAGCGGTGACGCAGCCATTGCACTCAATGCAGCGCTCCGAGTCACAGAGAAATTTCATGCGAGCCATTGTTCTTCTCCTTTAGGCCTTGGTGACGCGGCAGAGCGTGGTTTTGGTTTCCTGCATCATGGTGACCGAGTCGTAACCATAGGTCGTCCCTTGGTTGACGGATTCGCCACGAATGATCGGTGCCGCACCTTCCGGGTAGTACTCGAGCATGTCCTTGCCTTGCCACCAGCCGGAAAAGTGGAAAGGCAGGAAAACCGTCCCCGGCGCAACCCGTTCGGTCACCTGAGCGCGCAACTTCATGCGGCCCTTGCTCGGTGTTTCAACCCACATATAGTCGCCATTGCGCACTCCGGCGTTGTTGGCATCCTTCGGATTCACTTCAGCGAACATTTCCTGCTGCAGTTCGGCCAGCCACGGATTGGAACGCGTTTCCTCGCCACCACCTTCGTATTCGACCAGACGGCCGGAAGTCATGACGATCGGGAACTCCTTGGAGATATCCTTGACCTTGTCCTGCAATGACTTGTAAAGCGTCGGCAAGCGCCAGAAGACTTTCTTGTCGGCCCCTTGCGGATATTTCTCGACCAGATCCGGACGCGGCGAATACATCGGCTCACGGTGCACCGGCACAGGATCAGGGAAGTTCCAGACCACGGCACGTGCCTTGGCGTTGCCAAACGGATGGCAGCCATGCACCTTCATGACGACGCGCTGGATGCCGCCGGAACGGTCGGTCTTCCAGTTCTTGCCTTCGGCCAACTTCTTCTCGTCGTCGGTCAGGTCATCCCACCAGCCCAGCTTCTTGAGCAGGACGTGATCGAATTCCGGGTAGCCCATCTGCAGGTCGGCACCCTTTGAGGCAGAGCCATCCTCGGCAAGCAGCGAAACGCCTTCACGCTCGACACCGAAATTGGCGCGGAAGTTGCCGCCACCGTCCATCACGTGCTTGGAGGTGTCGTAGAGGTTGGGCGTACCCGGATGCTTCATTTCCGGCGTGCCGTAGCACGGCCACGGCAAACCGAAATATTCGCCATCGCACGGACCGCCGTTGGCTTTCAGCGTCTTGACGTCGAAGGTGTGCATGTTTTTCATGTGCAACTTCAAACGCTCCGGCGACTGGCCGGTATAGCCGATGGTCCAGCAGCCCTTGTTGATTTCGCGCAGGATGTCCTCGATTTCCGGCTCATCCCAGCCCTGCTTGTCCTTGATCACCTTGATGTTTTTGCACAGTTCCTTCTCGAAGCCAAACTTCTTGGCGAAGGCGTACATGATGGTGTGGTCAGGTTTCGATTCAAACAACGGCTCGATGACCTTCTCGCCCCACTGGAGGGATCGATTGGAGGCGGTCCGCGAACCGCTGGTCTCAAACTGGGTACAGGCCGGCAGCAGATAGACGCCATCCTTGCGCATCATCGCCGACATCGCGGCAGTTGCCGACGGGTAGGGATCGACGACGACCAGCAGGTCGAGCTTCTTCATCGCCTCGACCATTTCCAGGCCGCGTGTCTGGCTGTTCGGCGCCATCCCCCAGTAAACCACGGCACGCAGATTGGAGTCCTGGTCGATGTTCTCGTTCTTTTCGAGCACGCCGTCGATCCAGCGCGAGACGGTGATCCCGGATTTTTCCATCATGCCCTGCGAGGCATACTGGCTCTTGACCCACTCGTAATCGACGCCCCATACCGCACACCAATGCTTCCAGGAGCCAGCGGCCAAGCCGTAATAGCCCGGCAGCGAGTCCGGGTTCGGGCCGACGTCGGTGGCGCCCTGCACATTGTCGTGACCGCGGAAAATGTTGGTACCGCCACCGGAGACGCCGACGTTACCAAGCACCAGTTGCAGGATGCACATGGCGCGAACGTTGGCGTTACCGACCGTGTGCTGGGTCTGCCCCATGCACCAGACGACCGTGGACGGCTTGTTCTTGGCCAGCATCTCGGCAATCTTCAGCACTTCGGCCTCGGGGATACCCGTGACGTCCAGAACCTTGTCCGGCGTCCACTTCATCACCTCTTCCTTGACCTTGTCGATACCGTGCACGCGGGCCTTCAGGTATTCCTTGTCTTCCCAGCCGTTCTTGAAGACATGGTAGAGCAGGCCCCAGATGAAGGGGATGTCGGTCCCGGAACGGATACGGCTAAAGACATCTGCCTTGGCCGCCGTACGCGTGAAACGCGGGTCGACAACGGCAATCTTGCAGCCGTTTTCCTTGGCATGCAGCAGATGCAGCATCGATACCGGATGCGCTTCAGCCGCATTCGAGCCGATATACAACGCAGCCTTCGAATTCTGCATGTCGTTGTACGAATTGGTCATCGCGCCATAACCCCAGGTATTGGCGACGCCGGCGACCGTGGTCGAGTGGCAGACGCGGGCCTGGTGGTCCATGTTGTTGGTGCCGAAGAAAGAGACGAACTTGCGCATCAGGTACGCCTGCTCGTTACTGTGCTTCGAGGAACCGACCCAGTAGGTCGCATCCGGGCCGCTTTCCTTGCGGATGGCGAGCAGCTTTTCCGAGACTTCGTTGAGCGCCTGTTCCCAGCTGATCTTGCGATACTTGCCGTCAACCAGCTTCATCGGATATTTCAGACGATGCTCGCCGTGACCGTGCTCACGGACCGAAGCGCCCTTGGCGCAATGTGCACCGAGATTGATCGGCGAATCGAATACCGGCTCCTGGCGAACCCAGACACCGTTCTCAACCACTGCATCGACAGCACAGCCGACCGAACAGTGGGTACAAATAGTCCGTTTGACTTCAACGCCAGTCTTGTCCTTGGCCACATCGGCAGCCTCGGCCGAACCGATCATGTTGTAGGGCAACTGGCTGGCGATGGCGCCACCGCCAGCGGCAAGGCCGGAACGCTTGAGGAAGGTACGGCGATCCATCGTCGCGGCCAGCACGCCGCTCGCTGCGGTCGACATTGAATTGGCCGCAAAAATCGGGGCCGCTTGCGGACGCCCGGCGGATTTTGCTTTTCTGGTCAGCATGGTGTTCTCCCGATCAGACCCGCGCCGTGCGGTAGTAGTTGGCGATGTGGCGAGTTTCTTCGTAACCGCCGGCCTTTTCTTCAACGACGGCGATTGCCGGCTTGACGGCTTCCTTGCCGCTCACGGCGGTCGCCACTGCGGCTACGGCGCCGGCACTGCCGACCCCGGCTGCGAGCAGAAAACCGCGTCGTTTCAGGTTGGTTTGCTTGTTGTCCATGCTTCCCCTCCTCCAAAAACTTGAATCACAACATATCGAACGCGAGACGTTCGATATCAAAAAAGGCGCGAACCAGCGGACCGGTTCGCGGATAAAAACGGGCTTCGGGTGCCTGCTCCAGCGCGTCGCACAAGCGCTCCATCCAGGGCGAAATGTGTGCTGCAAAAAAGGCCTGCTGACGCGCCAATCCTGCGGCATCCGGGCCGGTCACAATCAGATGGCGCATGACATCACACAAAGCTGAAATATGGTCTTCCGACTCCATCACACCAAGGCGGCGGCCCAGACCCAGCTCGGCCAGGTCATTGCGCAAATCGACCAGCGGCTCTTCCATCAGAAAACCAGCCAGATAGTAGGAGCCAAAAAGCATGACTTCCGGACGGCCGATGGTCAGGAAAAGCCGGGTATATTCTTCGTCGACCGCGACAGCATCTCCTGCCCGAGCGGCATCGCCGAGCATCAGCCAGGCTTGGCCGAGCGTGCTGCCGGAAGCCCCAAACACCCCGGCCAAGGTCGCCAGCGAAGCGAGCAAAGCGGCATCGGGCGGCCCGGCAAAAAGACGGGAAAGGATGGCGTAGTGCTCGGCACGGGCACGATCCTCGTCACTCAGCACAGGCCCGGCCTGACGTTCAAGGACTGCGCTCATTCGGTCATCTCCCAGGCTTTCGTGCTGTTTTCATTTTTAACCAGATCGATCACTCGGCAGTCGGAACACATGCTCAGACGGGCCAGCGCCTCGGGCGACGCAAACATGCTGTGGCCGGAAAGTTTGGCCAGCATGTTGTCGATGATCGGCTTGGCCCCCATTGCCTTGCCGCAGGCCGTGCAGCAGAAAATCTCGGCTTCCTTGAGAATGCGCTCCTGGCGCCGATCTTTCAAGAGCAGGCGGGGCGTCAATGAAATGGCCCCTTCCGGACAAGTGTTCGCACACAAGCCGCACTGCAGGCAATTACGTTCGATGAAGGAAAGTCGCGGCGCATCGGCGGCAGCCTTGAGAGCGCTGGCCGGACAGGCACCGGCGCACGACATGCACAAGGTACAGGCGTCGCTCACGGCAACGCTGCCAAACGGCGCGCCAGCCGGCAAGGCCAGCGCCTCATCCTGCACTGGCGCATGGCGCAGCAGATGATCGATGACAAATTCGAGCGTCGTGCGCTTGTCGGCGAGCAGACGGAAATCCGCTGGCGGAACCGTGACCGTTGGCGACCGATCGGCCAGCAAGGCCAGCAAATCAGATTCGGCCTCGACGATGTGCAGATACTCTCCGGCAAAGCCGAGACCGTTGAGCACCGCCTGACCGATCGCCGCCTGCTTCCTGAGCGGTGCAGTATCGTGCGACCCGGCCCCCAGCACGACGACCCGCGAGGCACCCAGCGCGACGCTGCCAAGCAGAAGATCGAGGCCAACGGCATCGGCGCTCCAGACTTCGAGCGGAATGACATTGGCCGGCAAGCTGCGACCGGCACGTTTCAGTGCCATCAGTTGCTTGCTCCCCGCCTCGGCCGAGTGGAAGAGCAAACAGGGATCGACGCCACCGGCATCGCGGTAGGCCTTCAGTTGCACCTTGATCGCCAGCCCGACATCGGCGACGCGCGGAAACTGGTAAGCCAGCGCACCCGAGGGGCAGACCGTCGTGCAGGTTCCGCAGCCCTGACAGAGATAGGGATCAAGCTTGATGGTATTGCCGGCGCTGACAATCGCCTCCGTAGCACAAACCTCAAGGCAATTACTGCAGCCCGATTTCTGCGAACGACTGTGGGCGCAGAGGCGGTCATTGACGGCCACGTAGCGCGGCTTTTCAAACTCGCCATCGAAAGCCAGCAGATCAATCACGGCCAAAGCCTGATCCAGCGGATCACGGCCGGGAGCCACATAGCCGGGCGGCAACTCGACACGCTTGAGCAGCGCTTCGGAGGACAGGTCGAGCACGACATCGGCTTCAGCAGTCTTCGACTGACCTCCCACCTGCCAGGTAAAGGAAAACGCCCCAAGATGCCCGGCAAGTTCGAGATCCGAAACAGGCTCAAGCAGATATTCGGCCTCTTCGGGAACGTCGACCGCAACACCGGCACCCACCAGCGCGAGAACCAGCACATCACGCTGTGCGGCCAGTCGTTCGGCCCAGCCGGTGGCGACGTCGGGTTCGCCGACAATCACCAGGCGGCCATTGGCCTGCATGCTGACAGCCGGCACCGGCTCCAGAGCAGGCAGGGTAAGCAACGCATCCAGTGCAGCACCGAGCGGCGGGCTGTCTGGCGCATAAAAGCGGGCTGAGGCTGCTTGATTCAAGAATAGACCTTTCGGAGAGTGAGTTTTAAATGCAGACTTCGTGCCAGCTAAACATTGGCCTTAGCGAGTGCCAAGTGACTGATTTTCCGTAGCTCCAGGTGAAGCCGGCTCGACATCTGCGACATTTTGTCCATCGACAGCCAAAATGTCGCACCCATCAGCCACCGGCACCTCCTGAAGATCCGGCGTCTCGAACAAGGTTTTCGCATGATTCAGCGTCGCCATCATTTCGTCGGGGATCGGGTCGCTTATTGAATAATCGTCGATGTAGATATCCAGGCCATCCATGACATTGAAATGAGGATCGGCAAATAGGGTTTTCATCGCCTTCCGGCGCACCGCCTCACTGACCTCTTCGCGCAGGAAGAGGCCAAAATCGCTATCCGGCCCGAGTTGGGCGAGCATCGCCTCGGCATCCGGAATTTCCGCGGTCGACGCCGTTTCAGCGGCCTTTTTCAGCCGCGACCAGCGCGCCAGAAAGCTCCGCCCCTCGCTCATTTCACCGACTCCGTACGCACACCACCACGCCCCTGGCCGGCAAACGGATCATTGCGCTTGTTCTTTTTACGCACCGCAGGCTTGTAGTGCGTATTGACGAAATCACCCAGCCAGTCGGCGATTTCCGGCGGCATCGGCACGCCGTCACACTGCTCGCCGGAATCCAGCCAGCGCGCCGCCTCGCCGTAACTCAGGCTGACCTCGGTCGGGCGGGCAAAATCATCTTCGATCCGCCACATGACGAACACACGGGGCTCGGGCGAGGTCAGGTTGAGGTGGTAGTTATCGACTTCGTCACGAAACAGCTCAAGCGGAAAATGGCCAGCGAGATAACGCGCCCGATTTTCATCTTCGAAAATGAGCCGCGCCGGGCGGTCGACCGCAGCAGCCTCGAAATCCGGCACAACGCCAATGGCCTCCCATTTCTCGCTGACCCAGCGATTTTCCAGGCGGATTTTTTCGATGATCACGGCAACGGGAAACTGTTTCATGGGCAACTCGACGAGGGGATGTTTTTTCAGCATAGCCCAAGTTCAGGCAAGTGTAGAATCCCGCCGATGCGACGCCCTATCCTGACCCAGGCCAGCCGGCCACTGACTTTCGAGATCGACGCAATCAACGAACGCGGCGAAATCGTACCAACCGCGATTGCCGGCGAGCACCCGCTGACGCTTTATGTCGACAAGCGTGAAATCGTTACGCTGATGACGCTGGGGGCTGCCCCCGAGGCGTTGGCCCTTGGCTACCTGCGCAATCAACGCCTGATTGGCAGCCTCGACGAAGTCGCCGGCATCCAGGTGGACTGGGAAGTCAACGCCGTAGCGGTCACAACCCGCCACGGCAACGGCGTGGCGGCCAACCGCATGGAGCGCCGCACGGTCACCACCGGTTGCGGACAAGGTACGGTGTTCGGCGATTTGATGGATGAAATCGACACCCTGAAATTGCCCACCGACGCCCACCTGACCGAGGCCGGCCTGTATGGCCTGCTCGAAGCCGTGCGCCACCACGAATCAATCTATAAGCAGGCCGGAGCGGTACATGGTTGCGCACTGGTCAGCAATAGCGGCACGCACAGCGATATCCTGATGTTCGTCGAAGACGTCGGCCGCCACAACGCCGTCGACGCCATCGCCGGCCAGATGTGGCTGGACGGACTGGACGGCGGCGACAAGATTTTTTACACCACCGGGCGACTAACCTCCGAAATGGTGATCAAGACCGCCCAGATGGGCATTCCCTGCCTCGTTTCGCGCTCCGGCCTGACCCAGATGGGCTGGGAACTGGCCAAGCGCATCGGCATGACCATGATCGGCCGCGCCCAGGGCAAGCATTACCTGCTATTCAGCGGAGAGGAGCGTTTTTCCCGATGAGCCAGCCTACCCCGATTACCGGCGTCATCCTTGCCGGCGGCCTTGGCCGCCGCATGGGCGGCATCGACAAAGGATTGCAGACATTGCGCGGCCGCCCGATGGCCGCCTGGGTCGTCGAGCGACTCGGGCCGCAGGTCGATGAATTGCTGATCAATGCCAATCAGAACGCCGAACGTTACGCCGCCTTCGGCCACCGCGTCGTTCCCGATCAGATTCCCGATTTCGCCGGCCCGCTGGCCGGGCTGCATGCCGCTCTATCAGCAGCAACCCACCCCCTGGTTGCCACGGCGCCATGCGACTCGCCATTTCTGCCGGCTGATCTGATTTCCCGCCTTTTCCAGGCGTTGACCGCAGCAGAGGCCGATCTCGCCGTCGCCCGCACCTTCGATCAGCCACATCCGGTCTTTTGCCTGTGCAAACGTGAAGTCCTGCCTCACCTGACCGAATTTCTCGCCTCCGGCGGACGCAAGATCGACCGCTGGTACTCGACGCTGAAAATCGTCGAGGTCGCTTTCGATGATGTAGCCGACGCCTTCGAGAACATCAACACCCAGGAAGAGCTTGGCCGCTTCGAGTCAGCCGGCTGACAGGCACTCAAGAATAAAGGCGGCGACCGCCGCCGGCTGGTTCAGATCCAGTTGCGGCAAATCGGTGGCGACCGGCGCATCACTCGCCACTGCAATGACATGCGGATCACCCGGAAAAATCATCGGCTTGCCGAGCTCGGCCCGATAGATTTCAATTTTCGGGATTGGCTCGCGCTTGAAACCTTCGACCAGCACCAGATCGCAGGGCGACAGTTGAGCCAGCGCCTCATTCAGCGTCAGTTCATCACGCCCACGCAACTCGTGCATCACCGCCCAGCGCGTTGCCGAAGTAATCAATACCTCGCGGCAACCGGCATGCCGATGACGCCAGGAATCCTTGCCCGGATGATCCACGTCGAATTCGTGATGTGCATGCTTGATCAGCGACACGGCCAGACCGTGCGCCTCAAGCAGGCTGATAACCTGTTCGATGAGTGTTGTTTTACCACTACCCGACCAACCGGCGAAGCCAATGACTTTCATAGCATTCCGTCTTGATATAACCCGATAAACGGCGCCCATTATCCACATTTCAGCAAATTTGCGTTCTCCTCTCATGTGGAAAACCACTATTGCAGCGCAGCATCAAACGACTATCCTCGCGCCCGGCAAACCACAAAATATTGTTTCAGGAGAACCGCAGTGAACGTCAAGATCCATTACCGGATTACCCAGGACCGCGCCGGCATCCCGCAGGATTTCACCGGCGCCCGCCGCTTCGCCGCTTGCGAAGGCCAGGCTATCGAAGACATGGCCCGTACCGAACTGGCTGCTGACTACCAGATCCCGACCAGCGCGGTCGAGATCTGCCGCATCGAGCACTGAACAGCGCTTGCTGCAGGTGCAACATTTGGTTACACAAGGCTACGAAAGCACGACAGACGAGAGAAGCGGCGGCGCATACACTTCAGTTGTGCATTGAACCCCTCCTCTCGAAACTCCCCCTTTCGAGAATTTCAACCCCGCCACTGGCGGGGTTTTTTTTGCTCAGCTGCCAAAGTTAAGCCGTTATAATTACGCACTTTTATTTTTGCGCAATGAGGTAATCAGCATGGCCGAGCAGCACTCTTCCAAGAGCATCATGTGGGCAACGATCATTATCGCCATCGTTCTGATCGCCATCGTCTTCCCGCTTACCGTCAAGAAATCCACCTCGGCTGCCGATGCTGCCAAGGGTAACGATGAAGCTGATGTCCGCATTCAACCGGTTGCCAAGTTCGAACTGGCCAAGGCTGCTGCACCTGCTGCCGGCGGCGCACCGAAAGATGGCGCTACCGTTTTCAACACCGTTTGCGGCGCCTGCCACAACACCGGCGCAGCCGGCGCACCAAAGGCTGGCGACAAGGCCACCTGGGCACCACGTCTCGGCCAGGGCAAGGATGCACTGTACAAGAGCGCGATTGGCGGCAAGGGCGCCATGCCGCCGAAGGGTGGCGCAGGCGATCTGTCCGATGGCGAAATCAAGGCTGCCGTTGATCACCTGATCGGCCTGTCCAAGTAATTCCCCGGCTTGCATCAAAAAGAGGGAGGCTCCGGCCTCCCTCTTTTTTGTCCACACAAAAAAAGCGCCTTGTGAGCGCTTTTTTGTTGGGCGCAGCTTTTGGAGGGCTGCCGGCCAGAGGCGATTCGAACCTTACTTCTTGACCGCTTCTGCGGCCTTGGCTGGTTCGGCGGCTGCGGCTGCAGCAGCAGGTTCAGCCTTCTTGCTGGCTTTCTTGGCTTTCTTGACCTTTTTCTCGACCGGAGCGGCGGCTTCTTTTTTAGCTTCCGGCGCCGGCGTGGCAGCCGCTGGCTTGGCTTCTGCTGCCTTGACTTCGGATTTCACAACCGCTTCAGCGGCCTTGGGCGCCTCGGCCTTGACGGTCGCTGCAGCCGGAGCGGCAATGGCCTTGAGGTCGGCGGCGGCTGGCTTGACGTCAGCAGCGTGGGCGATACCGAAAGCGGCGGCGATAACGAGTGCGAAAATTTGCTTGGTCATTTTGAATCTCCTGATTGATTTATTCGGTAGTTCATCCGGCTTTGCGAAATTGCGCTGCCTTGTGTCGAATAACGCAGGCCGTTACGGCCCGGATGTCATCAGAAAAGTAACTCGTCGTAACGGTGTATGACCAAACCGTTAGCGCTTGTTGCCGGCCAGCATGGCTTTCATGGCATCGAGCCGGGCGCTGCCGGTGGCCTTGTCGGGCGGCGCATCCTGCTTGCCTCCGAGAAAACGGACATCATCCTTGCCCATTTCATCGATGAAGCGCGATGGTTCGCAGGGGACGAACTCGCGTGCCTGCTTGCGCCGCTCGCAGTAGGAGATATGCAGTGTGCGCTGGGCTCGGGTGATGCCGACATACATCAGGCGACGCTCTTCTTCGATCTTGCCCGGATCGGTGGACTCGCGATGCGGCAGGATGCCCTCCTCGACACCGACGAGAAAGACATGTTTGTACTCCAGCCCCTTCGAAGCATGCAGCGTCGATAACTGGACGGCATCGACCTCTTCGTCGTTCTGCTTGTCGAGCATGTTGATCAGCGCAATGCTCTGGGTCAGGTCGATCAGCGTCTTGCCATCGAGCTCGCCCTTCTTGTTCAACCAGTTGGCAAATTCGCAGACATTAGCCCAACGCGTCTGTGCCGTGCGCTCTTCCTCGTGGTCGTACAAGAAACCTTCGTAATCGATCGCCTTGAGCAAGTCCGGCAGCACTTGATGGGCCGGCTCACGGCTGGCCCGTCCCTGGGTGCGGTTGATGAACTGGCAGAACTCGAGCAACGGCTCAATCTGGCGCGGCTGGACGCGATGCGCGAAGCCTTCCTCGAAAGCCGCCTGGAACAGCGAAATATGGCGTTCGCCGGCATAGGTACCGAGTGCCTGGAGGGTCGCCGCGCCAATCCCGCGCTTCGGCGTCGTAGCCGCACGAATGAAGGCCGGATCATCATCTTCGTTGGTCAGCAAACGCAGATAAGCGATGATGTCCTTGATCTCGGCCTTATCGAAGAAGGATTTGCCGCCGGAGAGCAGATAGGGAATCCGGTGGTCGCGCAGGTATTCCTCGAAGGTTCGTGCCTGGTGGTTCGAACGGTAGAGGATGGCGTAGTCCTTGAACTTGCCGCGATGCTCGAAGCGATGCGCCTGCAGCTTCATGATCACGCCTTCGGCCTCGGCATCGTTGTCGCGGCAGGTTGTAACGTGGATAGGCTCGCCCAATCCAAGCTCGGACCACAACTTCTTGTCGAACAGTTTTTCATTGTTGGCAATGACGTTGTTCGCCGCCTTGAGGATCGTCACGGTCGACCGGTAATTTTGCTCAAGTTTGATCACCTTGAGCGCCGGGAATTCGGTTGGCAGCTTCTTCAGGTTTTCAATGTCGGCGCCGCGCCAGCCGTAGATCGCCTGATCGTCGTCACCCACGGCGGTGAACTGGGCACGGACCCCGGTCAGCAACTTGAGCAACTGGTATTGGCAGGCGTTGGTATCCTGGTATTCATCGACCAACAAGTAGCGCAGGCGGTTCTGCCACTTGTCGGCAATCTCGGGGTGTTCGCTGAACAGCTTGACCGGCAGACCGATCAGGTCGTCGAAATCGACCGCCTGATAAGCCTTGAGCGTCGCTTCGTAGGAGAGGTAGGCATGGGCGGCCAGCTTCTCGTGCTCGTCGCGCGCCATGTGCAACGCCCCCTCGGGGGTCACCAGCGCATTTTTCCAGTTCGAAATGATCGATTGCAAAATACGCAGCGTGGCCTTGTCGACCGTACCGGCCACCTCGCCGATGATGCCGCCACAATCGGCTGAGTCGAAAATCGAAAAGCGCGGCTTGTAGCCGAGCGCCTTGGCCTCCTCACGCAGGATGCGCACACCGAGCGAGTGGAAGGTCGAGATCTGCAACTCGTCGGCCAGCGGCTTGGAGAGAATCTTGCCGATCCGCTCCTGCATTTCCTTGGCCGCCTTGTTGGTAAAGGTGATGGCAGCAACGTTACGCGGCTGGAAACCACATTCCTGAACGAGATAGGCGATCTTCTGCGTAATCACCCGCGTTTTGCCCGAGCCGGCACCGGCGAGCACCAGCAAGGGGCCGTCGAGGTAGTGGATTGCTTCGCGTTGCTGAGGATTGAGGCCGGACATCGGGATCGAAAACGAAGCGCCCCGGAATAGCGGGGCGCGAATTTGAATCAGGCAATTTTAGCAGCCAGGCCGCTTCGCACGGACTAAATCAACGGGCATCACACCGTGTCATCGACATGCGGCAGCGCCAGGCTGAGTGCCCGCAGCTTGATCAAGGCCTCGCCATGCCCACCCAGCACAACCAGGCGCGCGGCCACACTACGGGCCTCCTGCAAGACCTGCTGGCTGCCCTCGAAGGGACCAAGCGAACGGGCATCGACCTCGGCCATTTCCTGCTGCAGGCTGCGTTGCCGGTCGTTCTCGACGGCAGCCAGCGCCTCGACCCGGCGAATCTGCTCGCCATGGAGCTGGCGCAAGCTTTCCCTGGCATCAATCGCCCGGGGCTGCGTCGTCGAATCAAGGCGTTTCAGTTGCATTCCAGTCTCCTGACTGTATTGACGGCGGCTGAAACGCCCGACTTTAATTTACAGGGCGCCGAACACTTTCTTGAGCAGCGAGCTGCCGGCCCCAAGCGGGTTGGCGCGGAGTTTCTTTTCTTCCTCGGCGATCATCGCAAACAGGCCATCCATCGCCTTTTGCGTGACATAACCATCGAGGTCGGCGTCTTTCTGGTCAATCAGGCCGCTGCTTGCCGCCTTGCCGGCAAAAGCGTTGTATTGCCCGGCCAGATCAAGCTTCTGGGTCGATGCCTTGACGATAGGCATGAACTTGGCGGTCAGTTGCTCGGTCGATGTCCGCTTGAAATATTGCGTCACGCTGTCTTCGCCACCAGTCAGAATCCCCTTGGCGTCCTGCACGCTCATCTTCTTGATCGAGTCGCTGAGAATCGGCTTGGCTTCGGCCACGGCCTGCTCAGCCGCATGGTTCATCGTTTCGATCAATTGGTCGGCCTGCTTGCCCATGCCGAACATGCGCAGCCCTTTCTCTGCCTTGTCGAGATAACCCGGCAACGGAATCTTGACCTTGCTGTTGCCGAGGAAGCCGCCATCCTTGCCGAGCGAGGCCACGGCATAGTCAGCGCCCTTGGCCAGAGCTTCCTTGACGCCGGCGCTGGCATCGCCGGTTGAAATGGCATCCAGCGCCCCGGCCTGGGCGAATGCTGCGGTCAACGTCAGGCAAAGGGCAAAAACGGTTTTTTGAAGGGTACGCATAAAATTCTCCAGGGGTTGGGCGATCAGACGATATCGAGATGGTTCAGACCGCTGCTCAGGTCTCGATCCTTCGATTCCTTGCCATACAACTTGATCTGCAAGCGCAGGTCATTGAGCGAATCGGCGTTGCGCAACGCATCTTCATAGCTGATTTTGCCGGCTTCGTAGAGATCGAACAGGGCCTGGTCGAAGGTCTGCATGCCCAGCTCGCGCGACTTCTTCATGATTTCCTTGATCTCCTGCACCTCGCCGCGGAAGATCAGGTCGGCGATCAGCGGCGAATTGAGCATTACCTCGATCGCGGCAACCCGCCCCTTGCCGTCTTTCTTGGGCAGCAGGCGCTGGGAAACCATGGCCCGCATATTGAGCGACAGATCCATCAGCAATTGCTGGCGACGCTCTTCGGGGAAGAAATTGATGATCCGGTCGATCGCCTGGTTGGCGCTGTTGGCATGCAGCGTAGCCAGCGCCAGGTGGCCGGTTTCGGCAAAGGCGATGGCGTAATCCATCGTGTTGCGGTCGCGGATTTCGCCCATCAGGATGACATCCGGTGCCTGGCGCAGGGTGTTCTTCAGGGCCGGACCCCAGTCGTCGGTATCAACGCCGACTTCGCGCTGCGTCACGATGCAGTTCTTGTGCTCGTGTACATATTCGATCGGGTCTTCGATGGTGATGATGTGGCCGAAGGAATTCTCGTTGCGATAATCGACCAAGGCAGCCAGCGAGGTCGTCTTGCCGGTGCCGGTGCCGCCGACGAAGATGATCAGGCCGCGCTTGCTCATCGCCAGATCCTTGAGCACCGGCGGCATTTGCAACTCATCGAGCGTCGGAATCGTCATGTTGATCGTCCGGCATACGACACCGACGCGACCTTGCTGAACCAGCGCATTGACCCGGAAGCGCCCGATACCGGAGGGTGAAATGGCGAAATTGCACTCCTTGGTCGCCTCGAACTCGGCCGCCTGGCGGTCGTTCATGATCGAGCGGGCCAACTCGGCCGTGTGTTGCGCCGTCAATACCTGGTTCGACACCGGCGTCACCTTGCCATCGATCTTGATGGCCGGCGCAAAACCGGCGGCGATGAACAAATCGGAGCCTTTCTTTTGCGACATCAGGCGCAAAAGATCGTGCATGAACTTCATTGCCTGATCGCGTTCCATATTTTTCCTTGGTTTTTATGCCGCGACCGATCAGGCCGGGAAAGCATCCTTGTTCGATGCCTTGTTGCGTGCATCGTTGCTTGAAACAATGCCGCGCCGAACCATGTCGAGCAGATTCTGATCCAGCGTCTGCATGCCGACATTCTGGCCGGTCTGGATCGCAGAATACATCTGCGCCACCTTGTTTTCACGGATCAGGTTGCGGATGGCCGGCGTGCCAATCATGATTTCGTGGGCAGCCACGCGGCCGGCGCCATCCTTGGTCTTGAGCAGGGTCTGCGAAATGACGGCGCGCAGCGATTCGGACAGCATCGAGCGAACCATTTCCTTTTCAGCCGCCGGGAAAACGTCAACGATACGGTCAACCGTCTTGGCGGCCGAAGAAGTATGCAGCGTGCCAAATACCAGGTGGCCGGTTTCGGCCGCCGTCAGTGCCAGACGGATGGTTTCGAGGTCGCGCATTTCACCGACCAGGATCACGTCCGGGTCTTCGCGCAGCGCCGAGCGCAGGGCGTTCGAGAAAGACAGCGTATGCGGCCCGACTTCGCGCTGATTGATCAGGCATTTCTTGGCATCGTGCACAAATTCGATCGGGTCCTCGACCGTCAGGATGTGGCCATAGTGGTTTTCATTGACGTGATTGACCATCGCCGCCAGCGTCGTCGACTTGCCCGAACCGGTCGGCCCGGTAACCAGCACGATACCGCGCGGATACTCGGAAATTTCGCGGAAAATCTTCGGACAGTTGAGTTCTTCCAGCGTCATGACCTTGGTCGGAATGGTCCGGAAAACGGCACCGGCACCACGCTGCTGGTTGAAGGCATTGACCCGGAAACGCGCCAGGTTGGGAATTTCGAAGGAGAAATCGCACTCCAGCGTTTCCTCATAGACCTTGCGCTGGCCGTCATTCATGATGTCATAGACCATGCCATGAACATCCTTGTGCTCCATCGGCGGCAGGTTGATCCGCCGAACATCGCCGTGCACCCGGATCATGGGCGGCAGGCCGGCCGACAGGTGCAAGTCGGAAGCCTTGTTCTTGACGCTGAAAGCCAGCAGTTCGGTAATGTCCATGGATCGTCCTTGAGGCGCGTGTATACTGGAAACTGACGTAATTCCAAAAGATTATGAGCGCAATCGCCACCAACCTGCAAGCAATCAGGGAACGCATCGCCCAGGCCGCCGTCGCAGCCGGTCGCGCGCCCGATTCCGTCCATTTGCTGGCCGTCAGCAAGACCAAGCCGCTGGCCGATGTGCTGACGGCAGGCGCAGCCGGACAGCATGCCTTTGGCGAAAACTATGTCCAGGAAGGTAGCGAAAAGGCGCTTGCCACGGTCGACCACGGTTTTGAATGGCATTTCATCGGTCCACTGCAGAGCAACAAGACACGCCAGGTCGCCGAACACTTCGCCTGGGTCCATTCGATCGAGCGCCTGAAAATCGCCGAACGCCTGTCGGCCCAGCGCCCCGCCGGGTTGCCGCCGCTCCAGGTGTGCGTCCAGGTCAATGTTTCCGGCGAAGCCAGCAAGAGCGGTTGCGCCCCGGATGAAGCGGTCGCCCTGTGCCTGGCCATCGCCGCCCTGCCCAAACTGAACTTGCGCGGCCTGATGGCGATTCCCGAACCCTGCGACGACCCGGTCGCGCAGCGCGAACCTTTTCGTCGGCTGAAACTGATCGCCGACGCAGTACGAGCGGCCGGCGTGCCGCTCGACACACTTTCCATGGGCATGTCCCACGATCTTGAAGCTGCCGTGGCCGAAGGTGCGACGATTGTCCGCATCGGCACGGCCATTTTTGGTGAAAGAAACTACACATGAAGATTACTTTTCTAGGCGGCGGCAACATGGCCAACGCGCTGATCGGCGGCATGCTGAAACAGGGTTTTGTCGCAGCCGACATCAATGTCATCGATCCGGGCAGCGAAGCCCGTGAAAAGCTGAGCGCGACTTACGCGGTCAACTGCTACGCAGCGGCCGAATTGCTGCCTGCCGTCGGCGATCTGCTGGTCCTCGCCGTCAAGCCGCAGCAAATGAAGGAAGCCGTCGCACCGCTCGTCGACAAGCTCGGTCAGGCGGTTGTCGTCAGCATTGCTGCCGGCCTCGACCTGGAAACGCTGGCGCGCTTCCTCGGCGGCCATCGCCGCATCGTCCGTTGCATGCCGAACACCCCGGCCCTGATCGGCGCCGGCATTACCGGCCTTTGCCCACTGCCGGAAGTCAGCCAAGCCGAACGCGAAGCGGCCGACCGCGTGCTGCGCGCCGTCGGCAGCACTGTCTGGATCGATGACGAAGGCAAGATGGACGGCGTCACCGCCGTTTCGGGCAGCGGCCCGGCCTACGTCTTCCTGTTCATCGAGGCACTGCAGCAGGCGGCAGCCGACCTCGGCTTCACACCGGAACAAGGCCGCCAACTGGCCATCGAAACCGTCCAGGGCGCGGCCGCCCTCGCCGCTCAATCGACAGAACCCGCTTCCGTGCTGCGCGAACGGGTCACCTCGAAAGGCGGCACCACGGCCGCTGCCTTGCAGGTGATGGCCGACAAAGGCGTCAAGGAAGGCATCATCGCCGGCGTCATGGCGGCTGAAGCCCGTGGTCAGGAACTTGGCAAGCTGCTCGGAGCCGCCTGAGCATGCAGCCGGTGATCTTTCTGCTCGACGCTGTCGTCAGTTTCTTCTGCACCTTGTTCCTGCTGCGTTTCATGATGCAGGCGATGCGCGTTTCGTTTTCCGGCCAACTCGGCAACTTCGTCGTGGCGCTGACCAACTGGGCCGTCAAGCCACTGCGCCGGGTAATCCCCGGAGCCGGCGGTTTCGACTGGGCCAGCTTGCTGGCCGCGCTGGCCATGCAGGTGCTGCTTTCCGGGCTGTTGATCGGGCTTTCCCCGGTTGCACTATCGGCCGACCCAGCCAGCCTGGCATTGATGGTCGCGTGGTTCAGCGTACGTGCCGTGCTTCGACTGGGCGTCTATATCCTGATCGGCGCCCTGATCCTGCAGGCCGTCCTGTCGTGGATCAATCCCTATTCGCCGCTGAGCGCCCCGGCGCACCAGCTGACCCGGCCCCTGCTCGATCCGATCCGACGTTTCGTCCCGCTGATTTCCGGCATCGACCTGTCACCGCTGGTCGCCATCCTGCTGCTGCAAGTTGCCCTGATGTTCCTCTGAGATCGACTTGAGCGACTGGTTCCGCCTCGCGGCCGATGGCCGCATCACCTTGACGCTGCACATTCAGCCCGGCGCAAAAAAGACCGAATTTGCCGGGCTGCATGGCGATGCGCTGAAAATCCGGCTGGCTGCACCGCCGGTCGATGGCAAGGCCAATGAAGCCCTGGTCAAGTTCGTTGCCGAGGTGCTCGGTTTGCCGAAATCCGCGGTCAACCTGAAAAGCGGCCAGACTTCGCGCCGCAAGGTCCTGGAAGTCACCGGCAGCGACAGTCAGGCCATCGCCCGATTGCTGACGCTGTAAAGCAAAAGCGGCGGAACAAGCCGCCGCTCTGCCATTGATCCAGATGATGATTTACTTGCTACCCGGTGCAGCCGGCTTTGGCGGCTTGGCCACAGGGGCGACAGCAGCAGGAGTCGCTTTAGGTGCGCTGGCGCCGGAACCGCCCACCGTCAGTTCACCCTGCATCTTGGCGACACTTTTGGCACCGAAGCCCTTGACGCCTTTGAGGTCATCGACCGACTTGAACGGGCCGTTCTTGGTGCGGTAATCGACGATTGCCTTGGCTTTAGCCGGCCCCAAACCCTTCACTGCTTCAAGTTCAGCCGCCGTTGCAGCGTTGAGGTCGACCGCAGCAAATGCAAAATTGATACTGGCCAGCATGGCAAGAATCAGGGTCAGAATGGTTTTCATGAATGTGTTGCCTCCCGGAAGGATGAATGCGTCAATGAAAAATGGCATTCCAGCTTTGCAGCCAGAATGCCATTCGCATCATACAACCCGGTTTTAAATGCAAATGTAATTATTTGTTTTGCATTTTTGAGCCAGAAAATCAGCCAGCCGAGGAGAAGACAAGACGCCCGCCAACCAGGGTTGAACGGACCTTGCCGGTCATTTCATAGCCCTGCCAGGGCGAATTCTTGCCACGGCTCTTGAGAGCCTCGGGTGTCACCAACCAATTGGCCTGCGGATCGAAGACGCAGATGTCGGCAACGCTGCCCGGCGTCAAATGGCCGATATCCAGCCCCAGTACCTCGGCCGGCGCCTGGGTAATCCGGGCGATGGCAGCGGATAGCGGCAACTTGGCAGCCTCGGCCCACTTCAAGGTCAGCGGCAACAGCAGTTCGAGACCGGTGGCGCCTGGCTTGGCATCGGCAAAAGGCAGCAACTTGTCGTCGGCACCGACCGGCGTGTGATCGGAACAAATCGCAGCCAGACCGCTGGCTGCTGCGGTCGACAGCGCCTGGCGGTCATTTTGCGTGCGCAATGGCGGGTCGAAACGAGCCTGGCGGTTGAAGAAGCCAATATCATTTTCAGTCAGATGCAGGTGATGCACGCCGACATCGAAGCTGACCGGCAGGCCTTCAGCCTTGGCCTGGGCGAGCAGCGCCACGCCGGCGGCCGATGAAAGGCGGGTCAGATGGACGCGGCAGCCGGTGTCGCGAACCAGCTGAACGATGGTGGCGATGGCGATGGTTTCGGCGGCGACCGGGATGCCGGCCAGACCAAGACGGCTGGCCACTTCGCCTTCGTGGGCGATGCCGTTACGCGCCAGCCAGTAATCCTGCGGCTGCAACCAGACGGCGAAGTCGAAAGTGGCGGCGTATTCCATCGCCCGAAGCAGCGCCTCGGTATCGACCACCGGCTTGTTGGCCTGCGAAAAGGCCACGCAGCCGGCCTTCTTCAAACCGGCCAGTTCGGACAGGCGCTCACCCTTGAGGCCGAGCGTCAGCGCACCGAGTGGCAGGATGTGGGCCTTGCCGATTTCCTCGCCACGATGCACCAGGCGATCGGCCAGTTCCGGCTCGTCGAGCGGCGGATCGGCGTCCGGCGGGACGACGACCGAGGTGACGCCCCCGGCGACGGCGGCGGCCAGTTCGGCTTCGATACTGTTCAGGCGGGCGCTCAGGTCGATCAGGCCGGGGCAGACAACGCAGCCGGCAGCATCGATCGTCTGCTCGGCGACAAAGCCGGCCGGCGCCGCGTCGAGCGAGGCAATCCGGCCATCGACCAGGTACAGCGAGGTGCTGCGGTCGACACCGTTTTTCGGGTCAATAACGCGGCCATTCTTGATTTCGATATTCATGGATCAGTTCCCCGCAACAATGCTCATGACGGCCATGCGAACCGCGATGCCGAAGGTGACCTGCGGCAGGATCACGGCCTGCGCCCCATCGGCCACCGCCGAGTGGATTTCGACGCCGCGATTCATCGGCCCCGGATGCATCACGATGGCGTCCGGCTTGGCCAGCGCCAGCTTTTGGGGCGTCAGGCCGTAATGGCGGAAATATTCGCCGGCCGATGGCAACAAGGCGCCGGTCATGCGCTCGTTCTGCAGGCGCAGCATGATCACCACGTCGCAATCCTTGAGGCCTTCTTCCATGTCGTGGAAAACATGTACACCGAGCTTGTCGAGATGCTTGGGCAGCAGCGTGGCCGGGCCGATGGCGCGGACTTCCGGCACGCCGAGCGTGGTCAGGGCGTGAATGTCGGAACGGGCGACGCGCGAATGCAGGAGGTCGCCAACAATGGCGACACGCAGCTGCGTGAAGTCCTTCTTGTAGTGACGAATGGTGTACATGTCGAGCAGGCCCTGGGTCGGGTGCCCGTGTCGGCCGTCGCCGGCATTGACGACGTGGATGTCGTCGCGCCCGACCCGCTTCAGGTGCTCGGCAATCAGGTAAGGTGCGCCGCTCGAGGCATGGCGCACGACGAACAGGTTGGCATGCATCGCGCAGAGATTGTCGATGGTATCGAGCAGGGTTTCGCCCTTGCTCGCCGAAGACTTGTTGATGTCGAGATTGATCACATCGGCCGACAGGCGCTTGGCAGCGATCTCGAAGGTTGTCCGGGTGCGCGTCGAGTTCTCGAAAAACAGGTTGAAGACGCTCTTGCCGCGCAGCAGCGGGACTTTCTTGACGTCGCGCGCCGAGACTTCCATGAAGGATTCGGCGGTGTCGAGAATCTGCGTGATGATTGCCTTAGGCAAGCCTTCGGTCGACAACAGGTGAATCAGTTCGCCATTTTTGTTCAGCTGCGGGTTATGCATTTTCCAGCCTCCAGACCAGTTGACCGTCGTCCTGCCTGGCCAGCACCAGGCTCTGACCTTCGCCGAGGGCGACATCCCAGACACAATGCGTTGCGCCGATCGGCAATTCGCGTTCACCGCGATCAGCCAGCACGGCCAGTTCGATCGAGGCCGGACGACCGTAGTCGAACAGTTCGTTGATCGCGGCCCGCGTCGTGCGGCCGGTGTAGAGCACGTCATCGACCAGGATGATGTGGCGACCTTCGACGTCGAACGGGATGACCGTCGGCTTGACCTGCGGATGCAGGCCCTTGGCCGCGAAATCGTCGCGGTAGAAAGAAACGTCGATCAGGCCGATCGCGTCGGGCAAGCCGAGCAATTCGCGCAGGCGTTCGGCGATCCAGGCGCCGCCGCTATAAACGCCGACCAACGCCGGATTGCGGTGCAGTTGCGGGCGAATCAGTTCAGCCAGTTGCCGACACTGGGCTTCGGCGTCGGGCAGGGGATTATTCAGGGGTGACATGGTGCGGGCTTTCGAACCAGGTTTGAAGGATGAGTTGGGCCGCCACGGCGTCAAGCAGCGGCTTGGCCGACTTGCTGTTGCGACCGGTTTCGCGCAGGCGGGATTCGGCGTCGAGCGAGGTCAGACGCTCGTCGGCAAAGGCCACGGGAAGATTGAAGCGGCGTTTCAGACGCTCGGCGAACTTGGTCGCCAGACGCGTCATGTCATGCGGCGTGCCATCGACGTGGGTCGGCAGGCCGACGACCAGCTGGACCGGCTGCCATTCGGCGATCAGCTTGCCGATCTGGGCGAAGCGATCGTCGTTCGACTCGGCCCGGATCACGGCCAGCGGATGAGCGCTGCCAAGCAGGGTTTCACCGGTTGCCACGCCGATACGTTTTTCGCCGAAGTCGAAGGCCAGAACCGTGCCGTCAGGCATGCCCGGCCACGTCGGAAAGTTGCGTGAAGCTGATCCCCAGGGCCTGCATCGCCGCAGGCAGGCGCGCTTCCGGCGGCAGGTCGAAAAGGATGCTCGGCTGCGATGGCACGGTCAACCAGGAATTTTGCGCCAATTCGCTTTCCAGTTGCCCGGCTTCCCAGCCGGCGTAACCCAGACTGACCAGGATCTCGCCCGGCAGGCCGGCGCTGCCGACCGAAACCAGCACATCGCGCGAACTGGTCAGCCCGACAGCAGGATTGACGACCAGCGTCGACTGCCATTCCCCGATCGGCCGATGCAGGACAAAACCACGGTCAAGCTGCACCGGGCCGCCAAAATATACCGGCAGATCGGCCATCTCCGGCGCTTCAAGCTTGATGTCGATCTTCTCGAACAAGCCGGCCAGATTCATGTCGATTGGACGATTGACGATGATCCCGAGCGCCCCGTTTTCGTTGTGCTCGCAGATATAGACCAAGGCATTGGAAAAATACGGATCCTCCAGCGCCGGCATGGCGATGAGGAAGTGATCGGTCAGGTTGACGCTGTTCATGACTGGAATTTTAATGCCCGGTCGGGTACAAACCAACCATGAAACACGAAAAAGCTCTTGTCTGGTTCCGCCGCGACCTGCGCGACCACGATCATGCCGCCCTCAGTGCGGCCCTTGCCGAAGCCGGCGAAGTTCACTGTGCCTTTGTTTTCGACACGGAAATCCTCGCGGCCCTGCCGTCGCGCCACGACCGGCGCGTCCAGTTCATTCACGAGTCGCTGCTTGAACTGGATAGCGCATTGCGTGCCAAAGGGGGCGGGCTGATCGTCGTACACGGCCCGGCAAGCACTGAAATTCCCCAACTGGCGTGCCAGCTGGGCGTTTCTGCGGTGTACGCCAACCGCGACTACGAACCGGGAGCCAAACGACGCGATGCCGAAGTTGCCGCCCGCTTGGCGGCTGACGGCATCGCCTTCAAGGGCTGCAAGGATCAGGCGATCTTCGATGGCGACGAAGTGCTGACCCAGGCCGGCAAGCCGTTCTCCGTATTCACGCCGTACAAAAATGCCTGGTTGAAGCGGTTGACCGCAGCAGACTGGGCCGAATATCGCTGCACCGGCCAATTCGCCCCCGGCCCGGCCAATGGCATACCGACACTGGCTGAACTCGGTTTTGCCGCGACTGACCTGCACGAAGTCGGCATCCGCCCCGGCATGTCCGGCGCCGAAGCACTGTGGGACGACTTCCGCGAACAGCGCATCTTGCGCTATGGCAGCCTGCGCGACTTTCCCGCCGTCAAGGGCGTCTCCTATCTGTCGGTTCATCTGCGCTTCGGCACGCTGTCGATCCGCCAGTTGGTCCGCGAAGCCGTCTCGCGCGAGGCGGATGTCTGGCTCAGCGAGCTGATCTGGCGCGACTTCTATTTCATGATTCTCGACCGTCACCCGCAGGTCGTCAGTCAGGCTTTCAAGCCGGAATATGACGCTATCCGCTGGGCCGACTGGCCGGCCGGCTTCGCCGCGTGGTGCGAAGGCCGCACCGGCTATCCGCTGGTCGATGCGGCGATGCGCCAGCTCAAGCACAGCGGCTGGATGCACAACCGGCTGCGCATGATCGTCGCCTCGTTTCTCACCAAGGATCTCGGCATCGACTGGCGCCTGGGCGAACGCTACTTTGCTGAACAGTTGATCGACTTTGACCTCTCGGCCAACAACGGCGGCTGGCAATGGGCCTCGTCGAGCGGCTGCGATGCCCAGCCTTATTTCCGGATTTTCAACCCGGTCACCCAGTCGGAAAAATTCGATCCGGAGGGCAAGTTCATCCGCCGTTACGTGCCGGAGCTAACCAAGGTCGCCAACAAATACATCCACGCACCGTGGCTGATCGGGCGTATCGAGCAGGAAGCGCTGGGTGTCGTCATCGGCCGGGATTACCCCGGTCCGATTGTCGACCATGCCAAGGCCCGCGACGAAACGCTGGCCCGCTATGCCGTGGTCAAACGCTGAAACGGCAAGGCAAGCTCAGGACGGTGCCGGGCTACCCTGCTTTTTTGCAGTAACCGGCAACCAATCCAAGTAGTTCGTCTTCGTCGTAGGGCTTGCCAAGATAGTGATTGGCCCCGATTTCGAGCGCGTAGTTGCGGTGCTTGTCGGCGGTACGCGAAGTGATCATGATCACCGGCAGATGCTTGTACTGCTCGTCGGCGCGAATGTTGCGCAGCAGGTCGAAACCATCCATGCGCGGCATTTCGATATCGGAAAGCACGACATCGGGCTGCACATCGAGCAATTTTTCCAGCGCATCGACCCCATCCTTGGCCAGAACCACCTGATAACCTTCGCGGAGCAGCAGGCGACTGGTGATCTTGCGGACTGTCAGCGAATCATCGACCACCATAACGGTCGGCAACGTAGCGCCGGACGCAACCGGCGCAGCCTCGGCCGGTGTCGTGGTCTGCGGGGTAGCCAGCGGCGTCCGGGCGGCCAGGGCGACCGGATTGAGGATCAGGACCACCTGGCCGTCGCCGAGCACCGTGGCACCTGAAATACCGACGACACGCGCCAGTTGCGCACCGATGTTCTTGACCACGACTTCCTGGTTGCCCTTGAGCTCATCGACCAGCACAGCGACCCGCTGCGTCCCCGAGCGCAGCAGCAGCACCCAGTATTGACGGTGCGCTTCGGGAACGGCCGCCGCATCGCCCAGCAAATGCGGCAGGAAATGGAAGGGGTAGCGATTGCCCTGCCATTCGGCCTCGCCGTTTTCACGCAAGGCGGTCAGTCCCTTTTCCTTGAGCTCAAGCACCTGTTCGATCATCGTCGAGGGCACGGCATAACGCTGCGCACCGGCCCGAACGAGCAAGGTCTGGGCCATTGCCAGGGTCAGCGGCAGATAAATCCGGAAGGTACTGCCGGCGCCCGGTTGTGACAGGGTTTCGATCCGGCCGCCCAACGCCGTCACTTCGGTCTTGACCACATCCATGCCGACGCCGCGCCCGGCCAGCTGGCTGAGTTCGGCGGCAGTCGAGAAACCGGGGTGGAAAATGAAATCGTGCAATTGGGCCGCGTCGACCGCAGCATCCGGTGCAAGCAGGCCCATGGCTTCGGCTCGGGCGCGAATCAGCTGATGATCGAGGCCCTTGCCGTCATCGGCCAGTGTCAGGATGATTTCATTGCCTTCCTGGGCCAGTTTCAGCGTGATTTCACCGATTTCGGACTTGCCGGCTGCCAGCCGTTGCTCGCGGCTTTCGATGCCGTGCGTCACGGCATTGCGCAGCATGTGCTCAAGCGGTGCCAGCATTTTGTCGAGCACCGAACGGTCGATATCGACCTGACCATCGGCGATGTCGAGGTTGGCCCGCTTGCCGACTTCCTTGGCAGTCTGCCGAACGATGCGGTAAAGGCGCTCGGACTGGCTGGCAAACGGAATCATCCGGACAGCCATCAGTTCCTGCTGCAAACTGCGGTTGAGGCGCGACTGGGCAATGATTGCAGCATTCGCATCGTCCAGGTTCTTGAGCAGATTCTGCTGCACCGTTGCGACGTCATTGACCGATTCGGCCATGAAGCGCGTCAACTCCTGGAAGCGCGTAAAGCGGTCGAGTTCAAGCGGATCGAACTCGGCCTGCCCCTCCTGCGCAACCCGCGCCTGCATCTGGCCTTCAGCCTGGATTTCGATTTCTCGCAACTGGCGGCGCAGACGAATGACGTTTTCGGTCAAGTCGAGCAGCGATCCTTTAAGGTTGCGCATTTCCCCTTCGATACGCGTCCGGGCAATGGCCAGTTCGCCAGCCTCATTGACCAGCCGGTCGACCAGGTCGGCGCGCATGCGCAAGCTACCGTATTGCGCTCCAGCCGCTTCGATTTCGGTGTCTGCCCCTGGATTTCCAGCCGGCATCGCCGTTTCGTCGTCTTCGGGATCGGCATCAGGTTCAGCGAGCAAATGCGCGCCGCGGCGGAATGCATCGACCGTCTGGGCCAGCGCATCGAAACCGGCCTCAAGTTCGTCGAACGGGATCCCATCAGGCGCGTTGGCCTTGAGCGTTTCATCAACCCGGGTTTCCAGCAGATGCGTCAGCTCGCCAAGGTTCATCGCCCCGGCCATGCGGGCATTACCCTTGAAAGTATGCAGCAGGCGGGCAATCGCCTTGGGATGAGCATCGAGTGTCGGGTCGGCACGCCAGGCGCGCAGATGGCTTGCCAGATCGCGCAGTTGGTCGCTGGCCTCTTCGAGGAAAATCGGCAGCAGCTGTTCGTCCAGCGTATCGTTGAGCAAGGGCGCCAACGGAATCGGCGCGCTGGCCGGTGCTGCAGGCGGCATCTCGGCGTGCAGCGGAATGATCTGTGCACTTTGCTGCGGCGGCGCTTCCGGGGTTTCGTCAACGGCTGGCGCAAGGAAGATTTCGTCCAGCGCGACAATCAGTTGCGGCTGTTCATCGGGTGCTTTTTGTGCCGCCAGGCCGGCGAACATTTCTTCGAGCATCATGATGCTCTGACGCACGGTTTCCAGGCCCTCGATGCTGTCCGGCTGGGCCGAACTGTCACGCCGCAGCAAGGCATGTTCGAGGGCGATAGCCAGGTGGTTGAGCGGCATCAGGCCGACCGTGGCTGAAATACCGCCCAGCGTGTGTGCGGCGCGTGTCATTTCAAAGGTTGTCGGCGCATCCGGCGTGGCGTTGAGCGCGGCATGACTATCGATCAGCGTCTGCAGATGGCCGCGTGCTTCTTCGCGGAAAATGTCGTAAAGCGTCGGCGCCGCAGGGGGCGCTGCAATTTCGGCTTTTTCGGGAGTTGACTGCAGCATTTGCTCGTCGGCGACCAGCAAATCCTCCAGCGCCTCGGCCGTAACCTGGAGATGCACATCGGCTTCGGCTTCGGCTTCGGCTTCCAGTATGTCGGTTTCCGGCAGATCAAGCAGGATCGATGGCGCATCGGTTGCGCTATCCGGCACCGGCAATTCAATTTGCTGAACGGCGGAGGTTGCTGCGGTCGACTCGACCGGCAGCGGCAATTCCGGGGCGCTGGCACCACGCAGTTGTGCCGCCATGGCAATCAATCCGGCCGGGTCGGGCAAGGCGCCCTGCCCGCTTTCGAGACAGGCCACCCAGGCGCTGAAAAGGCGATGCTCGTCGGCAATCATCGTGTGCAACGCCGGCGTAACCGGCAGATCCTGTTGCAGCCAGTGATTCAGGGTCTGTTCAAGCGCCCAGGCGGTTTCGCCCAGATCCTTGAGGCCGACCATGCGTCCGCTACCTTTCAGCGTGTGCGTTGAACGACGGATGATGGTCAGCGCGTCGACGTCATTTGCCGCGGCAACCAGTCGCGCGGCCTGCTCGCCGATCGTTTCCAGCACCTGGTTGGCTTCTTCAAGGAAGATGGCCAGCAGTTCGGCATCAATGTCGGCATGACTGGCTTCGGCCAGTTGCAATGTTGCGGCCGAGGGCGGCGGTGCGTCGAGCGTGCCGGACGGCAGGCCAGACAGCGCGGCATCGACGCCACCGCTTTGCAGGGCTTCGAGGGCCAGCTTGGCTGACTCGCCGAGCTCGCGGTCGGCCACCAGGTCGGCATCTTTTTGAATCGATTTGAGGTTCTGCTTGAGCTCGTCCTGCAGATTGAGATCTTCCGGCGATTCACGCAAGGCTTCGACAAGGTTGCGCGTTTCACGGGCTTGCTCGGCGAGTTGGGCTTCAACCGTGGCATGGGGCATTTCTGCCTCGGCCGCCGGGTCGACCGCGGCACCGCCTTTTTGACGACGAACGAAGGCATCGAAATCGGTTTCGCCGTGTTGCAGCGAATCGACGAAGAATCCGAGCAGGGAAAGCTGCTGGGCCAACGCCTCGAAGTCATCGTGTGTCGGTGTTTGATCCGGCGCGGCAAACTGGCGAATGTGTTCGCCGCAGGCTTTCAGACTGTTGACCGCGGCAAAGTGACCCAGCATCGCAAAAGCGCCGCCAATCTGCTTGAGCGGGCCGTCGATCGGTGCAAAATCCAGGCCCTTGGCCGGCTCGCGGAAGAAAACGTCGAGCGCCTGCTCGATCTGTGCCAGATTACTCTGAATTTCCTTGCCGACCTGGCCGATCAGCAGACGCTCCTGCGCCCGCCGTGTCATTTCATCGAGCGCCGGCAGGGCCTGGTCGCCGGCCATCGGTTTGCCGGCAATACAGGCGTACAGCCGGGCGACCATCAAATCGACCTGCTGGGCGAAATCGGTACCCAGGCGGTGGAAACTTTCCTGAGCGTTCTGCAACAGCAGAATCGCGGTCGCAACTTCCATGGCGACCGTATCGTTATGTCGTCCCGGCGCTTCGGAGAGCCAGTTGGCAATGGCCCCCAGACCCTGCCCCAGGCGTTTCAGGTCGGTATAGCCGATGTCCTCGGTCAGCGTCGCGCAGACTCGTGCATGGTCGACAAAACTGGTCAGGCTGCTGGCGCTGCCGGTGCAAAAGCGATTCCACAACTCCTCGGTCGTGGCCAGCGCTTCGCGCAATTTGCGCAACGCGGCATCCTGCGGTTTGGGACCGGCCAGAGGGACGGCCGATGGCAAAAGTGCCGACAAGGCAAAGGTCGATTGCACCTGGGCAATCTGCGGGCTGAGTTCCGCCGGGGCCTGCGCCACGTGATACAGGGCTTCGCGCATCACGCGTTCGGCGATACTGTTCGAGCCTTCGAGCAAACGCCGGATCTGGGCATCGAAATGCGAGCAAAGCTGGCGAGCCGACACATCGGCAGCGACTTCCGGGGCGGCCAGTGCATCAAGGAAAGCCAGCCCGACCCACCAGAACGAACGCGCCGCCGGTGCTTCCTGCAGCGCCTCGACGCCGGCCAGTGCCTGACGCATTTGCTGACGCCCGGCTTCGGCTTCCGCCGGTTTCTTGAGCCAGCTGAGCAGGCCTTTCTGGTAACGCATGCGCTCGGTCTTGAGCGCCGCTTTCAATTCGTCCGGACTGACCGTTGGCGCACCGGCCCAACGCTTGGGCGGCCGCAGGCTGAGATCGGGGTAAAACAGTTCGCTGGCATGGCCAGCCGGCATTCCGCGGGCGGCTTTCAAGGCCTGGCTGACAGGCAGAAGACGCAAAGGCTGGTTCGGTTCGCCAAGCATCAGGTCGTCGAGATATTGCCGCAAGGCCGACAAAGCCTGCCCGATTGCCGTCAAGCAAGCCTGATCGGCAAGCAGACGCCCTTCTTCAAGCCCTTGCAAGAGAAGTTCGAGCGAATCGCTGATCTGCGTGACACCATCCAGGCCGACGATGGCCAGGGCCCCGTGCACCTGGTGCACGTGGGTGCGACAGAATTTGAGCTGGGTGACATCGGTCCCGCCTGCCGACTGGGCCAGCGCCTGCTCGGCACGCTCCAGCGCCAGGTCGATCTCCGCCTTGACCCAGGAGAGCGGGCCCAAATCAAATTCCGTTGCCGCGTTCATGGTATCCCGTGCTGCCTATCAATCGACCTTGAAGCCGGCGACCGAGCCCTTGAGTTCGGAAGCCAGCGCCGTCAGTTCATCCACGGCCTCGGCGGTGCGCTGCGTACCGGCGGTGGTTTGCTCGGTCACCCGCAGAATGTCCTGCATCAGCGTTGCCACGTGCGAGGCCGAATTGGCCTGGGTTTGTGTCGAGCTTGAAATATCCTGAATAAGGTCGGCCAGATCGCGCGACACCTGACCGATTTCGGTCAGCGCCTGACCGGCCGCGTCGGACAGCTTGGCCCCCTCGACCACACCCTGGGTCGATTGCTCCATGGCGGAAACCGCATCCTGCGTATCGGTCTGAATGGTTTTCACAATCGCCGCAATCTGCTTGGTTGCTTCGCCGGAGCGCTCAGCCAGTCGCTGCACTTCTTCCGCCACCACGGTAAAGCCGCGACCGGCATCGCCGGCCGAAGCCGCCTGGATGGCAGCGTTCAAGGCCAGCACGTTGGTCTGTTCGGTAATGTCGGAAATCAGCTCCACGATTTCGCCAATTTCCTGTGAACTTTCGCCAAGGCGCTTGATTCGCTTCGAGGTTTCCTGAATCTGCTTGCGAATTTCGTTCATGCCCTTGATCGAGTCATGTACCGCCTGCGTCCCCTTTTCGGCGGCCATCAGCGACTGGCGCGCAACCTGGGCGGACTGCGTTGCATTGCCGGAAACCTGGCTCATCGAGCTGGCCATTTCCAGTGCCGACTGGCCGACTTCCTGAATTTCAAGCGACTGGCGCTCGGCCGCGCTGAGCAATTCGGCCGAAGTCTGGCGGGCGATTTCAGTCGCTGCCGTGACTCGATTTGCCGCATCGTTGATCCGCCCGACCAGCACGCGCAGTTCTTCAATCGTGTAGTTGATCGAGTCGGCGATGGCGCCGGTAATGTTTTCGCTCACGGTGGCCGTTACGGTCAGATCACCGTCAGCCAGATCGCCCAGTTCGTTCATCAGGCGCAGAATGGCGTCCTGGTTTTCACGATTGGTCTGCTCCGAGGTTTGACGCTGCTGGTCAGCAGCCAGCGCCCGGCGCCCGGTATCGTCGAGATAGACCTTGGCAAGCAGCGCCAGCGTGGCCAACGAGGCGAGCAACAAGATCAGAAGCAAAACAATATAGATCGCCCGTTCGGAAAGGCTGTCCTGATAGCCGCGAGCCAGGTCATCGGTTGCCTTGAGCAGTTCCTCGCTCTCGCGGAAAATCCGCGAACCGGCTTGCTTGGAAAGCACCAGCGGCTGGATGTTGCCCAGAATGCTGGCGATCGCTTCCTGATACTCCTTGAACGCCGTATCGAGCTCGGCCAGTTTGGCCCGGCTTTCCGGATCGTTGCTGCCGGACAGGCGGAGCATGTCGTTGCCCTTGCTCAGGCCTGCCAGAATATCGCGGAAGGCATTGGTATCCTTGCCGAGCAGGAAGGCGACTTCAGGGTTGATTTCATCGCCGACCAGCAAGGCCGAAGCATTCTTGGCGATCCGCTGAGTCAACATCACCAATTGATTGGCGGCCGCAATCTCGCGGGCCGAACTGCCGGCCTGCAACTTGAGGGCGGCCAGTTGATCGGTCAGTTCCAGCATGGCCGGATTCTTGTTGTCGATCGTGGCCACGTTGCGACCAAGCGCAACCAGGCTTTTCTCTTGGGCGATCACCGCCTGGGCGTCCTTGTCCGTCGATACCCAACGCTGGTTCAATGCCTCGATGCCTGCCAGCATCGAACCGGATGAAGCCGGCACATTGACGCCACCGATGTCGCCGCCTTCCGTCAGACGTTGCAGCAACTGGGCAAAGGTTTCGCGCGACTCGGCCAGTTGCGTGAAGGCTGCCGCATTACCCTGCAGCGCCAGGGAAGAGGCTTTGGCCAGTCGCTGCGAGAGCATGCGCATTTCACCGGAGGCGGCGATATAAGCCGTGCCATGGGTCGACTCGCGATTGTCGTGGAAGACCAGCGCCGCAATCACCAGCAGCAGAACCACAAAGACACCGCCCAGTGTCTTCATCTGCTGGACGACCGGCTGCTTGGCGATGAATGCGGGCAACTGCAATTTTGCGGTCAACCCATCATTCGGACGATTAAGGCTATTAGCCATGAAAACTCTCCACTGGGGTCCCGGAAAATCCGGGATCAGAACCCGATATTCATGAAATCTTGATCGACGAGCAGGTCGCGCACCGAAAGCTTGCGCCAGACCTGTCCATTTACATCCGTGTAACGTGCTGCGGCCCAGGCCGGTGCTGCATCATCCGCCGCCGCCAGGGCAAAATTCTCGGGATTTTTCAGCCCCAGCATGCGCGACACGAGCAGCGCAGAGTTGGCCCCGAATTTGGTCCCGACAAGCAAGAGGCGCGCACTGGCATTCTGTGCAGTCGGTGCTCCGCCGCGAAAAGCCGAAAAATCAGTCACTGCATGCAGGTTGCCGCGGATATTGGCGATTCCGGCAAACCACGGCTGCGTCAGCGGCACGCTCATCATGACCGGCGCCTGGACGACTTCACCACTATCGGCAAGGTCGACCAGCCAAGGCTCGTTGCCCGCCTCGACACCCAGCCAGGCAGCCGTTCCCTTGCCCTGTGCGGCCGTTTTGAGACGACCGGACAGGTATTCCTGAAAATCCCTGAGGCTGACTTTCCGGGCCATACCGCTCAGGGCAGGGCCGAGACGCGCTGCAGCAACTCGTCTGCATTGAGCGGCTTGACCAGATAATCCACCGCCCCCTGGCGCAAGCCCCAGATCTTGTCGGTTTCCTGCCCCTTGGAGGTGCAGACGATGATCGGAATGTCCTTGGTTTCATCATCGCGAGTCAGCGTTCGCGTCGCCTGGTAACCGTTCAAGCCGGGCATGACGACATCCATCAGGATCAAATCCGGCTTTTCCGACTTGGCCTTGGCAATGCCTTCTTCGCCGTTTTCGGCAGTAATCACCGAATAACCGGCCTTGACCAGCACGTCGACCGTGAAAAAGCGTTCGGTGGGAGAGTCATCGACAACGAGGATATTCTTGACTGGCATTCTGGTTCTCTGAGCTTACGAAGTGGATTCTGTCGCGGACGGAAAGGCAAATCTGGCGACCGTCTGCAGCAGGCTGTCCTTGGTAAAGGGCTTGGTCAGATATTCGGAAGAGCCGACCATACGGCCGCGAACCCGGTCAAACAGGCCATCCTTTGAAGAAAGCATGATGACCGGGGTGGATTTGTAACGGGGATTTTTCTTGATCAGCGCACAGGTCTGATAGCCATCGAGGCGCGGCATCATGATGTCGCAGAAAATAACGCTGGGCTGGTGATCGGCGACCTTGGCCAGGGCATCGAAACCATCTTCGGCGAGGACAACCTGACAGCCGGCCTGGACGAGAAAAATCTCGGCGCTTCGCCGTATCGTGTTGCTGTCGTCAATGACCATGACCCTGACGCCGCGCAGTGTTGTTAGATCAGCCAATTCCCCGCCCTCTGGCCTGTTATGGAACGTTCATACGTTCTCGGCATCTTACTACGGAAGTCGTAGGTAAACGTAGTCGTCAATTCAGTGTTGCCACATTGTCACAGCGGCGTCCTCACCGTCAGATTCGGATAAAATCGCGGCCATCTTACCGAATCCCCTTCGTGTCTGCCAACGACGCGATCTTCATGACCACAAACACGCCAAAAGCCTCTCTTCTTCCTTCCGTTCTGGTCTTTGCAGCAAGCGACCCTTCGTCGGGCGCAGGTATACAAGCAGACATCATGACGCTGGCCAGCCTCGGCTGCCATCCCTTGACCGCCTTGACCGCCATTACGGTTCAGGACACGGTCGGCGTGCAAAGCGTGCACCCGCTCAGTGCCGAATTGCTTGAGCAGCAGGCCCGCACGGTACTCGAAGACATGCCGGTTGCGGCCTTCAAGATCGGTGTTCTGGCCAGCCTGGAAAACGTTCTGGCCGTCGCCGAAATTGTCGGCGACTACCCGGAAATCCCGCTGATTTTTGATCCGGTCCTGGCATCCGGACGGGGCGATGAATTTTCCGACGAGGAAATCATCACCGCCATGCGCGAAATGCTGTTGCCGCAAACCACGCTGCTGACCCCCAACGCGCCTGAGGCACGCCGCCTGGCCGAAAATCCGGACGATGAAAATGAGCCGTCGATCGAAGTTTGCGCCCAGCGCCTGATCGAAATGGGCGCGCAGTATGTCCTGATTACCGGCACGCACGAAAACACGCCACAGGTCGTCAACACGCTCTACGGCGCCGAAGGCATCATCCGCCGCGACGACTGGGAACGCCTGCCCGGCAGCTATCACGGCTCGGGCTGCACGCTGGCGTCGGCCATTGCCGGCTGCATCGCTGGCGGCGCCAGTGTCGAGGACGCCGTGCGCGACGCCCAGGACTACACCTGGCAAACGCTGGCCAATCCGTTGCGCCCGGGCATGGGGCAATTCATCCCCGACCGCTTTTTCTGGGCCAGAAGCGAAGAAGAACCCGAAGATGCCCCGAAAGCCGGCGATGCCGTCTAAATTGCGTGGCCTGTACGCCATCACCCCCGACCAGACCGATGGCAAACGCTTGCTGGCCGACGTCGAAGCGGCCCTGCGCGGCGCTTGCCGCATCATTCAATACCGCGACAAGACCAGTTCGCCGGCAGAACGCGTGGTGCGCGCCCGGCAACTGCGCGAATTGACGGCAGACCATCAGGCAAAACTGCTGATCAACGACGATCTGGCACTGGCCGTGCTGGTCAAGGCCGATGGCGTTCATCTTGGCGCCGACGACGGCAACCTGGTTGCCGCCCGGGCCATACTCGGACCAGACAAAATCCTGGGTGCCTCTTGTTACGCCAGTCTTGCGCTGGCCCGCACAGCGGCGCAAGCCGGCGCCGACTACGTCGCTTTCGGCGCCGTTTATCCTTCGCCGACCAAACCGAACGCCCCGCTTGCCACGGTCGACCTGTTCCAGCAGGCAAAATCCACGCTGGCCGCTGCCAGCTGCGGCATCGGCGGCATCACGACCGACAACGCCGCCCCCTTGCTGGCCGCCGGCGCCGATCTGCTGGCCGTCATTACCGATCTTTTTTCCGCGCCGGACATCACCGCCCGCGCCGCCGCCTATCAACGTCTTTTCGAGGAATCCAAGGCATGACCTCTCGCAACCAGCAACTTTTCGAACGCGCCCAGCGCCACATTCCCGGCGGCGTCAATTCACCGGTGCGCGCCTTCCGCTCGGTCGGTGGCACGCCGCTGTTTTTCCAGAAGGGCATTGGCCCGAAGGTGCAGGATGCGGACGGCAAGTGGTACACCGACTACGTCGGCTCGTGGGGCCCGATGATCCTCGGCCACGCCCACCCCGATGTGATTGCCGCCGTCCAGGCCGCCGTGGTCGATGGCCTGTCCTTCGGCGCACCGACCGAGAAGGAAGTCGATATCGCCGATCTGCTGTGCGAACTGGTGCCATCCATGGACATGGTGCGCCTCGTTTCCTCCGGCACCGAAGCTACGATGAGCGCCATCCGCCTGGCCCGCGGCTACACCGGGCGCGACATCCTGATTAAGTTCGAGGGCTGCTACCACGGCCATTCCGACGGCCTGCTGGTCAAGGCCGGCTCCGGCCTGCTGACCTTCGGCAACCCGTCGTCGAGCGGCGTGCCAGCCGGCACCGCTGAAACGACCATGGTGCTGACTTACAACGACCCGCAGGAACTGGCCGACGCCTTCGCCAAGCATGGCGACAAGATCGCCGCCGTGATCGTCGAGCCGGTGGTCGGCAACATGAACCTGATCGCCCCGACGCCGGAATTCCTCAAAGCCATGCGCGAGCTGTGCACCAAGAACGGCTCCGTGCTGATTTTTGACGAAGTGATGACCGGCTTCCGCGTCGGCCTGAAGAGCGCCCAAGGCCTGTTCGGCATCACGCCCGACCTGTCCACTTTCGGCAAGGTGGTCGGCGGTGGCATGCCGCTGGGTGCTTTCGGCGGCAAGCGCGAAATCATGGAAAAAATCGCCCCGCTCGGCCCGGTCTATCAAGCCGGCACCTTGTCCGGCAACCCGATCGCCACGGCCGCCGGCCTGGCCACGCTCAAACTAATTCAGGAAAACGGCTTTTACGAAGCGTTGACCGCAAAAACCAAGGCCCTGTGCGACGGCCTGGTCGGCGCAGCGAAAAAACATGGCATCGCCTTTGCCGCCCAGAACGTCGGCGGCATGTTCGGCCTCTATTTTGCCGAGAAGTGCCCGGGCACCTACGACGAAGTCCTGGCCTGCGACAAGGAAGCCTTCAACCGCTTCTTCCACGCCATGCTCGACGCTGGTCATTACTTTGCACCGTCGGCCTTCGAAGCCGGTTTCGTCTCGGCAGCGCACAGCCAAGCCGACATTGCCGCCACGATTGCGGCCGCTGACGCCTGGTTTGCCACGCAAAAATGAGCCCAACCCAAGCCTGGCTCATTCTTTTCGTCGCCGGCCTGTGCGAAGTGGGCTGGGCGGTCGGCCTGAAATATACCGAGGGATTCAGCCGGCTCTGGCCCTCGGCGGCGACCGTGCTGGCCATGGTCGCCAGCGTCGTGCTGCTCAGTTGGTCATTGAAGGTTTTGCCGCTCGGCACGGCCTATGCGATCTGGACCGGCATCGGCGCGGTCGGCACGGCGATTCTGGGTATCTACCTGTTTGGCGAATCACGGGAAGCGGCGCGGCTGGCCAGTATCGGCCTGATTGTGGCCGGCATTGTCGGCCTCAAGCTGCTGACGCCGGACTCACATTAGGAATAGCGTCGCCAGACCGAGGAAGATGAAGAAACCGCCCGAATCGGTCAGGGCGGTAATCATCACCGACCCGCCAATGGCCGGGTCGGCGCCGAATTTCTGACGCAGCAACGGAATTCCCACCCCGGCGGACGCAGCCAGCAGCAAATTCAGCGTCATCGCTGCCGTCATCACCAGACCCAGCTTGAAGCTGCCGTACAACCACCAGGCTGAAATCCCCAGCAGGCCGCCCCAGATCAGGCCGTTGATCGTTGCCACGCCGAGCTCCTTGCGCAGCAGGCGACGCATCGCATCCGGCTGCACCTGGCCCATGGCAATCGCCCGGACAATCATCGTGATCGTCTGGTTGCCCGAGTTGCCGCCGATCCCGGCAACAATTGGCATCAGTGCAGCCAGTGCCACGAGTTTCTCGATCGAATCTTCAAAAGCGCCAATCACGCGCGAGGCGATAAAGGCGGTAACCAGATTGATCGCCAGCCAGGCCCAGCGGTTTTTCACCGAATCCCAGACCGAAGCAAAGATATCTTCCTCTTCACGCAGACCGGCCTGCGCCAGTTGCTCGCT
This sequence comes from Dechloromonas sp. TW-R-39-2, assembly GCF_016864195.1. Classification (NCBI taxonomy): domain Bacteria; kingdom Pseudomonadati; phylum Pseudomonadota; class Betaproteobacteria; order Rhodocyclales; family Azonexaceae; genus Dechloromonas; species Dechloromonas sp. TW-R-39-2. The sequence continues at coordinate 112,039 of NZ_CP045202.1, forward strand.
CTCGGCCTCTTCGCGGATGAAGTCCACCACCGCATTGACGGTCACGCGGCCAACCAGCCGTCCTTCCGGATCGACGACCGGGGCCGACACCAGATCGTAGCGTTCGAACGCCTTGGCGGCTTCGTCGGCCAGATCGTCCGGTTCAAGTTCGACAAAGTCGGTCTGCATCAAGGCGCCGACTTCGACCTCGACTTCATTGACCAGCAGGATATTCAACGGCAACACGCCTTTCAGGCGTTCGTCGCGGTCGACCACGAAAAGTTGGTCGGTATGGTCGGGAAGTTCGTCGAAACGGCGCAGATAACGCAAAACCACTTCAAGCGAAACATCTTCGCGCACCGTGACCATGTCAAAATCCATGATCGAGCCGACCGACTCCTCCGGGTACGACATGGCGGCGCGCAACTGCTCGCGCTCTTCGACCGACAAGCCGCGGAAAACGTCGTCGATAACCCCTTGCGGCAGGTCGGGCGCCAGGTCGGCAAGCTCGTCGGCATCCAGCGTTTCAGCCGCCGCGACCAGCTCGGTCCGCTCCATCGAGTCGATCAGCGTTTCGCGAACGGCATCCGAGACTTCGAGCAGGATTTCGCCTTCGCGCTCGGCCTTGACCAGATCCCAGGCAATCAAGCGCTCATCGAGCGGCAAAGCTTCCAGAATGTAGGCAATGTCGGCCGGGTGCATCGGCTCAAGCTTGTGCTGCAGCTCGTTCAGATGCTGCTTGTGCACCATGTCCTCGACCAGGTCGTGGCGTGGCCCTTCCTGGCGATGCACCAACTCTTCGACCAATTTATGCCGCGCGAGCAGGGTCTGCACCTCGGCGAGGCGCTCCTGCAAGTCTTCGGTATCGGTCAGTTGGGCTTCTTCGCTCATGGTGCGCTGCGGCAAAAGGTGCGCCATTTTAGCACCGGGCGGATGTCAGGGTTTTGACAAAATAACTGCGGAAAACCCTTAATTTGCAGCGTTCAGGGCACTTCGGCGCCCGGCATGCGCGCCAGGATGATGCCGGTCTTGCGTCCCAGGCCGGATGCCCCGCGATTTTTGTCGTAATAACGCGGATTGGGCACCATCCCGGCCAGCCGGGCAGCCTGTTCCGGCCCGAGCTGGGCGGCGCCGACATTGAAATAATGCCGGGCGGCGGCCTCGGCACCGAAAACCCCGTTGCCCCACTCGATCACGTTGAGATAGACCTCGAAAATCCGCCGCTTGCTCCACAGATTTTCCAGCATCAAGGTAATGATCGCCTCTTCGGCTTTGCGAAAATACGATTTGCTCGGCGTCAGGAAAAGATTCTTGGCCAGTTGCTGGCTAATGGTCGAGCCACCGGCCACGAAACGACCTTTCTTCTGGTTCTTTTCCATGGCTTTCTGGATACCTTCCCAGTCGAAGCCTTCATGATCGACGAACTTGGCATCTTCGGCTGCGATAATCGCCCGTTTCAGATGAATTGAAATCCGTTCATAAGGCACCCATTCCTTCTTCAGCACGGCATCGGGTTTGTTGACGCGCAACTCGGCCAGACGGATGTCCATGAAGCGGGTTGTACCGGGATTCGCCCAGCCCCAGAACAGCACCCAACCCAACAACCATAGTTGCCAGACGAGAAACAAGCCGAGCAGGCCGAGCAGCGCCCATTTGAGCCCGCGGCCCAGGGCTTTCATGCGCCGAGTTTCGCCCGCAAGTCGGCCAGCACAACGCCGGTTTCAGGACGCACGCCGCGCCAGATGAAGAAAGCCTCGGCTGCCTGTTCGACCAGCATGCCCAGGCCGTCCACGCAGCTGGCTGCGCCCTGCTCGCGCGCCAGTTTCAAGAACGGGGTTTCGCCTTTGCCATACATCATGTCGTAGGCCAGTGCGCCGGCCGCAAAAACACCGGCGGGCAGGGGCAGGCTTTCACCAGACAAACTGGCCGATGTTGCATTGATCACCACATCGAATTGCCGCCCGTCGATTTCGGCAAAACTACCGCCGTCGACCGCGGCAAGCGCAGAAAAACTGCCGGCCAGGGCCACCGCCTTGTCGGCGCTGCGGTTGGCGATGAACAGGCTGGCTGGCCCACTCGCCAGAATCGGGGCAATCACGCCACGCGAAGCGCCACCGGCCCCCAATAGCAGAACACGCTTGCCGGCCAGTGGCAGGCCGGCATTGCATTCGATGTCGCGCACCAGACCGGCGCCATCGGTATTGTCGCCATGGATCTCAGCGCCCTTGAAAATCAGCGTGTTGACCGCCCCGGCGCGCTGCGCCCGATCGCTCAACCGGGTACTCAGGCGGAAAGCCTCTTCCTTGAAGGGCACCGTGACATTGGCGCCCTTGCCGCCACTGGCGACAAATGCGGAAATTGCCTCGGCAAAGCCGTCGACCGCAGCAAGACGTGCCTCGTAGTGCAAATCCTGGGCACAAGCCTGGGCAAAACGCGTGTGGATGTCAGGCGACCGGGAATGGGCAATCGGATTGCCGAATACGGCGTAGAGATCGGTCATTTGGCAGAAAGTTGATCGCCCTGGGTGAAGTACCAGGTGCGGGTGATTTCGAGAACATCGGTATCGCGCCGAATATCGGGCGGAAACGGCGAATAGGGCCCGGCCATCTGGACGATCCGCCGCGCCGCATCGTCCAGCATCTTGTGGCCGGACGAGCGATTGATGTCGATGCGGCCAATCTGGCCATCGGCATTGATCGACACGGTCAACACCAGAGAACCATACAATTTGCCGCGCGCCGCAGCGGGGTAGTTGAGTGTGCCGATGCGTTCGATTTTCTGCCGCCAGTCCTCGATGTACTGGGCGAAACGATATTCCTCGGTGCGCGCCCCGATGAATTTCTTGCGCGGCCGCTTGCTGTATTCGTCGGTACTCTTGCTGATTTCGCCTTCGAGACGAGCCATCGCCCGGGCCGATTCCGCCAGGTCGAGACCGCTGACCGTGGTCACCGGTGTAGGTTGAACATTGGTGTTTTCACCGGCCGAGATGGTCCGCGAACTGCGCGTCTGGGTCAGTATCTTTTGCTGCAGCGCTTCAAGCTCACGGACCCGCCGCTGCATCTGCTGCACATCGCTGCCCGTTACTTGCTGGTGCGTCGGCGGCAGCGGCGTCTTGGCCCGCCGGTTTTCGTCGGTATTGCCGCCGCCATCCAGATTCGACTGGGCCAGCGCCTGGGCGTCGGTTGGCTTGCGGGCCGATTTCGAATTGACCAGGATGATATCGAGCGCCTTTTCGCGCATCGAGCTCGACGCCTCGGGAAACTTGAAGTGCAGCGTCAGGACGAGCACATGCACCAGCATCGAAATGCCAATCGCCAGCCAGAGCCGGCGGCTGTCGGTTTGCATCGACTGCCAGTGCAATGCGACCGCCTTCACTGCGCCCCATCCTCCTCGTCGGCACCAGCCATGTCGACTTCCGGCGCATCAAGCAGGGCGACAAAACGCCCGGCCACTTCCGGCGCCAGCAAATCGAGGCTTTCAATCGCCAGACGCACCCGACGCCCCGGTGCCAGATCGGCCGGCAAGGACGGGACACGCAGCATCAAGGGCAGATGGTCGAGTTTGACCAGTTGCTCACGCCGCACCGTGGCATCAATTTCCGAAATGCCATGCTGCTGCAACCAGCGCAGGCACCAGTAACGCTCCATCAGGCGCTGGAAGTCGGCGTAAGCCGCGTAGGTGATCTCGAAATCGCGCATTGCACCAAACAACTCCGCCGATTTCTGCGCGAATGCCGGCGATTCACCCCTCAAACAGGCGATAAGTTGCCACTGATTGACCAGATCGCAATAACGCCGCAGCGGCGAGGTCATCCAGGCATATTGCGGTACGCCGAGGCCTTCGTGTGGCAAGGGCGAGGTCGTCATACGCACCTTGCCCTGGGTCTGGGCGCGGTACAGGCAGGCGACATTTTTCTCGGCGAGCAGGCCGCCCCAGGTCGAGTTGGCGACGATCATCAACTCGGCGACCAGCTTGTCGAGCGGGCTGCCGCGCTTGCGTTCGCTGATTTCAACGATGCATGCATCGGGATCGGCCAGATCGCCTTCAATCCCGAAGTTGTAATCATTGTTGCCCTGCATCGCCGAAGGCTTGCCGCGCCGGCCTTCGCAAGCATTGGCAAAATGCCAGAGATGGACCAGTTCATCCTTGAACGGTTGGTCGGGCAAGGGGCCGTTGATGGTTTCGGCGTTGAACCAGGGTTCGATCTCGTGGTGACGCAAGTTGGCCGCGATGTGCACCATTTCCAGCCGCGATTCGTGGCTGAGGATTTCCAGCGAGTCATTGACCGTCAGGTAAAGCGACACGGCCGGGCAATCGACGCCACCGGCCAGCGTGTAATTCTGGACCACGGCATCCGGCAGCATGGTGATCTTGTTGCCCGGCATGTACACCGTGGACAAACGGGCCCGGGCGATGCCGTCAAGCGGCGAACCGTGCTCGATGGCCAGGCCCGGTGCGGCAATGTGGATACCGATGCGCGAACCAATGCCGGGCAGTTTGACGACCGACAGCGCATCGTCGATCTCGGTGGTGTTGGCATCGTCGATCGAGAAGGCACGGACGTCGGCACGCGGCAAGTCGCGCGGCAACTTCGGGGCATCAAGCGGCGGGAAGGCCGTGCCCTTGGGGAACTGCTCATGCAGAAAGCGACGATAGTGCAGGAAATAGGCTGACTTGATGGCTCCGCACTTGAACAGCAGTTGCGGCGCAGTCAGGCCGGTTTCGGCACAGGCCGTCTCGAACGCCTTGGTTTCCGATTTGTTGCGGTCCGGCGCATAAAGCAAAGCGTCGGTCATTGCCGCTATTTCCGGCGGCAGACGGAATTCTTTCAGTGAGGCGATCCAGCCTTCCATGGCGAGCGCTTGCTGACGCTTTTTTTCAAGACCGGCCAGAGCAGCTGCGAGAATGTCGGCAGGCGCTTTGCGGAAGCGGCCCTTACCTTTGCGATGGAAATAGATGGGCGCTGCGTGCAGGGCAAGCAACACCGCCGCCGCTTCGACCGGGCTGGGTTCGTGACCGTGGTAATCACGGGCAAAATCAAGAAACGAAAATTCGCCATCGTTGACACACTCCCAGAGAAAATCCGCTTCGATTTCTTCAGCCAGCGGCGTTGCCTGCTCAAGCATGACTGCCGCCGATGGTTTTTCGAAACGCAACAACACGGTTGCGGACTTGATTTTGCTGCGCTTGCCGGATGGCATCTCGATCTGCAACGAGGTGTCGTTGTCAGCCATGATGACACCGGTCTTAAAGCCGCCGTCTTCTTCAAACAATACATTCATCGGCGGATTATAACCCAGCGTATTCAAGGATTTGCGGAATGAACTCGGGAAAGCGGGTGAAGCTGTGATCGCCCCCGGGCAGGATGCTTTGGCGACAGCCAGCGTAAAAATTCACAGCCTGCCGATAGTCCAGCACCTCGTCGCCGGTTTCAACCAGCAGCCAATAGCGATCCGCTGTCGGCGGCCTGACCTGTGCGCGCAATTCCTCGACATGCGCCTGGCCAAAAACAAAATGCTCGCCGCTGTGGAAATTGTGGTGCTCACCGACAAATTTGCCCAATTCCAGCCGGTCGACCGCAGCAGGGTTGATCAGCACGGCATGCAGCCCGTACTGCTCGGCCAGAAAATGGGCGTAATGCCCGCCGAGCGAACTGCCGACCAGCGTCACCAGGCCATCGGCCGCTTCGATCAAGCGCGAAACCTCAGCCATGGCCTGCGCCGGAAAGGGCGACAACTGCGGACAGGCAAAGCGTCCGGCCAGACCGCGCGCAGCCATCGCCTCAGCCAGCAAGCGCGATTTCCACGAGGCTGGCGACGAACAAAAGCCGTGCAGGTAAATAACCTGCGGACGACTTAATGCGCCGCCCACTGCACCCAGCCGAAATGCGCGGTCGACAGCACGACAATGCCAAAAACGATGCGATACCAGGCGAATGGCGTGAAATCATGGCTGGAGATGAAGCGCAGCAACCAGCGCACACACAGGAAGGCCGAGACAAAAGCCGAGATGAATCCGACCGCCCACATGCCGACATCGTCGAAATTGAGCAGCGCCCGCTCCTTGTACAGCTGGTAAGCCGTTGCCGCACCGATGGTCGGAATGGCCAGGAAGAAGGAAAACTCAGTCGCCGCCTTGCGCGACAAGCCGAACAGCAGGCCGCCAATGATCGTCGCTCCTGAGCGCGAGGTGCCGGGAATCAACGCGAACGCCTGCGCGATGCCCATTTTCAGCGCATCAAGCAGGCTCATTTCTTCAACCGTCTGAACGCGAATCGTGTGTTCACGTTTTTCCGCCCAGAGGATGACGAATGCCCCAAGAATGAAGGTGCTGGCGACAGCGATCGGGTTGAACAAATTGGCCTTGATCGCCTTGCCGAACAGCAAGCCGAGAATCGCCAGCGGCAGAAAGGCAACGAAGAGATTGAGAATGAATTTCTGGGCAGTTTTATCGCTGAACGCACCGCGCGCCACAACCAGCAAACGCTGACGATACTCCCAGACAACCGCAAGAATGGCGCCGAACTGTATGACAATCTCGAACAATTTGCCGCGATCGTCGTTGAAATTGAGCAAATCGCCAGCCAGAATCAAATGACCGGTCGACGAGATCGGCAGGAATTCAGTCAGGCCCTCGACGATACCGAGGATGAGGGCTTTAAGCAGCAGAATCGGGTCCATGGAATGCAGCCAATACAAGAAGCCGGCATTCTACTATCCCGGTCGGGTAGCCGCCTCCAGATTTGCCAGCCAGATCATGGCTTGCTGGCGCGACTCGCCGCACATTTCCAGCGAAGGCTGCAAGCCGCCACAGCAGGAAGGCCGCTCGGGCCGGCCGAAAATCGTGCAGCGCAAATCGGCATCCAGATTCGGACAGGGCTGTCCGGCAGGCTTGTTCAGCGAAGAGATGGAGGGCGCGACGCAACAGGCGGCACATCCGGGACGGCATTCCATGCGTGACCACCGAGAGTGAAAGACGGCGATTTTCGCCGATTTTCACTCTCAAGAAGATCAATTCGGCTCAACGCTGCGCAATGGCGCGCTGGTTCGACAGATAAATATTGTCAGCCGGCAAAGCCTTGTGTTCGGCGACAGCCGCCAGCCATTGATCGGTGCTGACCACGGCGGCAAAACCGGTATGCATCACGACCGTGAAAACGCGATGGATTTCCTCGGCCGTTGCCGAACCGATTGCGTTGGCATAAGGCAGAGAACCGGCGGCATCATGCAGCAATTCGACTTTCCAGCCGGCGTGTGCCGCTTGGCGGACCGTCGAATCGTCACAGTTGTGCGTCATGTAGCCGACGATGCTCAACGTATTGATCTGACGCTCGCGCAACCACGCCTCCAGATCGGTGCCGACGAAACAGCTGGCCAACGATTTTTCAATGTGGTGATTGCGCGGTCGACCGGCAATTTCGGGATGAATTGCGGCCCCCTCGCTGCCCCTGGCAAAAACAGGGGCCCCCTCTGCCGCCAGATGCTGCACCACCACCACCGGAATCCCGGCGGCCTGCGCCGCATCCATCGCCCGGACAATATTCGGTAGTGAAATCCGGACATCCGGATATTCGATCCGCAAATTTCCGGTGAAATATTCGTTTTGCACGTCGATGACGATAAGCGCCCGCTTGATTTGAGACATGATCGTTTCCTTGTTGGCGTTGGGATGGCGCCATTATTCGCAGAACCTCAACCGCCGGTAAGTGGCCCAATAGACAATTAACGATAATATCGGGCCAATCCTGTTGCATCGAGACCGAACCCAATGTCCAAGCTTCGCATCGCCGTTGTCGCCTTCGAACGGATCAGCCCCTTCCACCTCTCTGTTCCCTGCGTCGTTTTCGGTGATGCCCATCCGGGTGTCCCGTCATTTGAACTCACCGTCTGCGCCGTCGAACCGGGCAGCCTGAAGACCACCGCCGGCTTCGACATTCACGTCAGTCACGGGCTGGAAGCCCTGACTGATGCCGACATCGTCATCATTCCGAGCTGGCGCGATCCGACCGAGACGCCGCCAGCCGCATTACTCAGCGCACTGACTTCAGCTGCACAGCGCGGCGCGACCATCGTCGGCCTGTGCCTCGGTGCCTACGTACTGGCTGCTGCCGGCCTGCTCGACGGACGTCGGGCAACAACCCACTGGGCCTACGCCGCAGATTTCGCCCGACGTTATCCGCTGACCCGAGTCGACGCCAATGTTCTGTACATTGCCGACGACCAGATACTGACCTCAGCCGGGACCGCCGCCGGGATTGATTGCTGCCTGTACATGCTGCGCCAGGAATACGGAGCCGAAACGGCCAATAGCGTCGCTCGCCGCCTGGTTGTTCCGCCGCACCGGCAAGGTGGACAGGCGCAATTCATCGAGCAACCCGTCCCGGCCAGCGCCAACGACTCGCGACTGGCCGAATTGCTCGACTGGGTGCGCACCAATCCGGCGCAAGCGCACACACTCGACAGCCTGGCCCAACGTGCGCTGATGAGCCGTCGCACCTTTACCCGCCATTTCCGGCAACTCACCGGCAGCACCGTCAGCGCGTGGTTGCTCGGACAACGGCTGGCATTGAGCCAGCGCCTGCTCGAAGGCACGGAACATGATATCGAGCAAATTGCCGACCTCGCCGGCTTCGCCTCATCCGTCACCCTGCGCCACCACTTCCGCAAAGCCTTCGGCGTTTCGCCGAGCGCCTGGCGGGAAACCTTCAACGGTAAATAAGCAGCAAAATGCCAATGCCGCGGTCAACCATCGAGAAATGGCATTTTCGACGAATCCTTGAAATTCATTCAGCGCAGCCACCGTCGACGCCGGTCAGCTGTGCTATATATTCGCAATACCTATCCAGCAGGACGATTAGCCCATGAGCACTCCAGAAAAAAAAGTCGTATTCGGCACCGAAGATATCCTGCTGAGTCTGTGCAATTCAGTGTCGCGGGTACTGACCGTCGCCACGCAAAGCCCGATCCATTTTTCCGGCATGGTCCAGCGCATCACCAAGACCTGTCTCAAGCCGGATATCGGCTGCTTCGTGTTGTTCGACGGTGGTTTCTCGGGGCTGGTGGTGATCAACTTTTCGTCGCAGGCAGCAATGGAGCTGTACGAAAGCTACATGCTCAACATGGGCATGGCCAAGGATGAATTGGCCAGCTCGCACACCGCAGACGAAGTCAGCAACGTGATGGGCGAACTGATGAACCAGATCGTCGGCGATTTCACCGGCAAGGTTGCCCGCGAACTACAAACCCAGATCACGCAAAACCAGCCCAAGATGCTGGTTCTCAACAAGCAGGTCATGCTCAGCGTCGACACCAACCTCGACAAGCCGGAAGCCCGTCGCGTCACCTTCCATACCGGGCGCAACAATATTTTCTATCTCGAAATGGCAATCGATGGCACTGAGTTCATCAAGCTGTTCGACTTCGAAGCCAGCGATGCTCCCGATCCCGACGAGTTGATTGCCCAAGCCGCCATGCCGGCCAAAGCCCCGGTGCAAGCCGCTGAATCCAGCGAGCACGACGATTTGCTGAAATCGCTCGGAATGTAGTTGGCAAAAATCCGGAACAAACAAAAAGGCGGCCAAATGGCCGCCTTTTTCATTCTGGATACTGCCACTCAGACCTTGCTATAAACCTCAGCCCCGGCCTTCACGAACTCGACCGACTTCACTTCCATCCCTTTCGCCAGCGCCGCTTGTTCGTCGACGCCTTGCTGCGCCGCGAACTCACGCACTTCCTGCGTGATCTTCATCGAGCAAAAGTGCGGGCCGCACATCGAACAGAAGTGGGCGACCTTGGCCGATTCCTTGGGCAGGGTTTCGTCGTGGAATTCACGCGCCTTGTCCGGGTCGAGGCCGAGGTTGAACTGGTCGTCCCAGCGGAATTCGAAGCGCGCCTTGCTCAAGGCGTTGTCGCGGATCTGCGCACCGGGGTGGCCCTTGGCGAGGTCGGCGGCGTGGGCGGCCAGCTTGTAGGTGATGATGCCGGTCTTGACGTCATCCTTGTCCGGCAGGCCGAGGTGTTCTTTCGGCGTGACGTAACAGAGCATGGCCGTGCCGTACCAGCCGATCATCGCGGCGCCGATGCCGCTGGTGATGTGGTCGTAGCCCGGCGCGATGTCGGTGGTCAAGGGGCCGAGGGTGTAGAACGGGGCTTCATCGCAGTATTCGAGCTGCAGGTCCATGTTCTCCTTGATCATGTGCATGGGCACATGGCCGGGGCCTTCGATCATCACCTGCACGTCGTGCTTCCAGGCAATCTGGGTCAGTTCGCCGAGGGTCTTGAGTTCGCCGAGCTGGGCTTCGTCATTGGCGTCGTAGATCGAGCCGGGACGCAGGCCGTCGCCGAGGCTGAAGGCGACGTCGTAGGCCTTCATGATTTCGCAGATTTCCTCGAAGTGGGTGTAGAGGAAGCTTTCCTTGTGGTGGGCCAGACACCATTTGGCCATGATCGAGCCACCACGGCTGACGATGCCGGTCATGCGGTTGGCGGTGAGCGGCACGTAGCGGAGCAGGACGCCAGCGTGGATGGTGAAGTAGTCGACGCCTTGTTCGGCCTGTTCGATCAGCGTGTCGCGGAAGATTTCCCAGGTCAGGTCTTCGGCTTTGCCGTTGACCTTTTCCAGCGCCTGATAGATCGGCACGGTGCCGATGGCGACCGGGCTGTTGCGGATGATCCATTCGCGGGTTTCGTGGATGTTCTTGCCAGTAGACAGGTCCATCACCGTGTCGCCGCCCCAGCGGATCGACCAGGTCATTTTCTCGACTTCTTCCTGAATGCTGGAGCCGAGCGCCGAGTTGCCGATGTTGGCGTTGATCTTGGTCAGGAAGTTGCGGCCGATGATCATCGGCTCGCTTTCCGGGTGGTTGATGTTGTTCGGGATGATGGCGCGGCCACGGGCGATTTCGCTGCGGACGAATTCCGGGGTGATTTCTTCCGGGATGCTGGCCCCGAAGTTCTGGCCCGGGTGCTGGCGACCGAGCAGCTTGGCCATTTTCTCGCCCATCGGACCAGTATTCTTCAGGCTTTCAATATAGGCACGGCGATTGTTGTTTTCGCGGATGGCGACGTACTCCATCTCCGGCGTGATGATGCCCTGGCGGGCGTAGTGCATCTGGCTGACATTCTTGCCGGCCTTAGCGCGCAGCGGCTTGCGGTGCAGGCCGGGGAAACGCAGTTCGTCGAGCGACTTGTCATCGGCTCGTTTCTGGCCGAATTCTGAGCTCAGGCCGGGCAGTTCTTCAACATCGCCACGCTCGGCGATCCATTGGGCACGCAAAGCCGGCAGGCCGGAACGGATGTCGATTTTGGCATCCGGGTCGGAATACAGACCGGAGCAGTCATAAACGTAGATCGGCGGATTCTTTTCCCCACCGAAGGCGGTCGGTGTGTCATCCTGCATGATCTCGCGCATCGGCACTCGAATGTCCGGGCGCGAACCTTCGATGTAAATCTTGCGGGAATTAGGCAGCGGCTGGACTGCAGCCTCGTCGACGTGGGCGTTGGCGGCGAGGAATTGTTCTTTGGCGTTCATTGGAGCTCCATGCGGGGACACAGCGGGTAAGACGGGCAAGGAGCGATCTGGTTCCAACGGAGAGTTCGTTTCCCTACGACGGCATGACCCGGTCAGGTTCGAAGGGTTTTTCTCAGTCGACCGCAGCAAAACATGGCGGCAGACACCCCTAACGAGTGGGCTGCAAGTTACTGGAAACACAGGCAAAATGCAAGGAATGACATTCCTTGCTCAAGATTTCTCAATTTTGACCGAAATATCCATGGCAAGCGAAAAAGAAACAAAATCAAAGGGGTTAAACATGCGCTTATTGACTATTGCCGCCCTGCTGGCGACGCTGCCGTGGTGCGCGGCAGCCGCACCGACCTGGCAAACCATCTCGTCCGAACCGGGAAAACGGATCGAACTCGACCGGACCAGCATCAAACGTGAAGATGGCGGCAAGGTTCAAGCCCAGGGACGGGTCATCCTCGAAAAGGAAATCGTCGATGCCAAGTCCGGCGCCGGCTACCGGGTTATTGAAGCGATCACCCGCTACGACTGCGGCTCGCGCAATGCCAGCACAATCAAGCGCATTTACAAGAAAAACGAGTCGGAAGTCGTTCGCGAAGAAGAGATCAAGGGTGCCGAATTGCCGGTCCGTACCGGCACGCTCGACGACAAGGTCCTGCGCGAAGTTTGCCGCCCGGCCAAGGAAAGCGTGACCGAGGTTGCCCAAAAAGCCAACGAGGCAACCAGCCAGTTGAAAGAAGCCAACGAAGCGATGATCAAGAAAGATCTCGCCAAGTCCGGTGCAATGAAGGCATCCGACACCAGCCATGCCCCTGCCGCCAAGGCCGAGCAGGCTGCGCCGATTTCAATCAAGCCGAACCTGAAACCTCCAGCAGAGGCCGCGCATGAGCCGGCGCCACCGAAAGCCGCACCGCCCAAGGCAAGCCACGTCGTGGTGCACAGCTCATCGCCGGCCAAACCTGCCAAACAGGCAAAGACTGGCGGTTACATGCTGGAATTGGCACACAGCGAACCGGCACTCCAGCATGCCCACATTCACTGGTCTTATGACGGCGAAGGCGGCCCCGATAACTGGGCCAAGATCGATCCGAAAAACAAGACTTGTGCCATCGGCCAGCGTCAGTCACCGATCGACATCAAGGAAGGCATCAAGGTCGATCTCGAACAGATCAAGTTCAGCTACCGTCCATCAACCTTCCGCATCATTGACAATGGACACACCGTGCAGGTTGCCGTCGGCGACAGCTCGATCAGCCTGACCGGGAAAACCTACGAACTGGTCCAGTTCCATTTCCATCGCCCTTCCGAAGAAAAGGTCAACGGCCAGCGCTTCGACATGGTGGTGCATCTGGTGCATAAATCGGACGAAGGCCAGTTGGCCGTGGTTGCCGTGCTACTTGAGCGTGGCAGCGAAAATCCGTTCATCCAGACGCTCTGGAACAACATGCCCCTAGAGAAAAACGTCGAGGTCTCGCCGCCCGGCCCGGTCATCAACCCGGCCAACCTGCTGCCTTCCGACCAGAATTACTACACCTACATGGGCTCGCTGACGACCCCACCCTGTACCGAAGGGGTGCTCTGGCTGGTCATGAAGCAGCCGGTCCAGGTTTCGCCGGAGCAGATCAACATCTTCAGCCGGCTGTACCGCAACAACGCACGCCCCATCCAGCCGGCCAGCAGCCGGATGATCAAGGAAGGTCGTTGACCGCAGACAAGACGAAGTGGTAACTTAATGACCAGCGAGTCATTAAGTTACCCATGTCAGCCTCCCCACCCGCCCGTAAACGTCGCAAGGAAGCCCGTCCTTCGGAGCTGACCACAGCTGCGCTCAGCCTGTTTGTCGAAAAAGGCTTCGCCGCAACGCGACTGGAAGATGTCGCCCTCAGCGCCGGCGTATCCAAAGGTACGCTCTACCTCTACTTCGACAGCAAGGAAGCGCTGTTCAAGGCGGTCATTCAGGAAGGTATCGTCCCGGTTGTAGCCGAAAACGAGGCCATTGCCGCCCAACATAGCGGCAGCAGTTTCGACCTGCTGGAAAAACTGCTCGGTAACTGGTGGAGCAAGATCGGCCAAACACGACTGGCCGGCATCCCGAAACTGATGGTTGCCGAAGCCAGAAATTTTCCCGACGTCGCACTTTTCTATTACGAAAACGTCATCAAGCGCGGGCGAGCCCTGGTCGGCGCAGCCCTTGAGCGCGGCATGGCCTCCGGCGAATTCCGGCGCATGGATGTTGAAACAACCATCGACGTGATCATCGCCCCCATCCTGATGCTGTTGATCTGGCGCTTTTCAATGGCCTGCTGCCAAAACAGCGAAGGCGATTCAGGTCTTTACCTGCAAATTCACATGGATCTCCTGCGCCAAGGCTTGCGCGGGAGTCAGGTATAATTTTGCTTTCTCGGAATCAATATATTAGCTTGTGCTAATATTAAGCCTGCGGAGACCCACATGAATATCGAGCAAGCACGTTTCAACATGATTGAACAACAGATCCGCCCTTGGGAGGTTCTGGATCCGCAGGTGCTTGACCTGCTTTTCGTGGTCAAGCGCGAAGATTTCGTACCGACCGCCTACCGCAACCTGGCATTTGCCGACATGGAAATCCCGCTCGGCGATGGCCAGGTCATGCTGGCACCGCGTGTCGAAGCCAAACTGCTGCAGGAACTCGGCATCAAGAAAACCGACAAGGTTCTCGAAATCGGCACCGGCAGCGGCTACATGGCGGCCTTGCTGGCAGCGCGCGCCGAACACGTTGTGACGGTCGAATCCCGCCCGGCACTGGCTGAATCCGCTCGCCAGAACCTGGAACGCGCCGGTGTCGCCAACGTCACGGTCGAAGTTGCCGATGGTGCCCAAGGCTGGAGCCAGTCCGGTCCGTACGACGCAATTGTTGTTTCCGGCTCCCTGCCCACCCTGCCCGCCGCCTTGCTCAAGCAACTGCGCGTCGGTGGCCGTCTTGCCGTCACGGTTGGCCTGGCCCCGGTCATGCAAGCCCAGTTGATCACCTGTACCGCCGATGGCATCTACAACACGGTCAACCTGTTCGAAACGGTCATTCCGGCAATCGACGGCACCACGCCCGAATCAGGCTTCTCGTTCTGATGCAGCAGATTCGCGCACGCCAACTGGCCGAATGGCTGGCTGATGACAGCCAGCCCAAGCCGATTCTGCTCGACGTGCGCGAACCGTGGGAATTCGAACTCTGCCATTTGCCTGATTCGCTGCTCATTCCGATGCACACGGTCCCCCTGCGTTGCGATGAGCTCGACCCGGAGCGTGAGCTTGTCGTCATTTGCCACCACGGCGGACGCAGCATGCAGGTTGCCATGTTTCTCGAACGCAAGGGTTATGCACGATTGCACAACCTGGCTGGCGGCGTAGAAGCCTGGGCAGGAGAAGTTGACCCCACGATGCATCGATATTGAGGATGGCATGAAAAAACTCGCCTGGCTGATTCTTTCACCCTTGCTTGCTGCACCTGTGTTTGCCGCAGACCTGATGCAGGTCTACCGCGAAGCACAGGACAACGATCCGACCTTTGCCGCAGCCCGCGCCACACTCGATGCCGGCCGCGAAAAAATGCCCCAGGGCCGGGCTAGCCTGCTGCCGAGCCTGACACTTTCCGGCAATACGGTGTGGAACGAGAATGAAGTCTCGCTCTTCAACGGTGCCACGCTTGGCAAACCGCATTTCAACAGCAACGGCTACCAGCTGACCCTGTCCCAGCCGCTTTTCCGCTGGCAGAACTGGGTCAGTTACGACCAGTCGAAAATCCAGGTTGCCCAGGCCGAAGCCAATTTCGCGCAAGCTCGCCAGGATTTGATCCTGCGTGTTGCCCAGGCTTATTTCGATGTCAATTACGCCATCGAAAACCTCAAAGCCGTTCGGGCCAACAAGACCGCCATCGCCCAGCAGCTCGAGTCGGCCAAAAAGAATTTCGAAGTCGGCACGGCAACCATTACCGACACGCACGAAGCACAGGCCCGCTTCGACCTCGCCGTGGCACAGGAAATTGCGGCTGAAAGCGACTACGAAGTCAAACAGCGCAGCCTGCAAGCCATCATTGGCAAGGAAGCGGGCGACTTGGCCACCACGCGCAAGGATGCCGAGCTGACTGCACCACAACCCAACGATATGAATCAGTGGGTTGCCGCAGCCGAAAAGGACAGCATCGCCGTCCAGGTTCAGCAAGCCAATGCCGACATCGCCGAACGGGAGGTTGGCAAGCAACGCGCGGGGCACTACCCGACCGTCGATCTGGTCGCCAACGCCGGAAATGCCAAATCCTTCGGGTCGACCGCGCTGGGCATGATCGATACCGAATACCAGAACATCGGCATCCAGCTGAACATTCCAATTTTCCAGGGCGGCCAGGTCGCATCGCGTCAGCGCGAAGCCGCAGCCAATCGCACCGCCACCCTGTCCAACCTTGAAGCAGCGCGCCGCACGGCCGCCCTTTCCGCCCGCCAGTACTACCTCGGCGTGGTCAACGGGCTGGCCCAGGTCCGCGCCCTCAAGGCAGCGCTGGTTTCGTCACAATCAGCCCTTGAGTCGAACAAGCTGGGTTACGAAGTCGGCGTACGCATCAACATCGATGTGCTCAACGCCGAAAACCAGGTCTACGTCACCCGCCGCGACTTGGCTCGGGCGACGCTGGATACGCTACTCGCCCAACTGCGCCTGAAGGGTGCGGTCGGCGCCCTGGGCGAAGACGATATTGCCCAGATCAACGCCTTGCTTGAGCGACCTGCCGTTCAATAAAATTCAGGGTACGCTGCGCTGCGCCCTGATGGGCCAGCGCAAACCGGCTAGCCGCCTGGCGCATGTCGGCCAGTTCATCGACACTGCCCAGTAGTTGCTCGACCGCCAGTCCAAGCGCCTCGACTGAGTCAATGCGCCGCGCCGCACCAGCCGCGATGGCATCCTGCGTTGCCTGCAGGAAATTGAAGGTATGCGGACCGACCAGCACGGGACAAGCGCAAGCCGCTGCCTCGATCAGATTCTGCCCGCCAAGCGGCAACAAACTACCGCCGATGAAGGCCAGGTCGGCCATGGCGTAGTAAGCCGCCATTTCTCCCATGCTGTCGCCCAGCCAAACATCCGTCTCCGCGACAGGCATCGCCACGCTGCGCCGCTCGCAACGCAGCCCCCGGCTGGCAATCAGGTCGGCAACCTCATTGAACCGCTGCGGATGGCGCGGCACCAGCACGAGCAAGGCATCCGGCACACGCGCTGCACGCCAGGCATCGAGAATCAACGCTTCCTCACCTTCACGCATACTCGCGGCCAACCAGACCGGGCGCGACCCGAGCCCGGCTTTCCAGTCACGCCCCAGCGCCAGTTTTTCGGGCGATGGCACCACGTCGAATTTCAGATTGCCACAAACCTCGACCGACCCGGCACCGAATTGACCCAAGCGCAGCGCATCGCCGTCCGTCTGCGCCGAGACACCGGCGAGGACGCCGAAGGCCGGGCGGACAAGCCGGCCAAGACGGCCATAACCGCGCGCCGAACGAACCGACAGACGGGCATTGGCCAGCATTACCGGAACACGGTTTTTCTGTGCGGAAGCGAGCAGATTCGGCCATATCTCGGTTTCCATCAGGACACCGAAAAGCGGCGAAAAACGCCTGAAAAAGCGGTCGACCGCGCCAGGGTAGTCATACGGCAGATACGCCTGGATAACCCGCTCGCCATAGACCTCACGCCCGGTTTCCCGTCCGGTCGGAGTCATGCAGGTCAGCAGGATGCGATAGCCGGGCCAACGCGCCAGCAAACCTTCGATCAACGGTTGCGCCGCGCGCGTTTCACCGACCGAGACAGCGTGCACCCAGATCAGTTTTTCGGGCACGGGCTGAGCGTAAAAACCGTATCGCTCGCCGAGATGATGCAGGTAATCGGCTTGCTTGCGGGCACGCCAGAGCAGGCGCAGCCAGATCAGCGGCGTGATCAGGTAGAGGAACAGCGAATAAAGCAGGCGCGCCATCAGGAAAGCGCCGCTTGCAATTCGTCGAGCACGGCCGAAACCGTCGGGATTTGTGCCTTGCCACCCAGATTACGGAAGAAGCCACTGCCGAGTACGCCGGTCAAACCGGGGTCTGTCGCGGTGTACAAGGCAACGGTGGGCGTTTTCAAGGCCACGGCGAGGTGGCTCAACCCGGTATCCACGCCAACCGCTGCCCGGGCAGAACCGAGCAGCGCAGCCAGTTGCGGAATGTTCATCGGCGGCGCAGCGATGGCCCCCGGAATCGATACCGCAAGACGCGCCGCCCGCTCGCGCTCGGGCGCACTACCGGCCGGCAAGACAGCGGTATAGCCCAGCGCACCCAATTGGCGACCTAATTCGATCCAGTGCGTCTCGGGCCAGAGCTTGTCATCGCGACTGGTGGCCGTCAGAAAAACCACAAAAGGCCGTTCCGGCAACCAGTCGAATTGGGCGGCTGGCGGCGCAATGCCGTAATCCGGACCACCATCGATGCTGTAACCAAGGGCCGCAGCCACCAACAGGCGATTGCGTACGACGGCATGCTCGGTCGTCGGGACGCTGAAGTGACGCTCATAGAATCGTGCGGCAACCGGTTCGCGCGCCGAATCTGCCGCATAACCGCTGAGTGGCCCGCGCGCACGGCGGGCCAGCCAGGCACTTTTCAACAAACCTTGGGTGTCGATCACCGCATCGTAACGATGGGCCTGCATCTGGCGGCCAAAAGCGCCGAATTCACGCCAGGTCTGCGCCTGAAACAGCTTTTTACGCCAACGCCGGATCGCAACCGGGACGATTTCGCCGACGGCTGGGTGCAGACGGGGAATGGCCGCGAAACTCTCCTCGACGCACCAGTCGACCGCGGCATCGGGGAAATGCCGGCGAATGTCGCTGACCACGGGCAAATTGTGGATCACGTCGCCGAGCGAGGAAGTTTTCACGAGCAGAATGCGCATCGGCAGATAAAATACGTGCTTTCGAAGCCGCGATTATAAATGCCTGCCACGCGCCAGCCGCTCTCCGTTGCGATCATTACGCTCAATGCCGCCTCCCAGCTCGAGGATTGCCTGAAAAGTGCGCGCTTTGCCGACGAGATCATCGTTGTCGACTCAGGCAGCACCGACGGCACGGTGGCGCTGGCCGAACGTTACGGCGCCCGCGTCATCCAGCAAGACTGGCTGGGCTTCGGGCCGCAAAAACAGTTTGCCGTCGACGCGGCAAGCCACGACTGGGTACTCTGCCTCGATGCCGACGAACGAGTCAGCCCGGCCTTGCAGACAAGCATCGAAATTGCCCTGCAACAGCCGTCGACCGCAGCTTTCCGCTTTCCACGCTGCAATCGCTTCCTCGGCCGCTACCTAAAACACGGCGAGGGTTATCCCGACTGGAGCCTGCGCCTGTTCGACCGCCGTCAGGCACGCTGGTCGGACGATGCCGTCCATGAAAAAGTCGAAACCCGCGCCACCATCGGCCAACTGTCGGGCGATCTGCTGCACGACTCGGCCGAATCGCTGGCCAGCTACCTGACCAAGCAAAACCGCTACACCACGCTGGCCGCCGACATGGCACTGGCGGCGGGCAAACGGGCAAGCTTCGGCCGCATTGCCTTCAGCCCGCTGGTCCGCTTCATCAAGTTCTACCTGATCCGCCAGGGTTTCCGCGACGGTTTGCCCGGCCTGATCCACATTGCCATCGGCTGTTTCAACAGCTTCATGAAATATTCCAAAATGCTGGAACGTCAAAAATCCGATGCGACGTTGCGGTAAAATCACCTTTCCATTGCCACGGGTAAGCCCATGAAAATTCTTGTGACCGGCGCAGCCGGATTTATCGGCATGACCACCTCGCTGCGCCTGCTTGCGCGCGGCGACGAAGTCGTCGGTCTGGACAACCTGAACGATTATTACGAAGTCAGCCTGAAGGAAAACCGCCTGGCCCGACTGACCAGCCACGCCAACTTCCGCTTCATCAAGCTCGACGTTGGTGACCGGGCCGGCATGGAAGCCCTGTTCGCCAGCGAAAAGTTCGACAAGGTGATTCACCTTGCCGCTCAGGCCGGGGTTCGTTACTCGCTGCAGAATCCGCACGCTTACATCGACAGCAATCTGGTCGGCTTCACCAATATTCTCGAAGGCTGCCGCCACAACAAGGTGGCGCATCTGGTTTACGCCTCCAGCTCCAGCGTTTATGGCGGCAATACCAAGATGCCGTTCTCGGAACACGACAGCGTCGACCATCCGGTCAGTCTCTACGCCGCCAGCAAAAAGGCCAACGAGCTGATGGCCCACACCTACAGCCACCTGTTCGGCCTGCCGACGACCGGGCTGCGCTTCTTCACGGTCTACGGCCCATGGGGTCGCCCGGATATGGCGCTCTTCCTGTTCACCAAGGCCATTCTTGAAGGTCGTGCCATCGACGTCTTCAACCACGGCAACATGCAGCGCGACTTCACCTACGTCGACGACATCGTCGAGGGCGTCATCCGCGTGCTCGACAAGAATGCTGCGGTCAACGCCGAATATGATGCGATTTCCGCCGATCCGGCGACGAGCAATGCGCCTTACCGCGTGTTCAACATCGGCAACAACAATCCGGTCCAGTTGCTCGACTTCATCGGCGCCATCGAACAGGCGCTCGGCAAGACGGCAGAGAAGCGCCTGCTGCCGCTGCAGGACGGCGACGTCCCGGCGACCTATGCCGATACTTCGCTGCTCAACGACTGGGTCGGTTTCGTCCCAGGCACGCCCATCCAGGAAGGCGTTGGCCGCTTCATCGCCTGGTATCGCGATTACTACAAGGTTTAAGGATCAGTCATGTGTGGCATCGTCGCGGCAGCAGCCGGCAACAACATCGTTCCCGTCCTCGTTGAAGGGCTGAAGAAACTCGAATACCGGGGCTATGACTCGGCCGGGATTGCCGTCATCGGCAGCGCCGAAATCGAACGTGTCCGCTCGGTCGGCCGGGTCGCCGAGCTTGAAGCCGCTTCGGCCGCGACCAGCGCCACAACCGGCATTGCCCACACCCGCTGGGCAACGCACGGCGTGCCATGCGAACGCAACGCTCACCCGCACGTTTCCGGCACGATCGCCGTCGTTCATAACGGCATCATCGAAAATTACGAAAGCCTGCGCAGCGAACTGACGGCCCAGGGTTATGTCTTCACGTCGGACACTGACACCGAAAGCATCGCCCACCTGATCGAAGCCACGTTGAAAAGCGAGCCCGACCTGTTCAAGGCCGTGCAGATTGCCTGCCGCCGCCTGGTCGGCGCCTTCGCCATCGCCGTCATCGACCACAGCCAGCCGGGCAAAATCGTCGTCACCCGCGAAGGCTCGCCCTTGCTGCTCGGCGTTTCGGAAACCGGCAACTACGCCGCATCCGATGCCTCGGCGCTGCTCCAGGTCACACGCAACATGGTCTATCTGGAAAATGGCGATATTGCCGAGTTGACCGCGACATCAGTCCGCATCACCCGGCTCGACGGCACGCCGGTCGAGCGTCCGGTGCATGTCTCGCAACTCTCGGCCGCCGCTGTCGAGCTGGGCAATTACCAGCACTACATGCAGAAGGAAATCTTCGAGCAGCCGGAAGCCCTGGCCAACACACTGGAAATCGTCGGCGGCAGCAAATCGATCCAGCCCGGCATTTTCGGCGCAGAAGCCGCCAATTTACTGGCCGATATCGACTCGATCCTGATTCTTGCCTGCGGCACCAGCAGCCATTCGGGCTTCACCGCCCGTTACTGGCTGGAAGCCATTGCCGGTGTGCCGTGCA
The DNA here is from genome assembly GCF_016864195.1 of Dechloromonas sp. TW-R-39-2. Lineage (NCBI taxonomy): Bacteria > Pseudomonadati > Pseudomonadota > Betaproteobacteria > Rhodocyclales > Azonexaceae > Dechloromonas > Dechloromonas sp. TW-R-39-2. The sequence continues at coordinate 133,298 of NZ_CP045202.1, forward strand.
ATGTCGAAATCGCCAGCGAATACCGCTACCGCACTTCGGTACCGAACCCGCGCCAGCTGATCGTTGCCATTTCCCAATCCGGCGAAACAGCCGATACGCTGGCCGCCCTGCGCCATGCCAAATCGCTCGGCCAGACCAAGACGCTGGCCATCTGCAACGTGCCGGAATCGGCCATCGTTCGCGAATGCGCCCTGCGCTTCATCACTCGCGCCGGCCCGGAAATCGGCGTTGCCTCAACCAAGGCTTTCACCACCCAGCTCGCCGCGCTCTTCCTGCTGGTACTGGTCATGGCCAAGGTGCGCCAGCAACTGAGCGCCGAACAGGAAGCCATCTATATCGAACAACTGCGCCACCTGCCTGTCGCGGTCAACAAGGTCCTCGACCTTGAATCGGATATCGAAGCCTGGGCCAAACGTTTTGCCGACAAGCACCACGCCCTTTTCCTCGGTCGCGGCCGGCACTACCCGATTGCCCTTGAAGGTGCCCTGAAGCTCAAGGAAATTTCCTACATTCACGCCGAAGCCTATCCGGCCGGCGAATTGAAACATGGCCCGCTGGCGCTGGTTGATGCCAACATGCCGGTCATTTCGGTTGCCCCGAACGATCAGTTGCTCGACAAGCTGAAGTCGAATCTCAAGGAAGTCCAGGCACGCGGTGGCGAGCTTTATGTCTTCGCCGATGCCGACTCGGAGATTCCCGAATCGGAAGGCGTGCACATCCTGCGCCTGCCGGAACATTACGGCGAACTCTCGCCGATCCTTCACGTCATCCCGCTGCAGTTGCTGTCTTACCACGTCGCACTGGTCAAAGGCACCGATGTGGACAAGCCGCGCAACCTGGCCAAATCGGTCACCGTCGAATAATGGCGAACTACGCAATCGGCGACATTCAGGGCTGCTACGACTCCCTTTGCCGCTTGCTCGAGTTATGCGAGTTCAACGCAGCGCATGACCGCATCTGGCTGGTCGGCGATCTGGTCAACCGCGGGCCGAAATCACTGGAAACGCTACGCCTGATCAAATCGCTCGGCCCGGCGGCCGTGACCGTGCTCGGCAACCACGATCTTTACCTGCTGATGGTGGCCGAAGGCGGGGCCAAATTTCGCGCCAAGGACGATACCTTGCAGGCCATCTTTGATGCCCCGGACTGCAGCGAATTACTCGACTGGCTTCGCCAGCAACCGCTCTGCTACACCGAAGACGACTATTGCATGGTGCATGCCGGCCTGTTGCCACAATGGACCGCCAGCCAAGCCAGAGCACTGTCGAGCGAAGTCGAGGCTGCCCTGCGGGGCCCGGATTATCGCCAATTCCTCAAGAATCTATGGGGCAGCGACCCAGCCGGCTGGTCTGACGAACTGAGCGGCTGGCCGCGCCTGCGCGTCATTGTCAATGCCATGACGCGCATGCGCTTCTGCACACCGGAAGGCATCATGGAATTCAAGGCCAAAGGCAAACTGAGCAACACCCCGGCCGGCCACATTCCCTGGTTTGATGCGCCCAACCCCCGCTACGCTGACTCGGTATTGATTACCGGCCACTGGTCGGCACTCGGTCTTAAAGTGCTACCGCACTTTCTGGCGCTGGACTCCGGCTGCCTGTGGGGAGGCCACCTGACGGCGGTTCGCCTTGAAGATCGTTCGGTATTTCAGGTGAACTGCTCGGCAGAGGAAGCCCAGCCGCTCGACTGATCGCCTCGCGTGCCTCAGCGGCGACCTGCTTGCGGTCCTCGCCATTCAGGCCCAGCAACGGCGTCGTTACAAGACGGGCAATCAAACGCTTGCGACCGAGAATGGCCCGCGTACATTCGCCAAGAGAAATATCCCCGTCGTAACGCGGCGCCAGACTACGCTGGCCATCGGCTTCCCAGTAGGAGAGCGCCACCGGCAAGACCGGGTAGCCACCGACCAGTGCCGGTTGCAGCAATGCGGCATGAAAATGCAGCAAACTGCGGCCATCGGTTGTCGTTCCCTCCGGAAAAACCGCGACATGGCGCCCACGAGCCAGCAAGTCACCAATTTCCTGATTGATGATTTTGGCGTGACCCCGACTGCCTCGGCGCAGGAAAATCGTATCGTTCTTTGCGGCCAGCCAACCTATCACCGGCCAATGCCGTACCTCTTCCTTCGAAACAAAGGCCGAGGGCAGCGCGGCATTGATTACGTAGATATCGATCCACGAGATATGGTTGGCAACGAGCAGCGCCCCAGGCGCGGCATGTGCCAGATCGGCATCGACCTCGACACCCAGCGCATCAAGCAGGGCAATCGCCCAGCTTGACTTGAGTCGGAGCCGGGCTGCATCGCTGCAAACGGGAAACACGAGCAGCGTAACGATCAAGCCGAATACAACCAGCAGAGCCAGTCGAAAAATACGGAAGCTGCGAATCAAAAAATTGGTCTGGCTCAGACGATTTATCCCAAATAGTGCTTGGCGTAGCGACTGGAAACCTTGGCCATCGGCATCAGGATGGGCAGGTCAGCCGTGTTGAAATCGGGATCCCATGCCGGTTCGCCGCAAATCCATGCCCCGGCCCGCAAATAGCCCTTGATCAAGGGCGGCGTCTCAGCCGGACGATCCTGTTGCAAGGCCGCCAGCGGCAATGGACAACGCGGGAAAACACGGTACTCCTGCGGTCCCAGATGTTCCTCCGAGAGGCGATTATACAAGCTGGCCGCAGCATGGCCGCCGTCAGCCATGCTGATCGACGCGCAGCCCATCAGGTAATCGTAGCCACGCTCGGTCATGTACTGGGCCAAACCGGACCAGAGCAGCGTGATCGTCGCGCCGGTACGGTAATCCGGATGAACGCAGGAACGACCGATTTCTACCAGCCGCGAGCGCAGATGCTGCAGACGGGTCAGATCGAACTCGTTTTCCGAGTAATAGCCGATCTGGCGGGCATTTTCCGGTGAAAGAATGCGATAGGTGCCGACCACTTCGCCACTTTGCGTGTCGCGTACGACCAGATGGTCGCAATACGGGTCGTAGATGTCGTGATCCACCCCGGGGGTCCGGGAGGGCAAATTGGCGCCCATCTCACCGGCAAAAACACGGTAGCGCAGACGCTGGGCATCAAGAATTTCACTCGGGCTACGCGCCAGCCCGACATCGAGCGTATGGCGCTTGGGACGCACACGCCCCGCATCTTTTTGGATATTTTCCATGTTGTTCTCCTTGTATGTCTGTGGAGAACAGTCTGGATGACGCGTGTTACATGCGCGTTGCCCGAAAATGACAGCGATGTTTCAGTGCGTGATGCGCGTCTCGCCAGTTCCGGAAACGACCCGCACACGCTCGCCCGGACGGAACTCACCCGGCGCGGCTTCCTGAACAACGACGATCATCCGGTCATTATCCAGTTTGACGGTAATCTCCAGCGCATCCTTGCGTGTCACGCCTTCCTCGACGGCGCTACCCGCCAGACCACCGACGACAGCACCAAGCACAGCCCCGACGATCTGACCTTTACCGCCGCCCAGCCCGCTGCCGGCCACGCCGCCAACGGCAGCACCGGCAACGGTACCGACGCCGGACTTGGTGCCTTCAAGCGCCACGGTACGCACCGACTCAACCGTTCCCATGCGCACATTCATTTCGCGGCGCGCCTGGTCACGACTGTAAACATCGCCGGACTTGCTGGTTGCACAACCGGCCAGCAAGGCCAGTGAAATGAAAAGCAGGGAAATGGTTTTCATGGATTTCACCAAGGCTGGGTGCCAAAGGCACGTTGATAACGCGCCGCAATTTCTTCGCGGCTCGGTTGATGATTCTGGCCACCGCGCGAAGCAATCTTGATGGCTCCCATGACCGATGCCAGGCGTCCCGTTGTCAGCCAGTCGAAGCCATTGGTAATACCGTAAAGCAGACCGGCGCGATAAGCGTCGCCACAGCCGGTCGGGTCGAGCAGTTGATCGGCCTCGACACAAGGAATGTCGTAGCGTTGACCTGCGGCGTAAATTTCGGAACCTTCACCGCCACGCGTCACGATCAGCGCCTTGACCTCGCCGGCCAGCTGTTCGAGGCTGCGTCCGGTGCGGTCGCAAAGCAGCTTGGCTTCGTAATCGTTGAAACAGGCATACTCGGCGAGGCGCATGAAATCGAGCAATTCGTCGCCGCTGAACATCGGCATGCCCTGACCCGGATCGAAGATGAAGGGCAAGCCTGCTGCCGCAAAATCACGGGCGTGCTGCATCATGCCTTCGCGGCCATCCGGCCCGACGATCCCCAAAGTGGCTGTCTTGGCCTGCTCAACCTTGTTGAGGTGCGAGAAGCTCATCGCGCCCGGGTGGAAGGCCGTGATCTGGTTGTCGTCGAGATCGGTCGTGATGAAAGCCTGAGCGGTGAAACTGCCCGGCACCTGACGCACATGCGTACGCGGCAAACCGAGTTTGTCCAGGCGATCAAGGTAGACCGCAGCATCGTCACCAACCGTCGCCATGATCAACGGCTCGCCGCCAAGCAGCATCAGGTTGTAGGCAATATTGCCGGCGCAACCGCCAAATTCACGACGCAGTTCGGGCACCAGAAACGCCACGTTCAGGATATGAATCTGTTCGGGCAGGATGTGGTTCTTGAAACGGTCGGGAAAGACCATGATGTTGTCGAAAGCCAGCGAACCGCAGATCAGGGTGCTCATGGGGAATGAATTCTCAAGGGTAAAAAACGTAAAGACGATAACCGGCAGCACCGATGTCCTTGGCTTCGACCCACAGACGAATGGCGAGTTCGCCATTGGCCGGGAAGGAAACCGGACTGATGCCCGGCGGCAGGTAGTCAGGCGCCAGCAGGACACGACGTGAAACGACCATGTCATGCACGTCGGTCAGCGTCAGTTCGAGCGCCGGCCACGCCTGGGCATGTGCCGCACGGTTGCGCAGCGCTGCCTGCAGGACGAACAGGCCGCGCGCATTGTCGGACTGCAAATCGGAGGATTCGATGGCCACCAGATCGGAATCCTGCGGCAAAGGCACGTCGACCGCAGCAAGGGCGTACAAGCCCGCCAGATCGGGTATGCGACGCACCAGATCGGTCCGGAAGTGGAACAGCAACTGGCAGGACAAGGCGATGCCGAGGACAATGGAAACGAGCACGAAGGGCCAGGTCGCCGCATGCTCGGTTTCATGGCTGAATCCGCCCATGCCGTTGCCGGCCAGCGCACCCGCAGCCCAGCGGTTGTAAGCCGGGGTATCGCTCAACTCGCGCGCGGCAACCAAGCCTGCTTCGCGCGCAGCGAGTGTCGACTCTTCCGTTGTTTCGATTTTCTCGACTGACTGCGCTGTCGGCTCGTTCAAAGGCTCGACCAGCGGCGGCAACTCGGGTGGAGCCGAAGAAGCTTCGGGCTCGAAAACCTCTTCCGGCTCATCAGGCACGACAACCGGTGCCGGGACATCGACCGTTTGAATTTCAAGCGCAAGTGGAACTTCCGGCTCCGCCGGGAGTTCGATTTGCTGAACGGGCTCGACAGGCTGAACCGACGGTTCGTCGAACGACGGGCAGACTGGCTCGGGCGGCCTGGTGGCAGCAACGACGGGCGGCGGCACCGGGGCCTGCCGAACCGCTGGCGGGATTGCCGCCGGCGGTTCCGGCACAACGGGGACAGCCGGTGGCTCATCTTCGAGCAAGGCCTCGAAAGCATTGAAAATTGAGTCGCAATGGCCGCAACGGACCTTGCCCGCCCGAAGGCGCAACTGCTCGGAGGTAACACGAAAAATCGTGCTGCAAACCGGGCAGCGTGTCCGCATCAGGGCATGACTCCGCTCAGGCAAACCCAATCTTCGCGGGTGTCAGCCACTTGCATGGGCAGCCACTGAGCGTAGATGCCGATGATTTCCTCGGCCTGTTCGCGCAGGATGCCGGAAAGGGCCAGTTGTCCGCCGGAACGGACATGGGCACAGATTGCCGGCGCCAAAACACGCAGGGGATTCGACAGAATGTTGGCGACAACGAGATCGTATTGCCCTGCAACCGGGGCGGCGGAGTCGGCGAAAAGCGCCGTTACACCGTTACGTTCGGCATTGGCCCGCGCCGCTTGAACGGCATGCGGATCAATGTCCACACCGGCAACACGACCCGCTCCAAGGCGGGCGGCAGCAATCGCCAGAATGCCTGAGCCACAACCGTAATCCAGCACGGAAATCTGGTCGGTAACGACACGCTCAAGCCACTCCAGGCAAAGCCGGGTGGTTGGATGGGAACCCGTGCCAAACGCCATTCCGGGGTCCAGAATGAGGTTGACCGCAGCAGGGTCGGGCGACTCGTGCCACGACGGGACAATCCACAAGCGCTCGGAAACACGGATCGGATCGAATTGCGCCTGGGTCAGCTGGACCCAATTCTGTTCTTCGATGATCTCAACCGTGAAGGCCGGTACCTCGGTCAGACCGATTTGTGCACCGGCTGCAGCGAGCAGGGCCGCCACATCGGTGTCCGGCTCAAGCAAGGCAACGACGCGGGAGCGATCCCAGCCCGGAGAGTTGACCGAGCCCGGTTCGCCAAATTGCGGCTTTTCATCCGGCGTACCGGCATCCGCATCCTCGATCGAGGCCGACAGCGCGCCGACCTCCAGAAGCGCATCGCACAGCGGTTCGGCGTGCGATGCAACAGTCAGGAAACTGACGCTTTGCCAGGCCATGATCTACTTCTTCACTTCGCCCTTGTCGGCGAGTTTCTGTTCGAGGTAATGAATACTGGTGCCGCCCTCGACGAAACGGGCATCCTGCATCAGCTCCTGGTGCAACGGGATATTGGTCTTGATGCCCTGAATACTCATCTCGGACAGCGCAATGCGCATGCGACGAATCGCCTGCTCGCGCGTATCGCCGTAGGAAATCACCTTGGCCACCATGGAGTCGTAATGCGACGGCACGGTGTAGCCTTGGTAAATGTGCGAATCGACACGGATACCGGGGCCGCCAGGCGGGTGATAAAAGGCAATCTTGCCGGGAGATGGCACGAACGTGAAGGGATCTTCGGCGTTAATGCGGCATTCGATCGAATGACCACGGAACACGACATCCTTCTGCTTGTAGCGCAGCTTCTCGCCGGCAGCAACCCTGATCTGTTCCTGAACGATATCGACACCGGTAATCATTTCGGTCACCGGATGCTCGACCTGAACGCGGGTGTTCATTTCGATGAAGTAGAACTCACCGTTTTCGTACAGGAACTCGAACGTGCCAGCACCACGGTAACCGATCTTGCGGCAGGCTTCGGCACAACGCTCGCCGATACGGCTGATCAGACGTGCCGGAATATGCGGCGCCGGCGCTTCTTCGATCACCTTCTGGTGACGACGCTGCATCGAGCAATCGCGCTCGCCAAGATAAATGGCGCTCTTGTATTCGTCGGCCAGCACCTGAATTTCCACGTGACGCGGGTTTTCCAGGTATTTTTCCATGTAGACCGCAGGATTGCCGAAGAACGTGCCGGCTTCCTGACGGGTCATCGCCACGGCATTGACCAGCGCAGCTTCGGTATGCACGACGCGCATGCCGCGACCACCGCCGCCACCAGCCGCCTTGATGATCACCGGATAACCGACCGCCCGAGCAATCTTGACGATTTCCTTCGGATCTTCCGGCAACGCGCCGTCCGAACCCGGCACGCAGGGCACGCCGGCTTCCTTCATCGCATTCTTGGCCGACACCTTGTCGCCCATCAGGCGAATGGTTTCAGCCCGCGGACCGATAAAGACGAAACCAGAGGTTTCGACGCGCTCGGCAAAATCGGCATTTTCGGAAAGGAAGCCGTAACCCGGGTGAATAGCCTGGGCATCGGTCACTTCGGCAGCCGAAATGATTGCCGGCACATTCAGGTAGCTCAGCGTGGACGAGGCCGGACCGATACACACCGACTCATCGGCCAGCTTGACGTACTTGGCTTCGCGGTCGGCTTCGGAATAGACGACGACCGTCTTGATGCCGAGTTCGCGACAGGCGCGCTGAATGCGCAGCGCAATTTCGCCACGATTGGCGATCAGAACTTTCTCGAACATGGCCATATCAGCCAATCACGAACAGCGGTTCGCCGAATTCAACCGGTTCGCCGTTGTCGAGCAGGATGGCCTTGACCACGCCGGAAGCATCCGCTTCGATCTCGTTGAGCAATTTCATGGCTTCGATGATGCACAGGGTCTCGCCCTGCTTGACCGTCTGACCGATCTGGACGAATGCATCGGCACCCGGCGACGGCGAACGGTAGAAGGTACCGACCATCGGCGACTTGACGACGTGGCCTTCCGGCAATTCGTCTTCATCATCGAGGTTGACCGCGGAAACGGCCGGCGCACCCGCTGCAACCGGCGGCGGAGCGGCATAGTATTGCTGGGGTGCGGCAACGGCGCCGTAATGCTTGGCAATACGCACCTTTTCTTCGCCTTCGGTCACTTCCAACTCCGAAATACCGGATTCCTGAACGAGGTCGATGAGTTTTTTGAGTTTACGCAGATCCATGGAGACTCCCTTCTAGTTCGCATCGTGTTCGACGCAAATGCCGGCCAAAGCCGGACTATTCAATGTTGATCTTGTTAAGCAGGTATTCGAGGGCCAACTGGTAGCCCTGATGACCCAGGCCGCAAATGACGCCGACAGCCAGATCGGAGAAATATGAGTGATGCCGGAAAGACTCCCGGGCATGCACATTCGAAAGATGCACTTCGACGAATGGAATCGCCACCGCTGCCAGCGCATCGCGCAGAGCCACGCTGGTGTGCGTGTAAGCCGCCGGATTGATGATGATGGCTCGCACCCCCTGATCACGTGCCGCATGGATGCGTTCGATCAAAGCCCCCTCGTGGTTGCTTTGAAAGGCTTCGAGATCGACACCAACGGCTTCCGCCATGCGCGACAAGGCGAGATTGATGTCAGACAGGGTCACCCGGCCATAATGCTCGGGCTCACGAGTACCAAGCAGGTTCAGATTCGGGCCGTGCACCACCAGGATGCGGGCCTTTTCGACCGACTTGGAAGCGGTTTTTTGCTTCTTCATAGCTGCAAGTTTGCCGTAAATCGCTGCATTTTGTCCAGCCTATTCCGAAAGTAAGGCACGCAAGGCATCGGCCTTGATACGTTCACGCGAGCGCCCATCGCGGTGTTTCAGCGTGACTCGCTCGTACTTTGGCGGAAGAACGATCAAATTCACGTCCGCCACATCTGTTTCGAGCACCAGCACGGCTTCGACACGTTCGTTGCGTGGCTCGACATGTTCGAAGTCAATTCCGCGATTAAGCAGAAAAATCTCGACCTCCTTGGCGCTGTCGGCAAACAACAGGATATCGATGGTCGAATGCTCACCGGCCGTTCCGTCGAGAACAGAGCCTGTCAGGTACGGGCAAAAATCGGCAAACAGCAGGAGAATTTCTAGCGCAACCCGACGCTGTGCACGCAGCAACTCGGCATCGGCTGCATCGCCGTAAAGGCTGCGATAAGCGCGCAGCTCAAGCTCGACTTCGGCATTATCGGGGAAGGTCGTGTGCTCCGGCAGTCCGAGCTGACGGGCGGCTTTGCGTTTGGCGAGGTAAAAATCGGCAATGCCGTCCTCGACCATCAGACGGGCAGCAAGACTGGCAATACTGGCCCGTGTATGGCTACTGCTCGGGCGGGGCCTTTCATGACGGGGCATGGGAGCTCGATCAGGGTAAAATCGCCCTCATTCTAACGGGTCTATGTGACATGCACATTCATATTCTGGGTATTTGTGGCACCTTCATGGGGGGCGTCGCCCAACTTGCAGTGGCTGCCGGCCACCGTGTAACGGGCTGCGACAGCAACGTCTATCCGCCGATGAGCGACCAATTGCGTGGCGCCGGCATCGAACTGACCGAAGGCTTCGGATTGGAACAACTGGCGCTGGTGCCCGATGTTTTTGTCGTCGGCAATGCCATCTCGCGCGGCAATCCCTTGCTGGAAGCGGTACTCGACAAAGGCCTGCCCTATGTTTCCGGCCCACAGTGGCTGGCCGAGAACGTCCTTCAGGGGCGTTGGGTGCTTGGCGTTGCCGGCACGCACGGCAAGACGACGACCAGTTCGATGCTCGCCTGGATCCTCGAAGATGCCCACATGGCGCCAGGTTTCCTGATTGGCGGTGTCCCGCTCAATTTTGGCGTATCAGCCCGCCTCGGCGATACACCCTTCTTTGTCATCGAAGCCGACGAATACGACACGGCCTTCTGCGACAAACGTTCAAAGTTCGTGCATTACAAGCCGCGCACCGTCGTCCTGAACAATCTGGAATTCGATCACGCAGACATTTTCGCTGATCTGGCTGCGATTGAAACGCAATTCCACCACCTTGTCCGCACCCTGCCGGCCTCCGGACTGATTGTCTCGAATGCTGCCGAGACCAGCCTGGAACGTGTACTGGCACGCGGTTGCTGGAGCGACATCGAGCGTTTCAACGATCCGGCCGGCTACCGCGTCAGTGGTGACGACGCCAGTGGCGAGCTGGTTTTGCATGGCCCGCAAGGCGAAATCGGACGAACGCACTGGGCATTGTCCGGCGAACACAACCGGGCCAACGCCTGCGCCGCACTGCTCGCCGCGCGTCACGTCGGCGTCCCGCTCGACAAGGGGCTGGAGGCGCTGTCGCGCTTCGTCAACGTCAAGCGACGCATGGAAGTACGCGGTGAAGTACGCGGCGTCACGGTCTACGACGATTTTGCCCACCATCCCACGGCCATCGCCACGACGGTCGCCGGTCTGCGCCGCAAGGTCGGCAATGCCCGTATTCTGGCCGTACTCGAACCTCGCTCCAACACGATGAAGCTGGGTACGATGAAAAGCCAGTTGCCGGCCAGCCTGAGCGAGGTGGATGCGGCATTCTGCTACGCCGCCAATCTGGGCTGGGATGCTCGTGAAGCACTCGCCCCGATGGGCGAGAAGGCCATCGTCGAAGACAATATCGACGAACTTGTCGCCAAAATCGTTGCTACCGCCCGCTCCGGCGACCATATTCTGGTCATGAGCAATGGCGGCTTCGGCGGCATTCACGGCAAGTTGCTCGCCGCACTCGAAAAATGACTGCTGCGGTCGACTGACCGCACGAGCCAAAAACAAAAAGGGCGCAGCTGGATTTCCCCAGCTGCGCCCTTTTTAATTGCGCTGAATCAGCGTTCCATCGACTCGACAACGGCCAGAGCCGTCATGTTGACCAGGCGACGAACCGTTGCCGTGGCGGTCAGCACATGCACCGGACGCGCCGCACCGAGCAGCACTGGGCCAATCGTCACGCCTTCACCACCGGTCATCTTGAGCAGATTGTAGGTAATGTTGGCAGCGTCGATATTCGGCATGACCATCAGGTTGGCTTCGCCCTTGAGCGTTGAATCCGGATGCGCTGCACGGCGAATTTCTTCGGAAAGTGCCGAATCGCCATGCATTTCACCGTCAACTTCAAGATCGCCACCGGACATCTGATTGACCAGCGCAGCGGCGCGGCTCATCTTGCGGGCCGACTCCGAATTGCCCGAACCGAAGTTCGAATGCGACAGCAGGGCCACTTTCGGCTGCACACCGAAACGTTTGACCTGCTCGGCCGCCATCAGCGTCATTTCGGCAACTTCTTCCGCTGTCGGATTTTCGTTGATATGGGTGTCGCAGATGAACAACGAACGGCTCGGCAGCATCAGGTAGTTCATCGCGGCCAGCGTATTGACGCCTTCGCGTTTGCCGATCACCTGGCTGATCACGCCGAGATGATGGCTGTACTGGCCGGTCATGCCGCAAATCAGGCCATCGGCGTAACCGAGCTTGAGCAGCATGGCGCCGATCAGCGTCGGCTTGCGACGCAGCGACTCCTTGGCGATGGCCGGGGTCACGCCGTGACGCACCATCAGCTGATGATAGGCGGTCCAGCATTCGCGGTAACGCTCGTCGGATTCCGGATTGACGATATCGAAATCGACACCCGGCTTGATGCGCAGCTTGGCTTTTTCCAGACGATGCTCGATGACAGCCTGGCGCCCCACCAGAATCGGACGGGCAAACTTCTCTTCGATCACCACTTGGGCAGCACGCAGCACGCGCTCGTCCTCACCTTCGGCAAAAATGATGCGCTTGCCCTGGGCCTGACGAGCGGCCTGGAAGATGGCCCGCATGCCAACGCCGGTGTGATAGACAAATTCCGACAGCTTGGCGCGATAGGCATCCCAATCGGTGATCGGACGGGTGGCTACGCCGGAATCGATTGCAGCCTGGGCAACGGCCGGTGCAATCTTGACGATCAGGCGCGGGTCGAACGGCTTCGGAATCAGATATTCCGGCCCGAAGGACAGTTCATGCCCCGGATAAGCCATGGCCACTTCGTCAGTCACTTCGGCTTCGGCCAGTTCGGCAATGGCACGCACGGAAGCCATCTTCATTTCTTCGGTGATGCGCGTTGCGCCGACATCGAGTGCGCCGCGGAAGATGAAGGGGAAGCAGAGAACGTTATTGACCTGGTTCACGTAGTCGGAACGGCCGGTCGCGATGATCGCGTCCGGACGGACTTCCTTGACCAGTTCCGGCATGATTTCCGGGGTCGGATTGGCCAGCGCAAAAACCATCGGCTTGTCAGCCATGTTCTTGACCATGTCCTGCTTGACGACGCCAGCTGCGGAAAGACCGAGGAAAACGTCGGCGCCGATCATGGCATCGGCCAGCGTACGGGCTTCGGTATTCTGGGCGTAGCGCGCCTTGGTTTCATCCATGTGACCCGGACGGCCAACGTAGATGACGCCCTTGGAGTCGCAAACCATGATGTTCTCGCGCTTGACGCCGAGCTGGCACCACAGGTTGAGACAAGAAATGGCAGCAGCACCGGCACCGGAGCAGACGACCTTGATTTCTTCGATCTTCTTGCCGACCACTTTCAGGCCGTTCAGCATTGCAGCGGCAGAAATGATTGCCGTACCGTGTTGATCGTCGTGGAACACGGGGATATTCATCCGCTCCTTGAGCTTTTCTTCAATGTAGAAGCACTCAGGGGCCTTGATGTCTTCGAGATTGACCCCACCGAGCGTCGGCTCCATGGCGGCGATCATGTCGATCAGCTTGTCCGGGTCGTTCTCGGCCAGCTCGATGTCGAACACGTCGATCCCGGCGAATTTCTTGAACAGACAGCCCTTGCCTTCCATCACCGGCTTGGCGGCGAGCGGGCCGATATCGCCCAGACCCAGCACGGCCGTACCGTTGGTGATCACGCCGACCAGGTTGGCGCGCGAGGTGTACCAGGCGGCCGTGGCCGGATCTTCGACAATGGCATCACAGGCGGCAGCAACGCCCGGCGAATAAGCCAGGGCGAGATCGCGTTGGTTGGTCAGCCCTTTGGTCGGGCGAACGGAAATCTTGCCCGGCGTGGGCCAGCGATGATATTCAAGTGCGGCTTCGCGCAAATCCTTTTCCACGGACTCTCCTCGGAATTCGGCAATTAGGGAAAACCCAGTAGGTTACTCCAAAGGTTCATCCCGGGCAAAGGTGGAAAGCACGTAATTTCGCCTCAAAATCGATACAAAATGCTCGCCCGCAGGCTGCGCGGCTCGGCCGGATGTAGGTGACGATCGAATACCGGACCGGCTTCACCGGCCAGTCGGGACTCATACCAATATTCGATGTCATTTAGTTTGCGCGCGAAGAGGTTGTACACGTCGAGCGTCAACTGCGTCCGGCGATCGTACTTGTACCCGATCCGCAAGTTGGTCAAGGCGGATGGCGCAGCCCGTACCGAGTTGTCTTCGACCAACGGCCGCGAACCGAAGTAGCGCAAACGTAGCGCACCGAACCAGGCCCCAAGGTGATCCAGCGTCACGCCCAGATTCGCCGTTCGCGAGACCGCCCCCGGAATGTCGTTACCCAGCACGCCGGGATCGATGAAGCGGGCTTGCGACCAGGAAAAATCAGCATCGAAGGCAAGCCAGTCGGCGGGTCGGTAAAAATTGGTCCACTCCACGCCGCGTCGACGGGAAGGGCGCGATGCTTCGGTCGTGCCGGCATCGCCGACAAAAACCAATTCGGATGCCGCCTCCAGTTGCCAGAGTGCCACGGTCGACTGCCAGCCTGAGACGATTTCAGAACGCACACCGGCCTCGTAACCTTTGGCACGCACCATGGGTTTGACTTTATCGACCGCATCGCCACTCGCCGGATCACGCGAAATCGTCGTTCCGCGAGCATCGTTCGAATGGAAGCCATGACCATAATTGGCGTACAGCTCGGTCTTTTTCCACGGGCCGAACACCAGTGCCAGCTTGGGCGTCAGCATCTGATCGCCGGCCTTGCCCGAATTGGCGGCCTGATTGGCGTCGACCACAAAATCGTAGGCATTGGCCCGCAAACCCTGCACCGAACGAAACCATGATGTCCAGCGGACTTCATTTTGAGCCCAGAACGCCAGGCTGCGCTGGGTTACACGATCCTCGCGCACGGTATTCCAGACCTCGCGCTGGCGGGTGTTATATAGCCCGACCGGACTTAGACGGTCGATCCGCCCCTGCCAGCCGACGGCATTACTGACATCAAAATCACCCCAGCGATCAAAAACTGTCTGCGTCAGGGCAAAACCGCCCGCCTGACGCCGCTCGCTTTGCTTGAACTGGTCACCACCGGCGCAACCTCCCGTGGCGGCGATATCGTTCAGGCAATACTGAAAATTGGACCATAAATCGAGACCTGATTTCAGCCACCAGACATTGGCCTTGCGCTGGCTGTTTTCCCCGCGTGCCGCCCAATCGCCGGACAGGCTGTAGCGGAATGTCCGCCCGCCCGTCGTCGAATCGAGCGTCCCGAAGCGGTCGACCGTGCCACGATCAATTGCACGCTGGGCAATCTGGTCGGTCGAGGTCCACTGGCCCTGATAAGCCATGCCGGTCAGCGACCAGCCGTCGTGACGCGTTCCCTGGCTGTAACGCAACACGCCGTTGAGTTTCCGGTAATGCTCACCAACCTGCCACGGGCCGTCATTGTGAAAAACCTCGAGGCCGTACAACAAGCGCCCAGCCAACGAGTCGGGCGATCCGGCCAGCAATGTCCGGGCGTATCCATTCGGCCCTAGCGTCACCTGGGCCAGAGAACTGTCCAGGCGGCGAAAATAGTCGATATGCGCCGCACCGGCCGATGAAAAATCCCCTTCATCGGCGTAATACGGGCCTTTTCTGAAAATGATGCGGTCGACCAGCTCAGGAATCAGAAAATTGAGATCGGTGTAACCCTGGCCGTGCGCGTGAGCAGGCATATTGACCGGCACACCGGCAACCGTCGTCGCAAAATCGGTTCCGTGATCAAGATTGAAACCCCGCAAGAAATACTGATTGGCCTTGCCGTCACCTGCATGCTGGGTAACGATCAGGCCGGGCACCATTTCAAGCACCTCACCGGGACGCAAGATCGGTGTAGCCGCCAGGCGCTGGCTCGAAACCACACCTTCACTGCCGGCCAGGGCAATTCCCTGCAAATTTTCAGCCTGAGCACGCACTTCAACTGCCGAAAGCTCCGTTGCCTCATGCCCGTGGGCCGCCCCCAGCGCACCCCACAAATAGGAATAAATTATTTTTTGTCTTATTTTCATCGATCAAAAAAGCCGGCGCACCGGCCAGCCTCCTCTCGACAGCAATATCAGGTCGCCGCCGGACGCCGCGTCAGCCGCAACGCAGCAATGAAACTGAGGACAATGAGGGCAACGAGAGAGAATCCGAAAACCAGCTCCCTCCCCTCGCTCCAGGCGTCGATCGCCGGCGACAGCATCTTTGCCGCCCCGAAGGCAGCCACCAGCAGGCTGATCCCGGAAACGACCAAGCCCATCACGCGCGACGCAACCAGCGCCACCTGATCGGCCCGGGCGATCAGGCGGGCGATCCACAAGCCATTGATCCCGTCTGTGAGCAGCATGCCGAGCATGAACAGCACCGCAAGCAACAAGGCGTGCTCCCAGCCGCCGAAGCGGGTTGCCGTCAAGGCGAAAAAAGCGGCCTGGGACAGCGTATCGAACGACAAGGCAAAGAGCGCACCGACCAGCGCCACCAGAACGGGGTGCGATGCATGTCGCAAATTACCGAGCAGGCGCCCTTTGAGGCCGACGGGCTGGACGATTTCATCCGGCCCCGCGCGCAGCACCGCAGCCAGGTTGAGGCTGCCAAGCGCGACAAGAAACGCGATGGAGATGAGCGAACCCAGCGTACCGAACCAGTCCGGAACATCCCACTGCCCGGCAACCGCCGAAACACCGAGCGCAATCGCGATGACCACCGCCCCGTGCCCGAGTGAAAACAGGGTTCCGCAGTAACGCGCCATGGCCGGCTGGCTGCGCAGGTTGTAGCGGGTCAGGCCATCGATCGTCGCCAGATGATCGGCATCAAAGCCATGCTTCATGCCCAGCACAAAGGTGAGGATCAGCAGGGACAGCCAGTCGGAGGGAAAGTTTTCCATGGCGCACAGGTATGAAGGATTTTGAAATCCTCATACAAATACCATGCCAATTCAGTAACTCGTTGTTCGCATTGTTTTATTCAAGCCGGGTGGACTGAGCAAAACCGTCAAGTGATCAGTTGCTTTCCACCGGCAGTGCAAGAATGAATTCCGCTCCGCCTTCCGGGCGGTTGGCCGCACTCAGTTTGCCGCGATGCCGCTCGACGATGCCGTAGCTGATCGACAAACCCAGCCCGGTTCCCTGGCCAACCGGTTTGGTCGTAAAAAACGGTTCGAACAGGCGTCCCAGATTCTCGGCCGGGATACCCGGTCCGTTGTCACTGAATATCAAGCTGAGTTGGCCCGAAGCAACCGAGCCGCGAATAACCAGACGGGCATCGCCGACATGGAGTGTCGCGTCGCAGGCGTTCTGTACCAGATTCATCACCACCTGCTGCAACTGACCAGAGGAGCCGGAACAGCGCAAATCGGGCGGCAAATCGACGTCGACCGCGAAACGGGCCGACGCACTTTGTACAACCCAGCGCACAGAACGCTCGATCACATCATTAAGACAAACCAGCTCCGGGAGCGTCTTGTCGACCGCAGAAAAGCGCTTCAGGGCATCGACAATGTCGCGCGTCCGTTCCGCGCCTTCGATCATCCCGTCGATCAACAACGGCATGTCGGCCAGAATGCGATCGATGCGCAGGGACTGGCGCAATTCGATCAGTGCGGCATCGTCCGCCACGCTGGTGGCATGAACCGCCCCCAGGTAGCTTTCGAGACGGCTGGCGTAACGCTGCAATGACAGCACGTTGCCCAGGACAAAGCTGATCGGATTATTCAATTCGTGCGCCACCCCGGCCACCAGGCGCCCCAGCGACACCATTTTCTCGGCGTGCAACAACTGGCCCTGGGTTCGCTTCAGGTCGTCATGCGCTTGTCGCAAAGCCTGATAAGCCCGGCGCAATTCACCGACCGGCCGACCGGTCACCACCATCCCCATCAGCTTGCCCGTCTGCGAAACGCGCGGCGTGCAATTCATCGAGACCGGCACGGTCGACCCATCGCCGGCCCGCAAAAAGAATTCGCAGTCATGCACGCCTTCGCGGCCAAAACGGGCAAATACTTCGCGCGCCCTGGCACGTTCGATTTCATCGGCAAAAAGATCGAATACCGGCGTTTTTTCAAGTTCCTGCGCACTTTTCCCGGAGAAGTGCAGCAACGAGGAATTGACCTCGATGATGCTGCCCTGACGGTCGCAGACGATCAGAATGTCGGATATCGACGTCAGTACGCTTTCGATGAACTGGTGAGACTCCTCCAGCGCAGCATTTTTTTCTTCAAGGGCGACTTCGTACTGGAGCAGGTCGTTGTAGACCTCGTCCATCTTCTGGATAACCTCGATCCAGGCCTGCTCGCCCAGCCCTTCGCCGGTAGCCGGATCAGCGGACGGGACGGTAATGGACATGGGCATCACCCTGCTCATCGTGGGCATGGTGATGCTCCGCTTCCAGCGCAATCACGTTCAGCTTGCCGTGCCGCACACCACGCTCGGCCATCAGGGCATCGGCAAAATGCCGTACTTCCACGGTCAACCCTTTGAGAATGACCGATTCCAGGCAGTGATCGTGATCCAGATGACTATGCATCGCCGCCACCGTCAGGTCATGGTAATCATGCTGCAAACCGGTCAGCCGCTCGGCCAGCTCACGTTCATGGTGGTTATAGACGTAAGACAGATTGGCCACACAATGCCCGGCCGGCGCATCGCGCTGCCTGTCCCCTTCGATCGCCCCGCGAATCAGGTCACGCACCGCCTCGGAACGGTTTTTATAGCCGCGCGCCGAAATCAACTCGTCAAACTGGCTGGCCAGCGACTCGTCTAGGGAGATGGTGAAGCGTTCCAAAAATTAGAATTTCCATGTTCCGGTCTTCACACCGGTATTGGTCAATGTCATATTTCCATCATTGGCCTGAGCAGTGCCGGTGGTCGGAGTCGCTGTAATGGTGAAGGTCGAGTCGCTGGCTGTTGCGCAGGTAATGGCGTAAAGACTAACGCTCGATGGCGCCGTGCCACCACAGGTATTGTTGCCGGTTGTTCCCTTGGTTGCTGTGTAAAACCCATTGGCAGTGAAATAGCGCTCCATGCTTTGGGCGTACTCAACCATGGCACGCTGGGCATCCGTGCGCTTCGACTTGACCACATAGCTGCTGTATGAAGGGTAAGCAATTGCCGACAAAAAACCGACGATAGCCACCACGATCATCACCTCAATCAAGCTAAACCCTTGTTGCTGGCGGCCGATAAATATTTTATTCATTCAAATGCTTCCTTTTCCCGAGAATCAGATTGGACACATAAATGCAACGGTTTGCAAGACAACTGCCGTCCGGGTATCAATCCCTTTCCCTTCACCCATGATGCTATAAGCCTTGCATCCTGATTTGCCGGAAGGTACGTGCGCATCGCTCAATTGCCGGATCTTGAAAGAACTATCCGTTCCACCGGTTGTTGCAGTGATCGACACTTTTGTACCAGCATCGGAAGCTGTAAACGATGGAGGCAAGTCGACGGCTCCATTGGTATTTGCCGTCGGTGTCCCCGTACTCACCACCAGGCATCCTGTTAAACAAAGATCCGCATGAGTGGACAACAACGCCTCACCCTGCCGAAGGGCCAATTCTGCCGCCTGATAAGCACGGTTTCGATCCATATAGCTACCGGCCATCTGCTCGTTCATTGTCGTCGTTCGCACTGAATTCACCACTATGATGGTCAGCAAAAGCAGGGTCAGCATCGAGAAGATCAATGCAAAACCTTGTTCGCGATTATGTCCTGGCCTGTTCATGGCTGTATTCCTAGCGATTACGCAACAAGATGGTGGTGCGGAAAGTTCGATAGAGTTTTTTGTCAGTCTGCGAATTCGCCACACTGCCGCCCGAACAATTCGTAACTGCCGCCGACTTGGTGATCGCTCCATCGACCGCCTCTGCCCTCAAGACCAGGCAAGCCTTGACCGCGATAATATTGGCCGGATTGGCTATGGCAATCGCTTCATCATAGGTATCGGCAACGCAGTCACGTGCCAGCCCGGACCCCATGGCAGCGCCGCATCCGATGGCAGTGGAAACAGCGACACCATTGCCTAGAGGCCCCCAGCGATCCGTACCATATTCCAACTTGAAATCGACCAGTTCCGTCGCACCGCCGGTACCAGACGCCGAGGCAGCAATCCAGTTGGTTGCCGTATTCGCTGCGTTGGTACAGCTCAACGTCCCGCCAGTGCCGGAGATAGTCAACACCTGAGCACCGCTCACCAAAGCTCCGGCACAGTCAATGCTTGACACATTCGCTGTATCACCGGTAAACCGAACCTGCGCTTTGGTTGCTGCAGTCGTTGCATCTGGCGTCAAGTAATTGGAGATCAGAGGCTGGATAACTTTAGCGCCATCAGGTGGACGATAGCCGGCCTGACCGATAATCCGTTGCAGCATGAAAATGGCAAACCGGCCGTCCTCGGCCAGTCTTGCCTGAGAGGCCTGGACACGACTGGTCTGGCGGGTCGCCGCATACATGCTGGTCGCTGCGGCGACGGCAACCAGTGCAATGGTCATGCCCACCATCAATTCAACCAGGGAAAGCCCGCGCTGCGAACGAGAGAACATGGTCATTCGATCACCGTCGTGTAGCTGAAGGTACTGTTATTGGTACGGTCATCGGCCCAGGTAATGACCAGAGTGTAACGATAGAAGCCCGATGCCGGATTTGTCGCAACCGCCGCCGCAGCCGCAGCATTAAGCGTGTATTGGCCATTAGGTAACTGGGCACGCAAGGCGCTGTTCCATTCGCTCATTTCGGTCGCTACCAGATACGCTTGATGCCCGGACGGTTGCCCAGAGCAACTCGGCGCAGTATCCGGCGTAGAGGTATTTTGCGGACAATTGGCAAAATTGGGCGGCAGATTGGTCAGCATGTCAGCATGCAACGCCGAATTTTCCATCGTGAAGAATGGCGTACGATTGGCCCGGATTCGGTCAGCCAGATCAGCCGCCAGATCAGCCGCCACGCCGCGATAATGCGAGCTTTGCGTCATCGCCACGGAACGCCCCTGCAAGGCAGCCAGGCCGAGTATCCCTGAACCAAGAATCACGACAGCAACCATTACCTCGACCAGCGACATCCCTCTTTGCGTTTTCATCTCATCTCCAAACACACGACTACGGACATACGGTCGCCGTATTGATCCGCTTCATGACATGGCCGGATAGCGTCACATCCACCTGCTGCTGCTTCCGTCCACTGGCACAAATCGTGAAACTGGCTGCCGCCGTGGCACTCCCCAGCGTTCCGCGAAACATCACCTCTGTTGCGGCCGAGGCAATCGTCGTGCTATCGGCTATCGGTACCACCTTGAATATTGCCGCACCATCCCATATCAACAAGCCTTTGCCCCAATCCGAAGCACTTGTCGAGCAAGCCGTTGCACCGCTATTCGACGGACATACCTTAAAGTCCTTGCGCTGCTTGATCGCCTCGATCCGTGCCGTACTCAATGCGGTACTGAACAGATCAGCCTGCGCCGAAAGACGTGCATCGCGTATCAGATTCAACAGACTGGGCACCCCCAGCATAGCCAGCATGATCAGCACGGTAATACTGATGATCAGTTCGATCAGCGTAAATCCGACCTCTCCGGAACGATAGACCGGCTTCACTTGATCTCCCGCCAGATGGTCGTTTCCATTTTCACACCACCAGGAATAACGCGCTTTTTCGTTGTGCAACCTGGCTGCCCTTCGATACAGTTGATCAATTCACCCTTGCCACCGCCTGTTGGACGCCCCATGGGCTTCCCGGTCGAGGCCGTGCCATTGCCGGTAAAGACAGCCGACATATTGGCATCCTGCAGGGCAATCACCGCACCGACGCTACCCAAACCGCCATCGGTACCATCCGGCGTGGTAATCCGGGTGCCTGAATTGATGTAAGTCAGTTCGGTCGGAATACCTTCCGTAGCATAGCCACTGATAAATGCCTTTCCGTTTGCAAAATTTAGCTTGTCATTCGCATCCGAGGCATTGTTAAGCACGACGTCAACGAAACTGTACTCTTGTCCTGCTGTAGTCTTGGTCACTCCACCGGTGACCACATTCAGCCCCATGACCCACCCTTTGCCGCCCGGCACACAGGCCTCTGCTGCCTTGGGAATACCGGTACCGAAGAGGATTTCATTGTCCAGCAAGATGGGCGACGTCATCAGGCGTTCGGTTTCATCAGGGAAGTCGAGATACCAGCCACGATAGGTGTTATTTGTAGAAGCCATGTCGATTGCCGGCGTGGTCGAAATTTTCCGGTATGTTCCTGCCGCAACAGCCACAGCAGGCGATCCACCATCATTTGTGCGGGTTTCGACATAAGGCGCGCCGTCAATCGTGCGCTGCCCCATCTGACTACGCTCAACGGTACTACTATTATCCTGAGTGTCCATCTTGTCTTCAACGGCATAGAAGCTCTGCACCTTGGTATCGGAGCGATCCGCATCGACCTGCAGCTTCCCGGTGCCGAACAGGATCAGATTGCTAGTCTTACCCAGCGCTTTGATGGCCGGCCGGATAACAATGGGCTGACGATTGCCGAGGCTGTCCATCGCAACGAAGATCGGGGCAGAACGAACCGAGAAAGTACTCGGCCCGTCACCTGTCAGATCGAAACGCCACAGATTGCCGTTGATATCACCCGCATAGACATAGTCAAGCACGCCATCTTGGCCAATATCCAAGCCCGCCGGCGAAGACAGGCCACCGCTGGTATTCGGCAACGTAATCTTTTTGAGCAAGGCACCGGTTGCTGCGTTCAGGATGTACAGCGCGGAGCTGTTGGCCGTGGTTTTCTGGCCGCCAACAGCCGTATCGTCCTGCTTGTTTTCATAACCATTCGAAACAATTACCGCCGGCACCACGGTTGTAGCCGACATACGAACGTTATAAATCAAAGGCGCCGGAAAGCTGTAGCCCATTTCACTATCGCTGACATCGGTCCATTCCCATTTGACAGCCGAGTTCGTTTGCAATACTGGCTCGCTGGTCGCATCAATCGCGTAATAGCCTTGCCCGCCTTGTGCCAGACCACCGACGGCTAGTGTCATCCAGTTGCCACCCACCTTGATGTCCGACTGGCGCATCCAGCCATTGACGTAGTAGTTGTGCAAAGTTCCGGCTGATTGGCCATAGTCAGTTTCCTTCAGTGCTTTCAGACGCGGATAAACCGGCGAAGGTATATAGCCCATGATTTCTGTCATATCAGACATGCGGAAGGCGTGCATCATCCCGTCATTGGCCCCAATCAGCACATGGCCACGGTTCGCGTTATTGGTCGCAAAGGTTGAGTAGTCAGAATCTGAGGTCTGTCCGTTCGGTGCAGAAATTGCCAGAGGCTGGCTGTCAATGATGTCACCCAGCAAACCATTTGGACGAGTGCGATAGCCGGTAATCGCATTGCCACGCAAGAAATTGATCACGTTCTTGCGCTCTTCGTTGCTATTCGCCGAACTTCCCAGGGCTGCCTGCTGGTAGGTCGTCATCGTGGAAAGTTCTGTCGTCTTGAAATCAAATGCCGTAGTTGTCGAACCGACCACCTTGCTGGAATAAATCCTGCGATTGGTCAGGCTGGGCACATCGGTCGGAATCACCGCCTTGGCATTCGGGGAGCACGCCGCGCCGAGCGAGGTTGCCGAGGTTGCCGTGCTGCGATCAAAACAGCGCAATTCACCAAACCAGCCATTGGGGTTGAATACCGGCTGGAAGACTTGCTTGGCTGTCGAGATCGTATCGCCCTTGGTGGCCACACCGCCGGCGTTGGAAACCAGGTCGGCAATACTGGCCACAGCATTGTTCAAGGCTGTGCTTAACTCTGTCTCGTTCGAGGCCGAATAGTACTTTCCACCGCCAACTTTTGCAGCCGAAGGCAAGACTGGGTTCAAGGTAGAAAAACCGACCGTGTAGGTGATCATGTTTTGTAACGCAAACCTGCCGTTATCACCTACACCATCGAAATCTTTCCCATTAGTAATAGGCTCGACTCCTCCTACGCGCAGATCACCACGGAAACCCAGCATCGCCACATCACGTACCGCACTTGGCCGGTTAGCGTCGTTGCCAAAGGCTCTGGTGGTCGTCTCACCATCATAGGTAGATGGGCAGGTAACGTTATAGCCATCATCGGCCGTAGAGCTTGAGGATCTACAGACAGAGAAAGTCTTGCTGACTGCAGCACCATTTGAATCTCGCGCGGTGTAAGACTGCTCACCGATAGAGGAATTGCCATCTTCACCCTTTTGTCCTGTGCCCGGCAAATTTTGGTCGTTACTCGCTTCGCCATCAGTAATCAGGATGGTGAAATTTTTCTGGCAACGATATTGAATCGGGCTAGTGTAGCTCCCCCTCCCGTACAGCGATGACGCCCCCTTGTAGTACTGAATGATATCCAGCAAACCCTCGGCCAGCGGCGTGGCTGTCCGGCCATTCATCGCATTGATCGCAGTCAGCAGATTGTTGCAGTTGGTGTTCGACTCGCAAGTACCTGTACCGGAGATATCGGCAATACCGCGCCGCAGGATACCGGCCTGATTCCGCTCATTGTTGCCGATCTCTTGAGTACGGCCCGGCTTATCGTTGTAGAAAGAGAACAAGCCGAAGCGCAACCCCCGATTGTTCCTGATCAGATTTCTCGCCACCCGCTTGGCGATGTTCATTTTCGTATTGGGCGAAGTTTGCTCGCTATCGATTGCATTGCGATAGCTGGCGTTGTTATTCACGCAACCAACCCAATCGTCATCGGAGTCACACAACCCCGTCAGCATCCAAGCATTGTTACCATCCTGCAACATGCTCGCCGACGTATCGATGTACAGCATCACGTTCGGTGCCACAGAAGTCGATAGCGTCGGTGGCAATGCCGGGTAAGGCTCGGCGGCGATGGCCGGCAGGGCGAACATCGGGAAGGCAATGCACAACGCCTGGCTGATGGTCTTGAGTCTGAAGCCTGTTTCCATGATGACACCCCTGTAAGACTGGTTTTGCCGGCCGAGACGCCGGAATGACAACCGCGGATGGACAAATCGCCTGGGCGGTTTTTCGATGCTTAATTTAGTCCACACCTGGCGCAAGGAAAACAACGGAGCGACGAGCGGCAGCATTTCGGGCACAGAAGGGACGTCGACCGCGCCATTCGATGGAACTCAGACGCGCAAGGCTGCCGCCAGAGAAGCGACTTCTTCTGCCGACGCCGCCAGGACGCTACTGAGCGTTGCGTCGTCGATCAGCAAATCGAGATCAACCGCGATGTCTTTATGGCTCATGCCCAGCAACTCGGCGAGAGGCGATTCAACAGGAGAAAGCTGATCGGCGAGGAGCAAGGTGTCGCCCAGGGATTCGGGTGGCATAGTCAGGTAGCCGGCCCACAGGGTTTCAAGAGCCGGATTGAGATTGGCCGGCACACCCAGCGCCTTGCTGACCGCACGCCCCAATCGGGCCTCGCCTTGCTCAAACCAGTTTTCGAGATGGTTTTCAAGCAGCCCGGGATAATGGCTGGCCCGGGCGAGCAGATAGAACGCCCCCAGTTCATGGACAATACCGGCGAAAAAAGCTGCTTCCGGGTCCTGTTTCGTCACCCGCTTAGCAATCACACGGGCCAATGCGGCGACATGGGCTGAATGTTCCCACAGACGGGCGGCCAGTGCACGATGCTCGGGCAGGGGTGACATTTCCTGCATCTGGCGCACGATCAACGCGGTCACAAGTGTGTACAGGGTCTTGAAACCCAATCGGGAAATTGCGCTGTTAACATCGCCAATAGCCCGGCCGGATGGGTTATAGCTGACTGAATTGGCCATGCCGACCACTCTTGCGGCAAGCATCGGTTCCGCCGAGATCAACTTGGCAAGTTGCTCAACCGAACAATCGGGGTCATCGAGCGCCTGCTGGACGCGCAGAGCGACCTCGGCATGCGTCGGAAAAACCATGTCGCCACGTTCGGCATCTGCCACAACGGCATCCAGCATTGCTTGAATATCCATCATTCCCTTCCTCACGGCCGCCAGAATTTGATTCGAACGCACTTTGCCACTGATTATTGCCACCCGTCCAGCAACAATCGGACAAGCCTGTGCCGCTGGCTTGTCTAATGCACCGTACACACCATGCACGGATCAAACGAACGTACAACGTGCTGGATTGTAGGCGCGGCCTCTTCCCCGGCGGGCAGGCCGATCAGTGCCTGTTCGAGCGGGCCGGGCTGGCCGCTGCCGTCGCGCGGCGAGAAATTCCAGGTGGTCGGCGCGATGATCTGGTAGCGATCTATCCGGCCGCGCCTGAACGACAACCAGTGTCCGAGGCTGCCACGGGCCGCCTCGACCAGCCCGACACCCTCGCCGGAATCCGGCAAGACGAGTTGATTGCAAAACGGCTCACCGGGCACGATGGCTTTCACCCAATGTTCCATTGCCGGGACGACCGTCGCCAGCTCGATCATCCGCGCAACGACTCGAGCGGTGACGCTGGCGCCATGCCGGCAGACCAGATCGCGGGCCAATGGCTGCCCGGCCACAACCTGACGAGCCAGCGCGCCTGTTTCGGCGACCTGGCCGGCATAGCGCGGCGCCTTGCACCAGGTATATGCCGCAGCCTTGTTGGCATCGACCACGGTTTCACCCAAGGCCGGCGGCAAAGGCTCGCCCTGAGCCAGCCACGCATGGCTGACATCTTCCGCAATTTTGGCCGGATCAAGGCGGTCGACCGCAGCAGTCTCGCCGTATTCCGGTGACCAGGCGCCGCCGGCAAACAAGTCGTAGGCCCCGTAGGACAAAAACAGGTCCTTCGCCCGCCCCACGCTTTCCAGCCGAAGATCGTAAGCCGCATTCAGGAAAGCGGGAAAATCGCCCGCCCGGCCGGCAGCCCAGTCGCGCAATGCCGACTCGGAAGCCAAGGCACTGAATTGCTCAAGGCTGTCGCCCAGCAAGGTCGTTTCAAGAAAGCCCCGAAACTCGCGCAATAGCGCCAGCACGCGGATGCGCTCTGCGGCGGTCATCCCCTTGGTGCTGCCGCCAGGCTGCAATGCAAGCGAATGCGGCCAGCGCCCGGCAAGAAAACCGATCAGTTTGAAGAACCCGGCGCGCGCACCCAGTGCAGCCGGTGCCGCGCTCCCCTTGATGGCAGCAAAACGGCTGGCCACATCGGGGTACCAGCTGCGGTCGACATAGCTGGAACGGGCAAAATCCGGCATGAAAAAAAGATAAAAATGCGTCAGATGATCGGCCAGATTCTCGGTCGCCAGGATCAGGCTTTGCGCCAGCTTTCCGTTGGTCGGCATCTGAACGCCACTGGCGCTGGCCAGCGCGGCAGCTGCGGCAGCCGACTGGGCGATCGAACAGATGCCACAGATGCGCGGCACGATGGCCAAAGCATCGTGTGCAACCCGGCCGACCAGCAATTGCTCGAAGCCGCGGAACAGCGGCGAATTAACGCGCGCCGCAACAACCTGGCCGGCATCAACATCAAGACTGACCTCAAGATCGCCTTCGACGCGATTGAACGGCCCCACCAGAACACGCTTCATTTTCCTGCCTTTTTGACGGCCGGACGAATCACCGGATGATCGGCCACGGCATTCTCCCGCACCCGTTTCGGGGTCGCCGATTTGGACAATGCGGCCAGCGCAACGAACCAGGCTTTCGGCATGTCGGTCGGCAAACCGATCGGAATCCCGGCCAGCTTGGGCGTTTCCTGGAAAGGATGGCCCGGCGCTTCAAACCCCGGTTCGGTACAGGCAATACAGGCAAAACCGCCGCGCAGGCAGGAACCACTGCCGTTCCAGGTGCGGACATTGCAATCGGCATGAGCCTGCGTCCCTTTACACCCCAGGTTCTCCATCAGGCAGCCCAGGTCGGACTGTTTTTCGGCACTCGCCTTGAATTCGTAGAATTCATTGCGCGAACAACCATGATGAACCAGTTGATCGGCATAGAGCAGCGGACGCCCGTATGCATCGAGATCGCTCGCCGCCAGCCCTTCGAATGCCAGCTTCTCCAGCGTATCGACGACCCAGCCAGGATGTACCGGACACCCGGCAATATTGACCACCGGCAAACCGCCACTTGACTGAAAGCCCTTGCCGAGCAAGCCGCCCGGCTCATCGGTATCAAACTGCAGGCCGCAGGCTTCAAGGGGATTCCCCGGCGTACTGGCCGAAAATCCGCCGTAGGCCGTGCACGAACCAATGGCAAAAACCCAGCGGGCGTGGCGCGCCAGGCGCTCGACCCATTCGGTCATCGGCCGGCCGCTGCCGGCCATCAGATGAAATTTTCCACTCCCGTTCGGGCCGCGCAACATCGCCCCTTCAATGCACAGGACATCGAAGGGCAAGCGCCCTTCTGCGCAGTCTTCGAGGATCTGCAAGGCCGCATCGCCGCTTTCCAGCGACAAAGCCGGATGCCAGACAAACTCGATGCCGGCGTCGCGCAACTCATCGAACAACGGTCGCGGCTCGGCGCACAGCAGCGACTGCGTACAACCGCCACAGCCGCCGCTTTGCAACCAGAGCAGCTTCATTCGCCCTGCTCCAGCCCGTAGCGCACCAGCTTGGCGCGCAAGCCGACGCGCGACAGGCCCAGTTCGCGCGCAGCACGCGACTTGTTGCCGTGATGGCGCAGCATAGCCTGGCGCAAGACCCGTACTTCAAGCTGTTCCATGCGTTCCTTCAACCCGCCGCTCAATCCGTCAGCCAGGTCTTCCTGCCGCTCCCGGCCCCGCTCAAGCGCCGGTTCGCGCAAGACCCGCGGCGAAAGGAGTGCCGCAGACAGGCTGGGCGATTCGCTCAACGCCACCATGCGCAGAATTTCATTTTGCAGTTCACGCACATTGCCCGGCCAGCGATAGGCGGCCATGCGCTCAAGCACCTCGGGCATGAAGCCCTGCACCGCACAGCCGAGGTGACGGTTGCTGCTGTCGAGCAGATGCTGGGCAAGCAACGGCAGGTCCATCGGTCGGTCGCGCAAGGGCGGCACATGCAGGGCAATCGTTGCCAGGCGGTAGTAAAGATCCTCGCGGAAGCGCCCGGTCCGGACGTCTTCTTCAAGATCGCGATTGGTTGCGGCAATGACCCGGACATCGACGTTGACCGAGCGATTGCTGCCGAGCGGACGGAACTCGCCTTCCTGCAGAACGCGCAGCAGCTTGACCTGGAAAGCCGGGCTGGTTTCACCGATTTCGTCGAGAAACAGCGTACCGCCATCGGCTTGCTGGAACAGGCCGACCCTATCTTCGACCGCGCCGGTAAAGGCGCCGCGCTTGTAGCCGAAGAGTTCGGACTCAAGCAGCGTATCCGGCAATGCACCGCAATTTTCAGTAATGAACGGACGCTCGGCCCGCCGGCTCTCGTAGTGGATGGCCCGGGCGACCATTTCCTTGCCGGTGCCCGATTCCCCGGTAACCAGCACGGCCAGGTCGAAGGGGGCGACACGCTCGATCATTTCGCAGATATCGTTGAGCGGACTGCCGCGCTGGCGAATGAAACTGCTCAGCCCGAATGCGTGCCTTGCCTTGTCGAACTTGCTCTGGACACGCTTCTTGAGGACCGGCTCAGCGGTGCGCAGATCGAGGGAAAGACGCTGGTTTTCCTGCTGCAGACGCCACACCTCGGCGGCCCGTTGCAAGGTCAGCAGCAGTTGTTCAGGCTGCCAGGGCTTGAGCAGATATTGCCAGATGCCGGCTTCGTTGACCCCGGTGATGATGTCCTCGGCGTCGGTATAACCGGACAGGATGATACGCACGACATCCGGCCAGCGATGGCGCACTTCCTTGAGAAACTGGACGCCGGTCATGCCCGGCATGCGCTGGTCGCACAGAACGATGCGGACTGCTGCGGTCGACATCTCGCGTTCGAGGATTTCCATGCCTTCAGCGGCGCTCGACGCACAAAGCACATCGAAATCCTCTTCCAGCGTACGCCGCAAGGCTTCCTGCGAACGCACCTCGTCATCGACAACCAGCACGGCGGGCAGTTTTCGCAGACTGGGCGGGCTCATTCGGGAATTATCCAGTTCAGGTCTCGATGCTTGGCTAAATGGCGCGGCGTCCAGGAATGCGGCGAACGCTCGACAAAATGATAGCGCGCCACATGGTAGGACGGATCGAATCCATAGAAATTGCGCTGCATTTCGTGCAACTCGGCCGCCCGGTAATCGGCCAGCGGTCGTATCGCTTCATCGGCCCGACGTTTGGCCTGCTTGGCCGCCACGCGTTCTGAAAAATCACCGGCCGCCGCCAATTCTGCAGCTCGCCGGGCGACATCAACAGCAAAACCCGGGGCCGGCAAACAAGCATCGTAGAAGCCCAGGCGAACTGACTCGGCCGCCGTCATCGGCAAGCGGTGGCGCATGATCGCACGGGCACCGTCTTCGCCGACGCGCGGCGGCAACAGGTAAGTCCAGAACTCGGAGCCGAACAGGTTGCCCATGTTCTTGTAATGCGGGTTGAGCATCACCCCGTCACGGACCCAGACAAAATCGGTGGCGCGCGCCAGAAAGCAACCGCCCGCCCCGCTGTTGGCGCCGACAGCTGCCACGGTCAACTGTGTTTCGCAGCGCAAAATGGCTTCGGCCAGATCGTCGATCGCATTGATGTTGGCCCAGGACTCATCGGCCGGGCTGGCCGCCGCTTCGATGGTGTTGAGGTGAATGCCGTTCGACCAGAAATCGCTACCGCCACGCAGGACGATAACCCGCGTCGGCTGCGCAGCCGCCCAGTTAAAGGCTTCGGTCAGACGCCGGCATTGTCCGCTGCTCATTGCGCCGTTGTAGAACTCGAAACTGAGGAAACCAACGCCACCGGCGGCTTCGTAGCTGATGTCCTGCCAGGTGGGCTGCGCCGATTTCAAATAGCCAGCCAACGGCACCTCGGGCAATTCAGCCGCCTCGGGGAAAGCCTGTGTTGCCGGCAACTTGATGCCGCCCTGGCGTTTGACATGGCCGATCCACACCGCACCATCCTGCGTTGCACGGCAGATGGCCGTTTCACGCCGGGCAATCAGACTACCCGGCGCACCGCGCAAGACCGCTTCCGGCCAGACATCAAACAGATGGCAGGGCTGGCCGAACAACAGATCGGCCACACCGGGGAAACCATCGGCTGCGTTGATCCGGGCCAGCACGGCGGCACTGCCCTGGCTTGCCCAGTCGATCGTCCGGTCAGCCTGACGCAGGGTTGAATGCGCCTGCCCGGCCATGCGCTGCGGCTTGAAATCGGGCTGCTGGCAACGGTCGACCGCAGCAAGGACGGCGCGCACCGCCGCTTCGGTCACTTCATTACGGTAGATCGACGATTTCTTGGCCCGGCGCATCGGGAACTCAGCCGAGGCCCAGACCGGACCGGCATCCATTTCGGCCTCAGCCTGCAGCACCGTCACGCCCCAGGTCGGCAGATCCTTCTGGATCGCCCAATCGAGCGCCGACGGACCACGGTCGCCCGGTACGCCGGGGTGAACGACGAGGCAGCGATGCCGGGACCAGATCGATGCCGGAATCGCCCGTTTGAGAAAGGGTGCCAGGATCAGATCGGGACGGAACAGACGCACCGCTTCTTCGCTGACCGAATCGGCAATATCGAACTCAATGCTGATTTCATGGCCGATTTGACTCAATTCGCAAAAAAGCCGTTGAGCGAGACTGTTGAAGCTATGGGTCAGGAAGAGAATTCGCATACCGTCCGGATATTTACAAGAAATTACATGCACATAAAGCGCGGCGCGACGCTGGCTGGCAGACCGCCAGTTTTACATGCGCATATCTCTATGACTTTCGCGCTATTTTTCAATCACTTGGCTTTCTTTACGATGCATTCCAACAAGAAAACAGTCGGGGGAAAAGACAATGCAGGCACAACGAAAGCGCAACACATCACGCAGCACGACAATTCACTCGGCACCGAACCCACGCCCGGAGTACACCGCCGCAGTCCGCTACCTGGACGGCCGTCGCGACATTTTCCATGTCCGCTACGCCGACAATATGGCTGACGCACGGGCCGTCGTCCTGGCCGAACTCGACGATGTCCAATCGCTGCTGATTGCACTGCGCCACTGAGCTCTCCTAGCAGATTCGCGGCAACTGCTCGCCGGACAACCAGTCCACAATCCGCTTGCCGCCAAAAGCCGTCGTCATCTGGACAAAATGGTGCGCATCTTCATGCACCGTACCAATGATCGCGGATTGGCCGCCGAGCGGATGGGCACGCATCGCCGTTAATAGCTTTTCGGCATCATTTTCAGCGCAGATCGCGACCAATTTGCCTTCATTGGCGACATAAAGCGGGTCAAGCCCAAGAAATTCACAGGCTGCGTTGACCGCCGGATTCACCGGCAAAGCCTTTTCCTGCAGCATCATGCCGACCCCCGACTGACGGGCGATTTCATTCAATGTCGTGGCCAGGCCACCGCGGGTCGGATCGCGCAGCACATGAATATCGGCACCGCTCGCCCGCATCGCGGCAATCAGGCCGTGTAGCGCGGCGGTATCGGAAACAATCGGCGACTCGAAGCCCAGGCTTTCGCGCTCGGCCATGATCGCCATGCCGTGATCACCGAGCGTGCCGGATATCAGAATGACGTCGCCGGGCCGCGCGCTGCGCCCGGACAATGCCTGACCCGGCGCAACCACCCCGACGCCGGTTGTCGTGATGAACACACCATCCCCCTTGCCGCGCTCGACCACCTTCGTATCGCCGGTCACCACCGGCACACCAGCCTCCTTGGCCGCCGCCGCCATGCTTTGCACGATGCGCGCCAGATCGGCGAGCTTAAACCCTTCTTCAAGGATGAAGCCGGCCGATAACCACAAAGGCTTCGCGCCCATCATGGCCACATCGTTGATCGTGCCATGCACCGACAAACAGCCGATATCGCCACCGGGGAAAAACAGCGGCGAAACAACATGCGAATCGGTCGCCATGACCAGCCGGCCTTCGCCTTGCGCCGGTAGCAACGCTCCATCGTCACCCTGCGCCAAGTATTCGTTGCCAAGATGACGGGCAAACAACTCTTCGATCAGTTGCGCCATCGCCCGGCCGCCGGCGCCATGCGCCATGTCGACCTGGCCGTGCTTGATGTCGAGCGGTCGAACGTAGTTCTTGCGAGGCGTTGCGGAAGACTCAGACATCCTTGTAGCGTCCATAGGTGTAGTGGGCGGCGCAAGCGCCTTCGGAGGAAACCATGCACGAGCCGACCGGATTTTCCGGCGTGCACACCGTGCCGAAAATCTTGCAGTCCTGCGGCCGCTTGACGCCGCGCAGGATGGCGCCGCACTCGCAGGCCTTGTGATCGGGCACCGAGGCATAGCCGAGCGGAAAGCGTTTTTCGGCATCAAATTCGGCGAACTGGCTGCGAATGCGCAAGGCTGAATACGGCAGCACGTTCAGACCACGCCATTCGAAGTGCTTGCGCATCTCGAAGACATCGGCGACCAGTTGCTGGGCTTTCTTGTTGCCGTCGCGGTCGACGGCCCGCGAGAACTCGTTTTCAACTTCGGCCCGACCTTCATTGACCTGACGGATCAGCATCTTGATCGCCTGCATCACGTCCAGCGGCTCGAAGCCGGCAATGACCACCGGCTTGCGGTATTCCTCGGCGAAAAATTCGTACGGTCGACTGCCGATAATGGTCGAAACGTGGGCCGGGCCGATAAAACCGTCGAGCGGCACGGTGCCCCACTGACGAACTTCCGGCGATTCGAGAATGCTCGAAATGGCCGATGGCGTCAGTACGTGGCAACACAGTACGGAAAAATTCTTGAGGCCGAGTGCCGCCGCCTGCTTAATCGCCACCGCAGTCGGCGGCGTCGTCGTTTCGAAGCCGATGGCGAAGAACACCACCTGCTTGTCCGGATTTTTTTGCGCCAGCAGCACCGCATCGGCGCTCGAATACACCATGCGGATGTCGCCGCCGCGCGCCTTGGCCTTCATCAGCGACAGGCCGTCGGAGGCCGGCACGCGCAGGCAGTCGCCATAAGTGCACAGCATCACGCCCTGCTCGACGGCCAGCCGGATCGCCTGATCGACGCGACCGATCGGCAGCACGCAGACCGGGCAACCCGGACCGTGGATCATCTTGACGTTGGCCGGCAACAAGTCGGATACGCCGTAACGCGAAATGGCATGGGTGTGGCCGCCGCAGAACTCCATGAAATGGTAGTTGCGCGCCGGGTTGGCTTCGCGGCGAATGGCCTCGGCCAGCCCTTTGGCGACCTCGCCATCGCGGAATTCGTCGATGTATTTCATCAGTGCACGGTCGGATCGTCGGCGGAGAAAGCTGCATCGCCAAGTTCGGCGAACAGCTTGAGGGTTTTGGCCGCTTCGTCGGGGTCAAGCTTGTTCAGCGCGTAGCCGACATGCACGATGACGTAATCACCAACCGCGACGTTTTCGACCAGCGCGAGCGAAATCTCCTTGCGCACGCCGGCCAGATCGACCAGCGCATTGTCGCCGTCGCGCAACTCAACCACCTGGGCGGGGATTGCCAGACACATCAGTCATTCTCCTTGGGCATCATGGGCGCTTGCCAGCCAGGCGCCGGAAAAACCCGCGCCGCGTCACTTCGGGAGCGGCTTCGGCAGGCGCCACCGGCAACTGCTCGGGCAGCCGCCCGGTAGCCAGACGCAGCCCGTCCAGCGCCAGCAGGCGGGCGCTCGTCATGTCGGGCAGCGCAGCCGCGGAATCGACCAGCGCGGCCCATTGATATGGGCCGATCGCCGCTGATTCCTCGGCAAAAAAGGTGTGGGTGCCGCCGGCCAGTTCGAGATAACGCCGCTGACCGGCCGGAATGTCGCCCCACAGGGAACCGCCGCCTGGCAAAAGCAGCAGGCGGACAAAATCGGGCGTCACGACAACCCCCAGCCAGTCGCCCAGATACCGCGAAAAGCCGATGGCTTCGACTTGAAGGCGCGGATTGAGCGGCCCGTTTTGTCCGGCCGTCTGCCGAAAATGCTCTTCCAGCAAAAGCGCGGGATCCTGCGCGTGAATCGGGGTCATTTGTTGCTCAACCATGGGCCTGTCATTCCACTCAACATTGCTTTTCCTTGAACATGCGCCGTCCCACCCAGGCCTGACCGAGCGCCAGACCACCGTCGTTCGGCGGTGCCTGACGGGCTTCAAGCAAGTCCAATCCAACCGCCGCCAGTTGCCGACGCAAGGCATCGATCAACACTGCGTTCATCGCACAGCCACCGGCAACCGCGATTTTCCCTGATTTTTCGCGGTCGACCGCAGCAAACGCGGCATTTCCGATGATCACCCATTGTGCCAGCCCGGCTGCCAGCGTGGCGTGGAACAGCGCGGCACCGTAGGCCGGATCATGGCAATCGAGCAAAGTGCTCAGTAGCGGCGTCAAATCGAGCACGCCATCGGCAATCACAAATCCTTCCGGCAAAGGGGCGACCGGACCATGCCCGGCGGCCAGCCCTTCCAGCTGCATCGCGGCCTGCCCTTCGTAGCGCACTTCACCGCACAGGCCGAGCAGGGCAGCGGCGGCATCGAACCAGCGCCCGAGACTACTGGTCGGCGGGCAGCGCAACTGACGGTCGAGCATGGTCAACAACGGCCCGGCATCGCGCCCCGGATGGCAACGCGCCAGCCAGTCGGGAATGCGCTCAGCGAGCCCCGCGCCGTGCAGGAAGGAAACCGCCATCCGCCACGGCTCGCGCGCCGCGCGATCGCCGCCCGGCAAACACAGCGTTTTGAGGTGGCCAAGGCGGTGAGCGGAAATGCCATCCAGACGCAGCAACTCGCCGCCCCACAAGCCACCCTCCGGTCCCAGCCCGACACCATCGATGGCAATACCGGTTATCGGCTTATTAACGCCATGTTCGGCACAAATCGCCGCCAGATGTGCCTGATGATGCCCAACAGCCAGCGCCGGAACGCCGAACTCGTCAGCCAAGGCCTGAGCCAGTCGGGTCGAGGCGAAATCGGGGTGCAAATCGTGGGCGATCAGTTCGGGACGCACATCGAGTATGGCCAGTAGATGCCTGACCGTTTCTTCCAGGAAACCGATGGCCGCGACATTGTCGAGGCTGCCGACATGCTGCGACAGGTAGGCTTCGCCGCCTTTCATGACACAGACCGTATTTTTCAGGTAGCCGCCCAGTGCCAGCACCGTCGGGCCGCTCTCGGCGAGAGGTATCGGCTGCGGTACATAGCCGCGCGCCCGGCGGATGAAGTGCGTCCCCTGGTGCCCGGTGCGCAGCACCGAGTCATCGCAGCGCATGACGATTGCCCGGTCATGGACCAGAAAGGCATCGGCAATCCCGGCCAGACGCTCGACGGCTTCGGCG
This sequence comes from Dechloromonas sp. TW-R-39-2, assembly GCF_016864195.1. NCBI lineage: Bacteria > Pseudomonadati > Pseudomonadota > Betaproteobacteria > Rhodocyclales > Azonexaceae > Dechloromonas > Dechloromonas sp. TW-R-39-2. The sequence goes on from NZ_CP045202.1 coordinate 169,049, forward strand.
TTATCGATAACCAGCGGCTCGCCGTGCGGGTTGGCGCTGGTCATGACTAGCAGCATTTCGGCCGGCTCATCCAGCCACGCCGTGCCAGCCGGCCGACCGGCCGCTTCGTGCCAGAGCAGCAGATGCAATGGCGTGAACGGCAACATCACGCCAAGCCAGGCCAGATCCGGCGCAATGCCGGGCAATTCATCAGCCGCCTTGGGACAAAGCACGATCGGCGCCGCCGGCGAGCGCAGCAAATCCAGCTCGGCCGAACCGATCCGGGCATGGGCAGCGAGCGCCGCCGGATTCAGGCCCATCACGGCGAAGGGTTTGGCCTCGCGCTGTTTGCGCCGGCGCAGCTCGATCACCGCCGCCGCATTGTGCGCATCGCAGGCCAGATGAAAACCACCCAGTCCCTTGAGCGCAACAATCTTTCCGGCTTGCAGCAAGGCCAGGGTTGCAGCCAGCGGATCGCCGGTCTGTACCTTGCCCATTGCATCGAGCAAGGCGAGTTGCGGCCCGCAGGCCGGGCAGCAGGTGGTTTCGGCATGAAAACGGCGGTCGACCGTGAAATCCGCCGCATCCGTCGCCGGCAGTTCGCCATATTCCTCGGCGCAGGCAGCGCACAACGGAAACGCCGCCAGACTGGTCTGCGCCCGGTCGTAGGGAAGCGCCCGGCTGACCGTGAAGCGCGGCCCGCAGTGCGTGCAGGTCGTGAAGGCATAGCGCCAGCGCCGACTTTGCGGATTGCAGATATCGGCGATGCAGGCCGGGCAGATGGCCGCATCCGGCCCAATGGCCGTGCGAATCTCGCCGGGTGCGCTATCCAGAATGCTGAAACCTTCGCCGCTGACTTCCATCGGTTCGATGGCTATCCCGTCGATGCGCGCCAGCGGCGGCTTGTCGCACTGCAGCCGGGCGACGAATTCGGCCACGCCGGCACCGTCGACCGCGACACTGATACCACCGCCATCGTTGCGCACCCAGCCGCGCAAACCCAGTTCTCTGGCCAGCCGCCAGACGCAGGGACGAAACCCGACGCCTTGAACGAGACCGCGAATGCGGATCAGCTGGCCGCTCATCGATCCGTCAGCGCGCCGCCAACTGGCGCTCCAACTCGGCGACCCGCGCCTTCAGCGCATCCACGCTGGCGCTCCGCTTGCCGCGCTGGGCGGTCAGCCCGGCCCGAATCCAGTCCAGCCAGGCGGCCATGCCCTCGCCGCTCTTGGCCGAAACGCGGAAGATGACCAGCGCGGGGTTGACCCGGCGGGCATTGGCCTCAGCCAGATCGGCATCGAAATCGAGGTGCGGCAACAGATCGCACTTGTTGAGCAACATCACATCGGCGGCGCGGAACATGTCCGGGTATTTCAGCGGTTTGTCCTCGCCTTCGGTCACCGAAAGAATCGCCACCTTGTGGTGTTCGCCGAGATCGAAAGCTGCCGGGCAGACCAGATTGCCGACGTTTTCGATCAGGAACAGCGATTCATCGGCCGGCTTCATCCGCTGCACGGCGTGGCCCACCATGTGACCATCGAGATGACAGCCCTTGCCGGTGTTGATCTGCAGCGCCGCGACGCCGGTGGCGCGAATCCGCTCGGCATCGTTCGAGGTTTGCTGGTCGCCTTCGACGACGCTGATCGTCACGCTGTTCTTGAGCAATTCGATGCTCTTGACGAGCAAGGTCGTCTTGCCGGAACCGGGGCTGGAGACGAGATTGAGCGCAAAAATACCGCGCTCATCGAACCAGCTGCGATTGGCCGTCGCGTAGGTATTGTTCTTCGACAGGATGTCCTGCTCGATCTGCACCATGCGCGACTGGCTCAACCCCGGCACGTGGGCACGGGCCGGGCCGGTGCCGTAATCGAGATCGCCGGACACCGGGTGTTCGTGGTGATGATGGCTGTGTTCATGGCCATGATCGTGCGCGTGCTCGCCGGCATGCACGTGTTCATGAACATGCGTGCTGCCATCGGCGTGGACATGGCTGTGACTGTGCGTCCCGGCCGGTTCAGCCCCGTGCTCGTGGGCGTGATCATGATGATGCTCGTGACCATGGCTGTGAACCGTGCCGTCGGCATGAACATGGGTATGTTCGTGACCATCGCCTTCCATGCGGGTCTCGCCCGCCGCGCATCCGCAAACTGTGCACATGATCTTGTCTCCTAGTCGATTTCGATTTCTTTGACGCGCATTTCGGTGCCGCTGGTCGGCTGCACCTGATGGCTGCCACACGTCGGGCAGGCACCGAAAAGTTCTTCCATCGGCACGGTCGCGGCACAGACCATGCACCACCCCGCCCCCGGTACGCTGACGATTTCCAGCGCCGCACCTTCAGCCAGGCTGCCGTGCGTCACCGCTTCAAAACAGAATTTCAAGGCCTCCGGCTCGACCGAGGACATCCGGCCAATTTCCAGCACGACGGTCGTGACCCGCTTGGCACCTTCGCGCCGGGCGGTATCTTCGACCAGTTGCAACACACCTTCGGCCAGCGACATTTCATGCATGATTCAATTCCACGCTATACGGCACACAGGGATCGAGCGCCAGAATGGCCTGATCGAGCGCCAGACGCGCCTCGGCTGCATGAGCAAAGGTCCGCCCGGCCAGTAACGCGGTCAACGCGCCGGCATCGGCAAAAAGCGCATCGGTCGGCGCATCGACACGGTAATTGAGCACCCGTCCATCGACAAGGTGCACCGCATGGGTCAGCACACCGCGCGCCGTCAGCGTCTGCCCGACGCCCCAAGCCGCCTGAGCGGCAGCCGCAATCGGAAAGGGGGCACCGGCAGCCAGCGCCTGCCCGGCCCGTTCAACCTCAGCCAGACGGGCACGATATGCGGCGACGACCGTTGCCGGACGATGTACGGCCGGCGGCGATGCGGCATTGCCCTGCCAGAAAGCCAGCCAGTCCTCGGCATTCAGCAAGGGGCTGGAGCAATCCGCCGGCGCGTCGCGGTCGACCAGCTTTTCAAGGCATTTTTCACTGACATCGAGCAAGGCCGTATCGAGCAAATGCCGGGTCGTGCTGATGCACTCACTGCCCTGTCGCCCGGCCCGCCAGGCGACAAAAGCTTCCTTGGCCGGCGCCAGGCCGAGGGCCAGCGGCCAGTCGAGCAACAGACGCCAGAGATTCTCGTGCAGTACCTCGATCCACAACTCGGCATCATCGACCGGCCGGCGCGACTCGCCCTGTGCTGCGGCCAGCGCTGCCTGCGCCGCCGCGCGCTGGGCATGGGCACACAAGGTATAAAGATAGGGAACCGTCTTGACCACCGCCTCGGGAATCTGGTCGATGAACAAGCGGGTCACGGCCGGTCGCCGGAGCTCGACGTCAATCGCGGCCAGATGCGCGCCCTGCAGCTGCGCCCGAACGGTCAGCAAACCGGTTGAGGTCACCCGCGCAATCCCAGAAAAGCGCGCCGTGTCGGGGCCGGTGCCGCACCCTCCGTCGGTACAGCGATCGGCCCGGAAAACAGGGCCTGGGCCGCAGCCAGCGCCGTCAGGCGCGCGGCTTCGTGGCTCTCGAATTCGAGGGCCGGCGAAAACAGTGAACAGAGGTGGTAGTTACCCAGACGATCTTCCTGCGCCACGGTGAATTCGTAATTGCCGGATGGAAACTGCCAATCATACTTGCTGCATGCCGCCAACTGGGGCCAGCCTTCGGCCTGACCGGGCAGGCACAGCAGATTGATCGCCCAGGGCGTCACCATGGCGCCGGCCCAATGCCCGGAAGCCGTCTGCCGGAAGCCGAGCGCCTCGACTTCCAGCCGGGCATTGCAGATCGGCAAGCCGGCCATGCGCGTCCGGGCAATTTCGCTGAATACCTCGACCAGCTCGGACGACGGGTCGGTCGCCCGGACTTTCATTCGCCGAGCACCATGAATTTGTGCGGCGGCGCATCGCAGCCGGGGCAACACCAATCATCCGGCAAAGCGGCGAACGGCGTGCCGGGGGGAATGCCACGCACGTCGTCACCTTCGGACGGGTCGTACACCCACCAGCAAATGCCGCACTCCAGCTTGTCTTCCGGCTTGACGCCGAGAAATGAACCTTCGAATCGCATGATCGACATTTAAAGCGGGTCGGCCATCATGGCCAGATATTCGCGCAAGCGCTCGATCGAATCGCTGAAATCCTCGTCAGAAGCCAGCGCCACTTCAGGCATGCCGATCACTTCGATCGAGTTGAGGATCAGCGTATCCATGCTGTTGAAATACTGGACCCACCAGACATTTTTCAGCCGCGTGCTGGTAATCCGGCAATTGCCGTAACCGCGCGACAGGATGGAAACCTCACGATGCCCCAGCCAGTTGTACAGGGTGTCGAGATCGGCATCGCTGACCGGCAGCAGCGTCAGGTTGATGATGTGCGCCGCGCTCCCCGGCTGCCAGGCGGCAGCCTGCAGGCGCAGCTCCTCGACCAGAGCCGGTGCATTCATCGTGCCGGCCGGATAGTCCGGGGCCGGCAGATCATCCGTCGTCGTGGCCAGCATGGCATCGATCAGAACGGCCGGCACGACACCGGTTTCCAGGCGGTCGACCAGCATTGCACCATCATCGGCCACTTTCAGGACGCGCCACAGCCCGGCGAAGGCCGTTTCCTGGACACGCCAGTGTTCCGGCGCCGCGGTAAAGGCGCTGACTTCGCCAAAGCCCATCGACTGGTTGATGACTTCACGCACCGGTGCATCCAGACCGAGCAAATCGAGCTTGGCGCCGCCGGCAAAGCCGACTTCGGCGGCTCCATCGACGAAAAAACGGAGCAGGCGTTCGGCCCGGACAACGATGTCGGGCGGCGCATCGTAGGGCAGGCTGGGGGCTGAAAATGTTTCCATGCCTTTCGGCATCGGCAGGTAATCCGGCGCTTCGTCGCCTTGCGAGCCAGGGCCCATGGCAACGACCGAAATAGGGAAAGGACGCATCGTGGACGGGTTCATGCGCAGGCTCCTGGCTGATCGGCCGAACGAACGGGAATGCCGATGGGTTTGGGTTGAGCCGGCCCGGTCAGCAGGCGGGTCACTTCATTCTGGTATTCGAACCAGTCACGGATGCCGTTGAGCATGCCGACAAACTGGCCGTCGCGCAGGAAGACAACGGCAGGCGCACGAGCCACACCGTATTGCTTCATCAACCCGGCGCTGACCAGATGATCGGCGACCCGGCGGGAAATCTGTTCGCCCAGCGGCTTGAGGGCTTCCGGCAGGATGACGCAGGCGTCGAGTACTTCCAGGTTGCGCTGCGGATCATCGGTCAGCAGCAAGGCGGTCAGCCCGGCGGGAAAATCGGGATTGCTGCGGTCGACACGTTGAAAACCGTGTTTCTGGACCATCCGGCTGATTGAAGTATCAAGTCGGTCGAGCGAAGTCAGCCCGGGGGCAAGTTGCAGCGTCATGATTTGTTCGTCCTCAGGAATTCGGGGAGTTGGGGTTCGCGATTCAGATCAGCGAAAAAAGCATCGAAATTGGTTTCTCCGGTGCCGACGGCTTCCAGCGCGGCAAGTGCCGCACAGATCGATGCGGCCCGCTCGGCCGGAATCACTTCGCGTGCGGCGTCGAGAAAGCAGAGCAGCCAGGTGCCCGGTGCCTGCTGGCCGACCAGGCTGAGGTCGATCCTCAGCTCGTCGCCATGCCGCCCCTGGCAGCGGGCGAAGTGTTCGCCGCACTCGATGACTTGAACCGGAATGCCGAGGCACATCTCAGGAGGCTTCCATGTTGAGGAAACGCGCGTCGCCGAGCCGATAAGCCTGATCAGCCGGTGGCCGCTCGCCTTCATACAGGTCGATGGCCAGCGCCGGGTTGTTGATCCGCTCGGCCAGGCCGGTTCGCGCGTCGGGCGTGGCGCCCCAATGCGCCAGCCATTTGAAAGCGATCTCCAGCGCGGCCGGCATCTGTGCCTTGACCGCATCGCGCAGGCTGCCGCCGTAATCCTCAAGCTCGACCGGCTGAACGCCGACCAGCACCAACTCGGCCGGCAGTTTGCCGGTCAGTTCGGCGGCCATCAGGACTTCCTGGAAACCGGTCTGGTGCAGGCTCATTTTCTTGACGCCCATGAAACGCGGCACTTGATCGCCGACCACTTCACGCAGCATTCCCGGCTCATCGCCATAGTCGACCGCGTCAAAGACGAGCAGACAGTCGGCTTCTTGAACATAGGGCAGCAAGTAGAGGCCCTGCGTTCCGCCATCCATCAGCTCGACCTGCGGCGGGAATACCCAGCCGGCGTTGAGCGCCTCGACACAGCGCACGCCAAAACCTTCATCGGCCCATAGCAGGTTGCCGATACCAAGGACCAGAATGCGTTTGGAATTCATTGCCATCCCCTGAAAAAAATGCCCCGGGCGCACTCGCATGCCCCGGGGCCAACGCAAGGTAAATCGTCAGTCCTTGAACATCCGCCAGCCGGAAATCATCGTCGAAATCAGACTCTGGCGGCTCATGATGTCTTCGCGGATCGCGGCGTAGATGTGGATGACGGCAAAACTCATCATGATCCACATCCCCAGACGGTGCAGGTTATGCACCTGCATCGAACCGCCGAGCATCGGCAATACCCAGCCGAAGACACGGTCACTCCAGCTGCCCAGGCCGGCGCCTTCGCCATACAACGCAAAACCGGTGAACACCATGCCAACGGCCAGTACGGTGAAAAAGAAGAACATCATCAACTGCGCCATCGGATTGTGACCGACATATTTTTTCGGCGTCTTTTCGAGGAAAAGATACCAGCGCAATTCGAAGAACACTTCACTCCACCAATGCTTGTTACTGAGCGGCAGCATGAAAATCTGCCGGGCATGGTGATTGCCGACGAAGGCCCAGTAAATGCGCGCCGCCAGCCCGATGGCAAAAATATAGGCGGCCGCAAAATGGGCAAAGCGGATGTAACCCATCAGAAAATGGGTCGCCGCCTCGCCTGGCTGGGTTGGCAACGGCGTGCCGATGAAATAGCCGGTCACCGCCAGCACCACCATGGCCAGCGCATTGAGCCAGTGCCACAGGCGGACCGGCGCTTCGTAGACATAGATCGAACGGACTTGTTTACCGTGCCGTTCGGCCTCGAGCATGTCCTGTTGAGAGAGCATGATTGCCTCCTTTCCGGACCGCTCAGCGGACCTTGACCGTCGTCATTTCCTGTCCATCCGGGCTCATCACGTGCGTCGAGCAGGCCAGGCAGGGATCGAAGGAATGCAGCGTACGCAGGATTTCCAGCGGCTCGTCGGCCTTGGCAACCGGCGTGTTCATCAGCGCTGCCTCGAAGGCACCGATCTGGCCCTTGTGGTCGCGCGGACCGCCGTTCCAGGTGGTCGGCACAACACACTGGTAGTTGTCGATCTTGGTGTCCTTGATGCGGATCCAGTGACCCAGCGCACCGCGCGGGGCTTCGGTGAAACCTGCGCCCATGGCTTCCTTCGGCCAGGTGCTCGGTTCCCACTTCTCGATATTCGCCGTGTTCAGATCGCCGGCCTTGAGATTGGCCATCAGCTTGTCGAATTGCTGGCTCTGCAGCTTGACGCAGTACGCCGTTTCCAGACCGCGTGCCGCCGTACGACCCAGTGTCGAGAACAGTGCGGTGACCGGGATGTCGAGTTTTTTCAGGGCGCCTTCGACCAGGCCGTGGATTTCCGGATACTGCTTCGGTTGCAGATAGCCGAGCACCATGCGCGGCAGGCAGCCGACTTCCATGGCATGACCACGCCAGCGCGGCGCCTTGATCCACGAATACTTGCCGCCTTCGTCGAGCTCCTTGATGTTGGTCTTGGTGCCCTTGGTGTTCGGGCCGAGCACGAAGCTCGGTTCGGTGACACCATCGAACGGGTGCAGGCCCTTGGTTTCGTCCGGGTATTTGTACCAGGAGTGGGCGACGAATTCCTGCACCTGCTCCGGGTCTTTCAGGTCGACCGGGTGAATCTCGTCGAGCTTGCCGTTGATGATCGCGCCGCGCGGCAACAGCAGGTTACCGGATGAATAGTCATTGGCGATCTGCGGAATATCACCGTAGGACAGCATGTTCTTGGACGACAGGCCGCCGCCGTAGCCCCAGCCCTTGTAGAAGGAACCGATGGCCAGCAGATCCGGCACATAGACCTGTTCAACGAACTCGGTACAGCGGTCGATGATGCTCTTGACCAGGTTCAGGCGCTCCATGTTGATCGCCCCGACGGCACCGACGCCTTCGAGGTTGATCGCGCAGGGTACGCCGCCGACCAGCCAGTTCGGATGCGGGTTCTTGCCGCCGAAAATGGTGTGCACCTTGACGATTTCCTTCTGGAAATCGAGCGCTTCGAGGTAATGCGCCACGGCCATCAGATTGGCTTCCGGCGGCAACTTGTAGGCCGGATTGCCCCAATAACCGTTCATGAACGGGCCGAGCTGGCCGGATTCGACGAATTTCTTCAGGCGGTTCTGGATGTCGCGAAAATAGCCCGGTGACGACAGCGGCCAGCTGGAAATGCTCTGGGCCAGCGCCGAAGTTGCCTTCGGATCAGCTTTCAATGCCGAGACGACATCGACCCAGTCGAGCGCATGCAGATGGTAGAAATGCACCAGATGGTCATGAATATAAAGATTCAGCTGCATCAGGTTACGGATGGTGTTGGCGTTTTCCGGAATCTTGATCGACAACGCATCTTCCACCGCACGCACCGAGGTCAGCGCGTGGGTACCGGTGCACACGCCGCAGATGCGCTCGGTGAACGCCCAGGCATCGCGCGGATCGCGGCCCTTGAGGATGACTTCCAGACCGCGCCACATGGTACCGGTCGAGACGGCGTTACGAATCACGTTGTCGCTGTCGAGATTGACCTCGACACGCATGTGACCTTCGATGCGGCAGACCGGATCGACAACGACGCGTTTGCCGGAGTTATCGACCTTGAAGCCTTGGGTTTCGTAGGCGCTCATCTTATTTTTCTCCCTTTTGTTCTTCAGTCTCGCCCGCCTTCTGACGAGCACGAGCCAGCGCCGTCACGGCGGCGTGGGCAGCAATCGCCGCACCCACGGTGCCGGCAGCTGCCTTGCCAATCGAATCGGCATTGGCTTCAACCCCAAAAGCCTTGATGTCGGTAACGCGGTCGTAGAACGACCCCTTGTCCCAGAAACCATCTTCCGAACAACCGATACAGCCGTGGCCGGACTGCACCGGCCAGCTGACGCCGCCATTCCAGCGCATCGACGAGCAGGCGTTGTAGGTGGTCGGACCCTTGCAACCCATTTTGTACAGGCAGTAGCCCTTGCGCGAACCTTCGTCATCCCAGGCTTCGGCGAACTGGCCGGCATCGAAGTGGCCGCGGCGATAACACTTATCGTGGATACGTTGACCGTAGAACATCTTCGGCCGGCCCTGGCGATCCAGCTCGGGAATGCGGTCGAAGGTCAGCATGTAGGTGACGACGCCGGTCATCACCTCGGCAATCGGCGGGCAGCCCGGCACGTTGATGATTGGCTTGCCGGTGATCACCTTGTGCACCGGCGTGGCGCGTGTCGGGTTCGGCTTGGCAGCCTGGACACAGCCGTAGGAAGCGCAAGCGCCCCAACTGATGATGGCCTTGGCATCGGCGCAGGTTTCGCGCAGCTTCTCGATGAAGGGGCGACCGCCCTGGATGCAGAACATGCCGTCTTCGTTCAAGGGCGGATTACCTTCGACGGCAACGATGTAATTACCCTTGTACTTCTTCTTGACCTCGTCGAGGATCGCCTCGGCCTGGTGGCCGGCGGCGGCCATCAGCGTGTCGTCGTAATCGAGCGACAGCATCGAGAGCACGACATCCTTGGTCAGCGGATGCGCCGAGCGGATGAAGGATTCGGAGCAGCAGGTGCATTCCAGGCCGTGCAGCCACAACACCGGCGTGCGCGGCTTGGTTTCCAGCGCATGGGCGATGGTTGGCGCGGCGGCACTACCCAGCCCCAGCGAGGTGGCAGTCAGGCTGCAGAATTTGAGAAAACTGCGACGGGTAATCCCCTGGCGACGCAGCACTTCGTAGAATGTCTCGCTCACTTGTGACTCCCCCATTTTTGTGTAGCGTGAAGTGGACAACACGGTGCAAGGCCTGTGCCAGCTTCATCAGATGCACAACTAAACGAAACAAATCAAGGCTCTTGTTGTCTTTGGACTGACGGCCGGCAGGATCTGGAGAGACAGCAAACGAACACAGAGCATCCACCTGTGAAAAGAAAGCTTCCATAGCGACTGTCGACACATTCTGATGACGTATTGACTTCAATCAGCGCCAAGGCATCATCCAGCCTTAAAATTGGCCGAGCCAAGGAAAAACAGATGCCCCGAATAGTCGACCTGATCACCCCGCACACAGCCCAGGTGGCCCTGCACGCCAGCCTTGGCGAGGCGGCTGCGCTGATGGTCGAGTTACGTATTTCATCGGTCATCGTGGTCGATGCCGAAGGGGTACACGGCATCGTCACCGAAGGCGACATGATGCAGGCCATGCGCCAGCATCGCACGCTTGACCAGGCGGTGCAGGAAGTCATGACCGCGCCCGTACACACTGTTCCGGCTGAGATGGATTTTCGTCACGCATATCGCGAAGCGAGCCAGCTCGGCATCCGCCACCTGGTCGTCATCGACAAGGACGGAAAGCCGCTTGGCGTCGCGTCTGAAACCGATTTCCGCCATCACCTGGGGCCCGACTTCTTTCGCCATCTGAACGATGTCGACACATTGATGGAGCGGACCTTCCCGCGCCTGCCAGCCACCACCCGCCTCGACGACGCCATTTCCGCCATGGCCGCCGTCCGCGCCACCTGCGTGGTCGTGGTCGATGGACGCAAGCCGCTCGGCATCGTCACCGAGCGCGACGTCGTCCGGCTTTTTCTGGGTGCCAACTTCAATCCCGAACTGGGCAGCGTGATGACCCAGCCGGTCGTCACGGTCGAAGAAACCTCTTCGCTGGCCGATGCCGCCGAACGCATGGTCGAACACAGAATTCGGCATCTGGTGGTCGTCGACCGCGGCGGCCAGGTATCCGGGCTGTTGTCCGAACACACCTTGATGCGCCCGCTCGAACTTGACCTGCTCGACGATGCCATGGCCGAACGCATGGCCTTGATGCGTTCGCGGGATGCTGCCGTCGAACAGTCGCTGCGCAATGAACGCTACCAGCGCGCCCTGCTCGACAACTTTCCCTTCCTGGTCTGGCTGAAAGACACGGAATCACGCTTCCTGACCGCCAATCGCGCTTTGGCCGAGGCCCTCGAACTCGACTCGGTCAATGCACTGATCGGCAAGCGCGACACTGATTTTTCGCCTATAGAGCTGGCTGATCGCTACCGTGCCGACGATGCGGAAGTGATGCAAACCCGGCAGCAAAAAACCGTGCTCGAACCCGTCATCAAGCATGGTTTGCAGATCTGGCACGAGACATTCAAGGCGCCGGTATTCGGCGACAACGGCACGCTGCTCGGCACGGTCGGCTTCGCCCAGGACATTTCTGCCCGCAAGCGCAGCGATGAAGCCATGCTGCTGCGCAATGCAACGCTCGCCGGCCTGATTCGCGGCGAACCGCTGATTGGCATTCTCGAATTGCTGATTCTTTCGATCGAAGCTGAGAACCCAGCCTGGATGTGCTCGATTCTGCTGGCCGAAAAAGATGGCCAGCATCTTTTTCACGGCGCCTCGCCTCGCCTGCCGGACGACTACATTGCCGCCACCGGACGCATTCCCGTTGCCGAAGGCGTCGGCTCCTGCGGCACGGCAGCCTACCGGCGCCAACAAACCATCGTCAGCAACGTACACAACGATCCGCTGTGGCAACCCTGCCTTCACCTGGCACAACTCGGTGACTTCTCCGCCTGCTGGTCAGACCCGATCATCGGACCGCAAGGCGAATTGCTCGGCACTTTTGCCTGTTATCAGAAAAATCCCGCCACACCGAGCGAACAGGACCTGAATCAGCTCAACCAGGCCAGCCAGTTGGCGGCGCTGGTCCTGACCAATCAGCGCAACACCGACAATCTGCAGGAAAGCCTGGAAACTTTCCGGGGAATTTTCGACAGCATCAGTGAAGCCATTTTCATCCAGTCCGAAGATGGCTGCTTTCTTGACGCCAACCTCGGTGCCGAACGCCTCTCGGGCCACACCCGGGACTATCTGCACGGCAAGCACTACAGCGAATTCGGCGCCACCGGCCTGAATAATCCGGAGGTCATGAAAGCACAAGTCAGCGAAGCTTTTTCCGGCCGGCCCCGGTTGCTCGAATTCTGGGGGCAGAACGCTGCCGGCAAAATATTTCCGGTCGAAGCCCACCTGCATGCCGGCACCTATTTCGGTCGTAAGGCACTGATCATCTCGATTCAGGACATCAGCGAGCGCAAAAACGCCAAATTGCGCCTCGATATCGAACATGATCTGGCCTTGGCCCTGGCTGCCGGCATGGCGCGAGAAGAAGTCCTGGCCACCATCCTGCATGCGGCCCTGCGTTTTCCTGAGCTCGATTCGGGCGGGATTTACTGGCGCCAGCCGGATGGCCGCTACCATCTTGTGGCTCACGAAGGGCTATCGCCCGAGTTCATTGCCCAGGTCGGCGAAATTGCTGGCGACTCACCGCAAGCCGGTATCGTCCAGGATGGCAAACCGGTCTGCAACTGCACCCCCGCCTGCGAGCACTGCAACAACACCGAACTGATCAATAGCCCGCTAATGCAGGGCGAAGGACTGCGCTGCCTGGTCATCCTGCCCATCGCCGTTGCCGGCCAGCCGGTTGCCTGCCTGAATCTGGCCGGGCACCGGACACGACAAATCACCCATGCAACCTTGCTGGCCCTGGAAACCCTGGCCGGCAACTTCAGCCAGACGCTTTCCCGCCTGCAAGCCCAGGAAGAAGCCCAACGCCTCCAGCAGAATCTGAATGGCCTGTTCGACACCCTGGCCGACTATATTTTGATTTTCGACATGCAGGGCCGCATCCTGCACTACAACCGCTCGGTGGCAGAAAACCTGGGCTACGGCCCGGATGCCTTGCGTGGTCAACCGGTTACCGCGGTCCACCCGGCCGAAGCACATGAAATGGCCGGAAAAATGGTCGAGGACATGATCAGCGGCACGCGTTCGACCTGCACCTTGCCGATTCTGCACGTCGACGGGCATGAAATCATCGTCGAAACCCGGATTACGCAGGGCTACTGGAATAGCCAGCCGGCGTTGTTCGGCATTTCCCAGAACATCAGCGAGCGTCTGGCGGCAGAAGAGCGTCAGAAACTGGCCGCCAGTGTTTTCGACAACGCCCACGAAGGCATCATGATCACCGATGCTCATGGGCAGATCATCGAAGTTAATGCGACTTTCAGCGAGCTGACCGGCTATGCGCGTGACGAAGCAATCGGCCAGACAGCCGATCTGCTCAAATCCGGCCACCACGATCCGGTGTTTTATCAGGAAATGTGGCAGACCATTCGCCAGGAAGGCTTCTGGCGCGGCGAGGTCTGGAATCGCAAGAAAACCGGTGAGATTTTCGTCGAACAATTGACCATTTCGACCGTTCGCAACCGAAATGGCGAAATATCGCAATTTGTCGGCATTTTCTCCGACATCACGCTGATCAAGGAGCATCAGCGCCGTCTCGAACACCAAGCCCACTTCGATGCCCTGACCCAGCTCCCCAACCGGATGCTGCTCGGCGACCGCATGCAACTGGCGATGGCCCAGACCGAGCGCAGCGGCAAGACGCTGGCCGTCTGCTATCTCGACCTCGACAATTTCAAACCGGTCAACGACGCCTACGGCCACGCCACCGGCGACCGTCTGCTGATCGAGGTGGCGCAACGCCTGAAAATCTGCGTCCGGGCCGGTGATACGGTGTCCCGACTGGGTGGCGACGAATTTGTCCTGCTCCTGGCTGGCCTCGAAGACGTGCATGAATGCGACCACGCAATCGCCCGGATCATTGCCGCACTGACCCAGCCGTTCATCATCAGCAATCATGCCGTGACGATATCGGCCAGTATCGGCGTCACGCTCTACCCGGAAGATGGCGCCGATTCGGACACGCTGCTGCGCCACGCCGACCAGGCGATGTACGCCGCCAAGCAGGCCGGCCGCAATCGCTACCACTTGTTCGACCCGGAAAACGACCGGCGTGCCCGCGTGCGGCGTGACGAAATCGCTGCCATTTGCCAGGGCATGGTCAATAACGAATTCGTGCTGCACTACCAGCCCAAGGTAAACATGCGCGAAGGGCGTGTCGTCGGCGTCGAGGCCCTGATTCGCTGGCAGCATCCCGAACGCGGCCTGCTCGCACCCGGCCAGTTCCTCCCCGCCATCGAAGGCAGCGAACTGGCCATCGAGCTCGGCGACTGGGTGATCCAGGAAGCCTTGCGCCAGCTTGAGCGCTGGCGCAAGCAATCGCTCGACATCAAAGTCAGCGTCAACATTGCCGGCAACCATTTGCAAAGCCCGAGCTTTGCCCGCCGCCTGAGCGAATTGCTCGCCGCACACCCCAACATTCAGCCGCATCGGCTGGAACTTGAAGTCCTCGAAACGGCTGCGCTTGAAGACATCGGGCATGCCGCCGAGCTGTTCGCCACCTGCCGACGCCTCGGCGTCAGTTTCTCGCTGGACGACTTTGGCACCGGCTATTCATCACTGACCTACTTCCGGCGCCTGCCGGCCGATGTTCTCAAGATCGACCAGTCCTTCGTCCGCGACATGCTGGATGACCCCGACGACCTGGCCATCGTCGAAGGCGTCATCGGACTGACCAAGGCCTTTCAGCGCGAAGTGATCGCCGAAGGGGTGGAAACGGTAGAACATGGTTTGGTTCTGCTGCTGCTCGGTTGCGATCTGGCGCAAGGTTTCGGCATCGCCCGCCCGATGCCCGCCGAGCAACTCCCCGACTGGGTGCGTCACTTCCAGCCGGATGCCCTGTGGAGTTCCGCCACGGCGTTTCGCTGGTCGCGCGACGACTTGCCGCTGCTGATCGCCGAAGTCGACCACAAGCGCTGGAAGCGCTCGCTCTACACTTACCTCAGCACACCGAACGATGCCGCCAGGATGCCCCCAAAAGATACGCATCAGTGTCGTTTGGGGCGCTGGTTCTACAGCGAGGAAAGCAAACGCTATGCTGCGGTCGACTGCTTTTCTTCGATCGAAAACATTCATACGCGAATCCATCAACTCGGCCAGGAATTAATTGCGCTGCATGACGCAGGATCGAGCGAAGGTAGCGAAAAACTCCTGCTAGAGCTCGAAGCAGCCAGCGCGCGATTTGTCGAACATATCGAACAAATCCAGGCCGAGGTACTGATCGCCGATCAGACCAGTAGACGATAGGCTGGGGTATTCAGTGCGGCCACGGCCGAAAGCAAAGCATCAATCGCCTTCGGCCGGACAAATCCGACCCGCCAGGCCAATGCGATGCGACGCGATGGCGCCGGTTCCTTGAATGGAATGACTGAAATCATGTCATTACTGTAGGGATTAAGCAGTGCACCATCGGGCAGCACCGACACCCCCAGCCCGGAAGCCACCATGCAGCGGATAGTGCCGATGGAATGGCCGAGCCGGATATCGGTTTCCGGACTGCTCACCTGCGGACAACTGTCGAGCACTTGATCGCGGAAACAATTGCCTGCCTTGAGCAATAAAACCTCGTCTCCCGCCACCTCCTCCGGACTGATGCACTGCTTGCTTTCCCAGGCATGACCACGAGGCACAATGACCTTGAACGCTTCATCGTAAATCGGCCGGGTCAATATCCCTGAAACATCGAACGGCAAGGCGATGATCACGACATCCAGCTCGTTGTCACGCAACATCTCGGCCAGCGTCGCAGTCATGTTTTCCTCGATCGCCAGCGGCATATCCGGTGCCACTGTTTTGAGCGAATGAATCAATTGCGGCAACAGGTAAGGACCAATCGTATGAATCACGCCCAGGCGCAAGGCACCTTCCAGTTGATTGCGTCCATGCGTTGCAATCTGGCGCACCTTTTCTGCCTCGGCGAGGGCTCTCTGGGCTTGCTCGATCACTTTCAGGCCAACCACACTCGGGCTGACGAATCCCTTGCCACGCTCAAAGAGCTGAACGCCCAATTCATCCTCGAGGCGGGCGATGGCCACACTGAGTGTGGGCTGGCTCACCGAACAACGTTCGGCTGCCCGGCTGAAATTGCTCTCCTGTGCCAGCGCGACGATGTATCGCAACTCGGTCAGTGTCATTAACTGCTCTCCAAAAATATTCGCCGGGAGCTAAAACCCCTTCTTACTATAGGGAATACCTATAGGCACTATAACAAAAATCCATAAAAATCATTGACTTGGATCAATATTAACACAGGCACAAAGGTGAGAATGCGCGGACCGGTTTATTTCACTCAGGGAGAAAAACATGAAACGCACACTGCTTGCTGCCACTATTGCCATGCTGTTGGGAGCTGTCACCAGTCATGGCGCTCTAGCGGCCAATCAGGAACCCATCCAGCCGATTAACCCTGCCAAGATCAGCAACCCGGCACTTGTCGAACTGGGCAAAAAGCTCTATTTCGATCCGCGACTGTCGAAATCCGGCTTCATTTCCTGCAATTCCTGTCACAACCTGTCGATGGGCGGCACCGACAATATCAAGACCTCGATCGGCCACAACTGGCAGGAGGGTCCGATCAATGCACCCACCGTCCTCAACTCCAGCCTGAATGTTGCTCAGTTCTGGGATGGCCGCGCCGCCGACCTCAAGGCACAAGCCGGTGGGCCGATCGCCAATCCAGGCGAAATGGCATTCACCCACACGCTGGCGATCAACGTCCTGCAGTCGATCCCTGGCTACGTTGCCGAATTCAAGAAAGCATTTGGCAATGATGCGGTCGACATCGAAAAAGTGACCAAAGCCATCGCCGCCTTCGAGGAAACCCTGGTCACCCCGAATTCACGCTTCGACAAATGGCTGAAAGGCGACAAGAAAGCCCTGAGCAAGAATGAACAGGAAGGCTACAAGCTGTTCAAGGATAGCGGCTGTATCGCCTGCCACAATGGTCCGGCCGTTGGCGGCAACTCATTCCAGAAAATGGGCGTGGTCGAAGCCTACAAGGCTTCCAGCCCGGCCGAAGGTCGCTCTGCCGTGACCGGCAAGGATGCCGACCGGTTCAACTTCAAGGTTCCCACCTTGCGCAACGTCGAAATGACCTATCCGTACTTCCACGACGGTGCGGCCAATACCCTGCCAGAAGCCGTCGATACGATGGCTCGCCTGCAGCTTGGCAAAAAATTCACCGCCGAAGAAAACGCCAAGGTCGTGGCCTTCCTCAAGACACTGACCGGTGATCAGCCAAGTTTCAAGATGCCGATCCTGCCACCATCGTCGGACACCACCCCGCGTCCGACGCCGTTTGAAAAAAAATAAAACGCCAACAGAGAAACAACGGGGGCTACGGCCCCCGTTTTTCTTGCCCTTTTTGTTTGATGATCATCAATCTGTCGGTACACTGGCGCGTTCATAATTTGCGCCTGAATTCTTTCGGTTTTTTCCCTTGATGCTTGAAGCAGACAACCTCGAATGCGTACGTGGCGAACGCCGCCTGTTTTCAGGCGTCGGGTTTCGCCTGGAGGCCGGCGAACTGCTTTATCTGCAAGGCAAAAACGGGGCCGGCAAGACCAGTCTGTTGCGCATGCTGATCGGCCTGCTGCCACCGGAAGCCGGGGAAATCCGCTGGCAGGGCAAGCCGATCGGCAGTGACGATTTTCGTGCCGATCTCTGCTACCTCGGCCATCTGAACGCCATCAAGGAAGAATTGACGCCGCTTGAAAACCTGCTCGCGGCAGCGAGCCTGGCCGACACAACGCTGTCCGAAGACGATGCTCTCGACGCACTGGAGCAAGTCGGGCTGGCCGGACGCGAAGACCTTGCCTGCAAATATCTTTCGCAAGGCCAGAAACGCCGGGTCGCACTGGCTCGCCTGGTCACCGAAAAACGCCCCCTGTGGATTCTCGACGAGCCGTTTGTGGCGCTCGATGTTGCTGCGGTCGACTGGCTGGCCGGCATCATTTCCGGCCACCTCCAGCGCGGCGGGCTGGCGGTCATGACAACGCACCAGCTGGTCAGCATTCCGGCCGGGCAGGTTCGCGAATTGCGCCTCGGTTAATGGATTGCTGATGCTGAAGATCGTTACTGCGGTGATTGGCCGCGATCTCAAACTGGCCATGCGGCGACAGGCGGACATCGTTTCAGCGTTGTTCTTCTTCGTCATCGTCGTCAGCCTGTTCCCACTCGGAGTTGGCCCCGAACCCGATCTGTTGCGCAAACTCGCCCCAGGCGTGCTGTGGGTCGCTGCGTTGCTCGCTACGATGCTGTCGCTGCCGCGCCTGTTCGCCGACGACCACCGCGATGGCACGCTTGAACAACTGGCGCTGGCCCCACACCCGCTCGGGCTAGTCGTGACCGGCAAAGTGATCGCTCACTGGCTGGTTTCCGGCCTGCCGCTGGCGCTGATCGCCCCCGTCCTCGGTATCCAGTTTGACCTCTCCGGCGATGCGCTCATCGTCCTGACCGGCGCCATCCTGCTCGGCACCCCGGCGCTCTCCGGCATCGGCGCCATCGGCGCGGCGCTGACCCTCGGTTTGCGCGGTGGTGGCGTACTGCTTTCCCTGCTTGTCCTCCCGCTCTACATTCCAGTGCTAATATTCGGCGCGGGCGCAGTGGACGCTACGGTGACCGGACTCGGGGGAGAAGGTCACCTGTCCCTGCTCGCCGCCCTTACTTTTGCGTCACTCGGCTTCGCCCCCTGGGCGACGGCCGCTGCCTTGAAGATCGCCCTCGAATGAAAGATCGCTTCAATCTCTATCGCTTTGCCTCACCGGCCACCTTTTATCCGCTGGCCGGGGCACTGATTCCCTGGTTCATCGCCATTTCAGTCGTCTTCGGGCTGGCCGGGCTATGGCTCGGCATGCTCGTCGCACCGACCGACTTCCAGCAAGGCGAAGGCTACCGGATCATTTTCATCCACGTCCCGGCGTCCTGGATGTCGATGTTCATCTACCTGGTCATGGCCTTCTGGGCAGCCATCGGGCTGGCCTTCAATACCCGCTTGTCGGGCATGATGGCCCAGGCGCTGGCGCCAACCGGGGCGCTGATGGCCTTCCTCTCGCTATGGACCGGCGCGCTGTGGGGCAAGCCGATGTGGGGTGCGTGGTGGGTGTGGGATGCGCGCCTGACCTCCGAACTGATCCTGCTCTTCCTTTATATCGGTTACATGGCGTTGACCGCGGCAATCGACGACCAGCGTCGGGCCGACAAGGCCGGCGGCCTGTTGCTGCTGGTTGGCGTGGTCAATATCCCGATCATCTATTTCTCAGTCAAATGGTGGAACACGCTGCACCAGGGATCGAGCATCAACATGACCAAGTCGTCGATGGCTGAAACCATGCTCTGGGGCATGCTGCTGATGGCCCTGTGTTTCTGGATGTATTCGATTGCCGTCGCGCTGATGCGCGTCCGGACCATCATGCTCGAGCGCGAACGCCACACCGACTGGGTCAAGGCGGCGCTGGCCGGAGACGAAAAATGATCTACTGGAACAGTTTTTCCGACTTTATCGCCATGGGCGGCTACGGCTTTTACGTCTGGGGCTCCTTCGGCCTGACCGCCGCCATCATGGCGATTGAACCGATTGCCGTCGTGCGCCATCGAAAGAACACCATTGCTCGCCTCAAGCGCCAGTTGCGCGCCGAATCTAGGAACATCGCCTCATGAAATCCCGTCACAAGAAACTCGCCCTGATCGGCGGCGCCCTGGCCATCATCGGCATCATCGCCGCACTGGTCCTGAACGCGCTGAACAGCAATATCGCGCTCTACATTTCGCCGACCGATGTGGCCGCCGGCAAGGCACCGCAGGGCAAGGTTTTCCGCATCGGCGGGCTGGTCAAGGAAGGTAGCATCAAGCGCCAGGCCGATGGTGTGACAATCGCCTTCATCATGACCGACACTGAAAAGGACATCACGGTGAACTACAAGGGCATCCTTCCCGACCTGTTCAAGGAGGGCAAAGGTGCTGTCGCCCAGGGCAAGATGACCGCCGAAGGCATCTTCGTAGCCAATGAAGTGCTGGCCAAGCACGATGAAAACTACATGCCGCCGGAAGCCGCCAAGGCAGTCAATGACGCAGGCAACCGCGCAGCCGACAAAAAAGCGGCCGAAACAACCGGTGCACCGGCAAAAACAGGAACGGGTTACTGAGCATGATTCCAGAAATCGGTAATTTCGCGCTGATCCTCGCAGCGCTCGTCGCCCTGATTCTCGGCATCCTGCCGTTGGTCGGCGCCCACCAGAACCACATGACCTGGGTGGCCGTCGCCCGCCCGGCCACCTCGGCACTGGCCCTGCTCGTCACCTTCTCCTTCGCCTGCCTGATGCAGGCTTTCATCACCAACGACTTTTCCGTGGTCTACGTCGCCCAGCACTCGAATTCGCTGCTGCCGCTGCAATATCGCGTTGCTGCCGTCTGGGGTGGCCACGAAGGTTCCCTGTTGCTGTGGATGCTGATGCTCGCCTGGTGGGCCTTTGCCGTCCGCCTGCTGTCGGCCCAGTTGCCGGAAACCATGGTTGCCCGCGTGCTCGGCACCCTCGGTCTGGTTTCATTCGGTTTCCTGCTGTTTATCCTGATCACCTCGAATCCGTTCGACCGCCTGCTGCCGGGCGCTGCGGAAGGGCGCGACCTGAACCCGCTGTTGCAGGATTTCGGGCTGGTCATCCATCCGCCACTGCTCTACATGGGTTACGTTGGCTTCTCCGTCGCTTTCGCCTTTGCCATCGCTGCACTGCTTTCCGGCCAGCTCGACGCCGCCTGGGCCCGCTGGTCGCGCCCCTGGACGACCGCCGCCTGGTGTTTCCTGACCCTCGGCATCGCCATGGGTTCGTGGTGGGCCTATTACGAACTGGGCTGGGGCGGCTGGTGGTTCTGGGATCCGGTCGAAAATGCCTCGTTCATGCCGTGGCTGGTCGGTACCGCCCTGGTGCACTCGCTGGCAGTCACCGAAAAACGCGGCAGTTTCAAAAACTGGACCGTTCTGCTCGCCATTTCGGCTTTTTCGCTGTCGCTGCTCGGTACCTTCCTGGTCCGCTCTGGCGTCCTGACTTCGGTGCATGCTTTTGCGACCGACCCACGGCGCGGCATTTTCATCCTGATTTTCCTCGTCGCCGTAATCGGCTCGTCGCTCGCCCTGTTTGCCTGGCGCGCCCCGAAGGTTGGTCTGGGTGGGCGTTTTGGCCTGGTTTCGCGTGAATCGCTGCTGCTCACCAACAACGTGCTGCTCGCCGTCGCCTGCGCCACCGTGCTGCTCGGCACGCTCTATCCGCTGCTGATCGATGCACTCGGCGTCGGCAAGATTTCAGTTGGCCCACCGTATTTCAATGCGGTCTTCGTCCCGGTCATGACGCCATTGCTCTTCCTGATGGGTATTGGCCCCTTCGCCCGCTGGAAGGAAGCCTCCGTCCCTGAAATCATCCGCACCGTGCGCTGGGCCTTCCTCGCTGCTGTCGTCGTCGCCATCGCCCTGCCCTTGGTTTATGGTCAGTGGAGCGCGTTGACCGCGCTGGGCCTGCTGCTTGCCGCCTGGATCGTCTTTACCGCCGGGCTCAATTTCGCCCAGCGCGTCCAGCATACCCGCGGCCAGCAAAGCTTCCTGACGGCATCGTTCAAGCAGCCACGCAGCTTCTTCGGCATGCATCTGGCCCATATCGGGATCGCTGTCTTTGTCGTCGGCGTCACCATGGTCAGCAGCTTCCAGGATGAAAAAGACGTCAAGATGGAAGCCGGCGACACCGTTCAGGTGGCTGGTTACAGCTTTACCTTCAACGGCGTGAAGGCGGTTGAAGGCCCGAATTACGTGGCCGCGCAGGGTGACTTCGATCTTGCGGTCGACGGTCGTTTCCAGCGCAAAATGAATCCGGAAAAGCGCAATTACCATTCGTCCCAGATGCCGATGACCGAGGCATCGATCGATGCCGGCTTCCTGCGCGATGTCTATGTGTCGCTCGGCGAACCCATCGACCGCGACAAGCCGGAAGGTGCCTGGGCCGTTCGCGTTTATTACAAACCCTTTGTCGACTGGATCTGGGGCGGCTGTGTGCTGATGGCACTCGGTGGCCTGCTAGCCATGCTCGACCGCCGTTACCGCGCCAAATCGCGGGTGGCATCTCCCGCTCAAACTCCAGCAGGAACTCAACAAGCATGAACCGTTATTTCTGGATTCTCGGCGGCTTTGCCGCCCTCGTCGCCCTGCTCGCCGTCGGTCTGGGGCTCAATCCGCGCGATGTACCATCGCCGCTGGTCGGCAAGCCTGCCCCGGCGTTCAGCCTGAATGTGCTGGCCAAGCCTGAAACGACGCTCAGCCCGAAGGACATGCAGGGCAAGGTCTGGCTGCTCAACGTCTGGGCCTCGTGGTGCGTTTCCTGCCGGGCCGAACATCCGATCCTGGTTGAATTCTCGAAAAAAGTGGACGTGCCGCTGATCGGCCTGAACTACAAGGAAGTTCGCGGCGATGGCGGTTTCGACATGAGCAAGATGCCGGCCGATGAAGAGAAAAAACTCGCCTTCCAGCGGGCCAACAAATGGCTGGCCGACCACGGCGACCCGTACAAGCTGACGGTCATGGACCTCGACGGACGCGTCGGCATCGACTACGGCGTTTATGGCGTGCCGGAAACCTACGTCATCGACAAGGCTGGCGTCATCCGCATGAAACACACCGGCCCGATCACGCCTGAAATTCTCGGCAAGAAAATCATGCCACTGCTTGCCGAGTTGAATAAATGAACCTCCGCGCACTGATTGCCGCTTTCGTTTTTGCCCATTTCATCGGGTCGACCGCCGCCCTTGCCTCGGCAGCCAATGAAGCTGCGCTGGCCGCCGATCCGGTGGCCGAAAAGCGTCTGCAAAAACTTTCCGAAGAACTCCGCTGCCTGGTCTGCCAGAACCAGACCATCGCCGACTCCAATGCCGAACTGGCGCAGGATCTGCGCCGCGAAGTTCGCAGCATGATCAAGGATGGCAAGTCGGATAAGGAAATTGTCGACTTCATGGTCACCCGCTATGGCGATTTCGTCCTCTACCGCCCGCCAGTCAAGGGCATTACGCTGCTGCTCTGGGGCGGCCCGATTGCCCTGATGCTGTTCGGCATCCTGGCACTGCGCAACTATCTGCGCCGCCGTGCCAGCCGGATTAACGCCGAGGACAAGCCGCTGTCGGCTGCCGAAGCCAGCCGCGCCGAGGCGCTGCTCAAGGAAATCGATCAAAAATGACCCAGTTCGCCATTTTCGCCACACTGCTTATCGTCGTTGTTGCGGCCTTCATCCTGCCACCGCTCTGGCTCGGCCTGCGCGCACCGAAATCAACCGAGAGCGAACGCAAGGCACTCAATCTCAATATTTTCCGGGATCAACTGGCCGAGCTCGAACGGGAAAAAACCGAAGGCACGCTGTCGGCCAGCGATTTTGACCAGGCCCACCGCGAATTGCAGCGCCGCCTGCTGGAAGAAGTCGCACCAGCCGATCTGCCGACACCGCAAACCAGCCATGCGCCCAGCCGCAAGCTGGCGATTGCCATCCTGGTGCTGCTGCCCATTCTGTCCCTGGCCGGCTACGGCATTCTCGGCAACACCAAGGCGCTCGACCCGACACAGACCGTCGCCCAGCCACCGATGACGCCGGAACAGATCAACGCCATGGTCGGCAAACTGGCCGAGCGGATGCAGGCCAATCCGGGTGACCTGAAAGGCTGGCTGATGCTGGCACGCTCGTACAAGACGATGGGACGCTACGACGAAGCCGTACAGGCTTTCAGCAAGGCTGAAACGCTGGTCAACGAAGACCCGGATTTGCTCGCCAACTATGCCGAAACCGTCGCCATGGCCAACGGCAAGGGCCTCAAGGGCAAGCCGATCGAACTCGTCCAGCGCGCCCTGAAGCTCGACCCCAAGCATGCGCACTCGCTGTTCCTGGCCGGTGCCGCCGCCATGGAAGCCGGTGAAAACAAGAAAGGCATCGCTTACTGGGAGCAGTTGCTGCCGCAAGTCGAGCCGGGCTCTGAAATCGACCAGATGCTGCGTAGCGGAATCGACAAGATGAAGCAAGGCAAGTAAGCCATGGTCGATCTGGCGCGGCGCGGCTTCTTTCGCGGTCGACCGCGCCCGAAGGCCGAAATCCGCCCGCCCTGGGCGCTCGCTGAAGCCGCTTTCATCGATGCCTGCACCCGCTGCAACGATTGCCTGGGCGCCTGCCCGGAAGCCATTCTGATTGCAGGCGACGGCGGCTACCCGAGCGTCGATTTCAAGCGCGGCGAATGTACCTTCTGCGGCGACTGCGCCCGTGCCTGCCAGCCCAAGGCACTGAACCCCGAAACCCAGACCTCGCCTTGGCCGTACAAGGCTGTCATCAGTCCTGCCTGCCTGCCCCACAAGGGGGTTGAATGCCGTGTTTGCGGCGACTTCTGTGATGCGCGTGCCATCCGCTTCCAGCCACGCCTCGGCGGCAGCCCCTTACCGGAAATCGATCACGAACAATGTAGCGGCTGCGGCGCCTGCGTCGCTGCCTGCCCGACACAGGCTATCGCAATTCAGCAATAAGTTGTCGCAGCCCGTTCCGCTGCCAGACCAATGGCGTTATGCTTTGATTCGGACTGCCATTTGCCACCCGGAGACAACCGATGACCCAAGAAAAATTCCGCCTCGTCACCCGCAGCGACTTTGACGGCCTGGTTTGCGCCGTACTGCTCAACGAACTGAACCTGATCGACGACATCAAGTTCGTCCATCCGAAAGACATGCAGGATGGCAAGGTCGACATCACTTCACGCGACATCACGACCAACCTGCCATATGTCGCTGCCGCCCACCTGGCTTTCGACCATCACCTCTCGGAAACCATCCGCAATACCGGCGAGCGCAAGAATCACATCATCGAGGCCGACGCTCCTTCGGCGGCACGAGTCGTCTACAACTACTACGGCGGCAAACAGGCTTTCCCGAATATCACCGACGACATGATGGATGCGGTCGACAAGGCTGATTCGGCACAATTCAGCCGCGATGAAATCCTCAATCCGACCGACTGGGTACTGCTCAATTACCTGATGGATGCACGGACCGGCCTGGGACGTTTCCGCGAATTCCGGATCAGCAACTATGCGCTGATGATGGACCTGATCAAATACTGCCGGAATCACAGCATCGCCGAAATCCTTGCCCTGCCTGACGTCAAGGAACGAGTCGAGCTTTATTTCGACCAGGCCGAGAAGGCCAAGGAACAGCTCCAGCGCTGCACGACCGTACATGGCAACCTCGCCGTGCTCGATTTGCGCAACGAGGAAACGATCTGGGCGACCAATCGTTTCATGATCTATGCCCTGTTCCCGCAAACCAGCATTTCAATCCACATTCTGTGGGGCGTTCAGAAGCAGAACACGGTTTTTGCAACCGGCAAGTCGATCCTCGACCGCAGCAGCAAGACCAATGTCGGCGAACTGATGCTGCAGTATGGCGGCGGCGGGCATCATGCGGCAGGAACCTGCCAGGTCGACAATGATCAGGCGGAAGCAACCCTGCAGGCGCTGATCAAGCGCATCAACGCCGACGGCTGATCAGGCTTCAACCACGGGAGGCGGAATCAACGGGGCCGGCGTAAAACCCAGCTCGATCATCTCCGCCTCCAGCTTGATGCGCAAAATCAACAAACCTTTCAACGATTGCCGCGCCTTGTCATCCGCCCAATCGGCATGCTCCTCCCGCAGACAAGCATCCACCTCGTGGCGCCTTTCCAGACTCACCCCGCAAATGGCCGCATAGCGGCGAATTTCGTGATCAAGATCAGCCAGTTCCTGTCCATAGTGTTCGAACCCACTCATTTCGTTCTCCGCTGAAAGAGGCAAGTATGCACTGGCTAACCCTGCCTGAACCAAGCAAAACGATCAGCCCCGCCTTCCACGACAAAATGACCGCCAAACTCTGGCTGGCCGAGCAACTCGATGCCCGGCCGCTCCAGACGCTGGCTGCCATCCGGCTTCAGATCGAGGCAATCGACGGCGCCATCATGCCGCCAACGCAAGCCATCGAGCTCCTGTCGATCCTGCGGACGGCTGCCATTCCCTTGCTGGCCGATGTCGCCCCCCGATTCATCAGAAAGCCCTTGCCCCTACCGGAAGACGATCAGCGTGCCTTTGAAATCACCCAGCTCATCTGGCTTCGACTGGGTATTGCCTTTCTCCGGCGGGCACCGCATTTTGCCCCGGCCGACAAATGCCTGCACCTGCACCGCGCCGCGACAGCACTCCGCCTGGCCCAGTACGCGCATTTCCAGGCATCACACGAACTCCCCCCGCTGATCGATCGCCTGCTCTTTTCAGTCCTTGCCCAGGCAGAACGCCACGGTTTGTTGCGCCAACCGGTCAGCGACCCGGATTTCCCTCAACTCGGTACGGCGCATATCGCAGGCATCCTCTCCTGGGCTTACCTGTTGCGACTCTCCGACCCGTATCACATGAGTACCGGTCAACTGACGGTGGCCAACCGTGCCCTTCGCCGCTGGCGCGAGCTCCCCGGATTCCAGGTCATCCCGGACCACTCGCCCAAAGCTCAGCTGCTCGATCTCTCCCCCTTGTTTGGCAGCCCCCTGCCGGAAGGTATTCCGCGCTGGCTCGAAGTTCGCAATGTCAGCCGGAAAATTCGCCAACGCATCGACTCCCTGAACGCAGGTGAAACACCGGAAGCACTCAAGCTGGGGAGCGAACTTTCCAGCCAGGCGTGCATTGCCGTACTTGAGCAGATCAACCGCGCCCTTCACAACCCCTTTAAAACCGAGCCCGAGGAATCCGGGCACATCGAGCTGGTGTTTGGTGGCGCAGATGCCTTCGCGCTGATTCGTGGAGAATTGCTCAGTCCGCCCCCCGGCCAAACAGTCCAGCACACCCCGCTGAGTTACCAGCGGATGGCGATGTTCGGCCATGAACGAGACGGTGACGGACAAGTCAGCAGCGTCGATAGAAAACTGGTCATTCCCGGTGAACAGTGGACGCTGCAAGCCGGACGAGCCAGCCGGGTCAATGGGGAAAATCTCGGACGTCATCTGTCCAACAGCCTGATTGCTGCATCGATGCAAGGCAAGATTCGACTGGGTATTCTGCAAGCTCTGCAAACAGGCCCCGGGGGGCATCTTTCCGCCCGGCTGAAATGGTTCGCGGAAGAAGTCGAAGCTGGAAAACTGAAGCGCAGTCCTCAGCACGACCCACGCCAGCCACCGATTCCGGTATTCATCCTGCGCGACGAAAAGACCCTCTCGGCCTTGCTGCCGATCAGTGCCGGTGCCCGCCTGGGCGTCGGCCTGGTACTCGAATCAACCTCAGTCGAACACTTGCTGCCGACCAGCGTGATCGAACGCGGCGTAGACTTCATCCGCTACGCCTGCCAGGCGGCCTGAATGCAAAAAGCCCGTCTTGCGACGGGCTCTTGAAGCATCCCAAAAAAAGGGAACGCTGCGGTCGACCGGCCAGAATAGCCGGATTCCGGATTACTCGAACTCGATGATGACTTGGTCGACCGTCAGGCTTTCGCCGGCAGCCGCCGAAATCTTCTTCACCTTGCAGTCCTGGTCTGCCTTGAGGATGTTTTCCATCTTCATCGCTTCGATGACCGCCAGCTTCTCACCTGCCTTCACTTCCTGACCGACCTTCACCGACACTTCACGGAGCAGGCCCGGCATCGGGGAAAGGAGGAACTTCGAGAGATCCGGCGCTTCCTTTTCAGGCATCAGTGCAAGCAATTCAGCAGCACGGGCGCTCATCACCATGAAGTCAGCACGCGTGCCCCAATGGAACAGGCTGTACTTGGTCTTGTGACGCTCGACCTGCAGCGTGAATTCCTGGCCGTTACAGGTACCGACGAAGAGGGATTCGCCCAGCTTCCAGTTCGAGCGCAGCTCGTAGTGCTGGCCCTTGTACTCGATATCATAGCCACCGGGTACCAGACGCGCCGTGACCGGATGATGCTCGTTACCTTCGGGATTGAGGCGAACCACCATCCAGTTGTTGCTGACCAGACGCTCGTGACCCTGCAACTGGCCGCTGATCGAGGCAGAACGGTCGGTAAAGGCGCGATAGACATAAGCCGCGACAGAAACGAGCAGCGCCGGATCATCGTGCGGCACCATCGAGGCATCGAAGCCGGTCGGATAGTACTTGGGAATGAAGCCCGTATCGAAAATGCCGGAATGGAAAGCCGGGTGCTGCATCAGCGCGGCCTGGAATGGAATGTTCGAGGAAATCCCGCGGATGACGAAGGCGTTCAGCGCATCACGCATGCGGGCAATCGCACTGTCACGATCCTTGGCATGAACGATCAGCTTGGCAATCATCGAGTCGTAGAACATCGAGATCTCGCCACCGTCGTACACGCCGGTATCGACACGGGTCGTGCCGTTGGCATCGGTGGTTTCCTTGGGTGGCAGGAACTTGACCAGACGACCGGTCGACGGCAGGAAGCCACGGAACGGGTCTTCGGCGTTGATCCGGCACTCCATCGACCAGCCGTTGATCTTCACATCGGCCTGGGTCAGCGGCAGCTTTTCGCCGTAGGCGACGCGAATCATCTGCTCGACGAGGTCGAGGCCGGTGATCAGTTCGGTGACCGGGTGTTCGACCTGCAGGCGGGTGTTCATTTCCAGGAAGTAGAACTCCTTGGTCGCACCGGAGACGACGAATTCGACCGTACCGGC
Organism: Dechloromonas sp. TW-R-39-2; assembly: GCF_016864195.1. NCBI lineage: Bacteria > Pseudomonadati > Pseudomonadota > Betaproteobacteria > Rhodocyclales > Azonexaceae > Dechloromonas > Dechloromonas sp. TW-R-39-2. The sequence continues at coordinate 197,730 of NZ_CP045202.1, forward strand.
CGATTCGTAATTCACGGCACGGGCCAGAGCCACGGCCTGCTCGCCCATCGCCTTGCGCATCTCGGCATCGACGAAGGGGCTCGGCGCTTCTTCGATGACCTTCTGGTGACGGCGCTGGATCGAGCAATCGCGCTCATTCAGGTACACGTAGTTGCCATGGCTGTCGCCGAGCAACTGGATTTCAATGTGACGCGGTTCCAGCACGTACTTTTCGATGAAGACGCGGTCGTCGCCGAAGGAGTTGCGGGCTTCATTGACGCAGGACGTGAAGCCTTCGTGCGCTTCAGCATCGTTGTAGGCTACGCGCAGACCCTTGCCGCCACCGCCGGCGGAGGCCTTGATCATCACCGGGTAGCCGATGCCCTGGGCGATCTTGACAGCTTCGTCAGGACCGGAGATGGCGTCGTTGTAGCCCGGGATGGTGTTGACCTTGGCTTCGATGGCCAGCTTCTTGGACTCGATCTTGTCACCCATCTTGGCGATGGAGTAGTGCTTCGGACCAATGAACTTGATGCCTTCTTCTTCCAGACGACGCGAGAACGCGGCGTTTTCGGACAGGAAGCCGTAGCCCGGATGGACCGCCTGAGCACCGGTCTGCTTGCAGGCAGCGATGATCTTGTCGGCAACCAGGTAGGACTCTTTCGAAGCAGCCGGGCCAATGCAGACGGCTTCGTCAGCCAGATCGACGAACAGGGCGTCCTTGTCGGCTTCGGAATAGACGGCAACCGTCTTGATGCCCATCTTGCGGGCGGTCTTGATGACGCGGCAGGCAATTTCGCCGCGGTTTGCGATCAGAATTTTAGTAAACATGTATGACCCTCAATTCGGAGTGACTAAGCAATTTGGGGCGCGCAGGGCGAGGCGGCGACGCTGACTGCGACGAGACAGTACGCCAGTACGGCGAAGAGCAGACGAGGAGGCCAACGAAGCCATGCGCGATGCCAAATTGGTTAGAGAGGAATGTTGCCGTGCTTGCGCCAGGGGTTGTCGAGTTTCTTGTCGCGCAGCATGGCCAGCGAACGGGCGATCCGCTTGCGGGTGGCGTGCGGCATGATGACGTCGTCGATGAAGCCACGCGCACCGGCCACGAACGGGTTGGCGAACTTGGCCTTGTACTCTGCTTCGCGCTGGGCGAGCTTTTCCGGATCGTTCTTCTCTTCGCGGAAGATGATTTCCACGGCCCCCTTCGGACCCATCACAGCGATCTCGGCAGACGGCCAGGCCAGATTCACGTCGCCACGCAGGTGCTTGGACGACATCACGTCGTAAGCGCCACCGTAGGCTTTGCGGGTAATGACGGTAACCTTCGGCACGGTACATTCGGCGTAGGCGTAAAGCAGCTTGGCGCCGTGCTTGATGATGCCGCCGTATTCCTGCGTCGTACCTGGCATGAAGCCCGGCACATCGACGAAGGTGACGACCGGGATGTTGAAGGCGTCGCAGAAACGGACGAAACGGGCTGCCTTGATCGAGGACTTGATGTCCAGACAGCCGGCCAGCACCAGCGGCTGGTTGGCAACGATGCCGACCGGATGGCCGTCGATACGACCGAAACCGATGATGATGTTCTTGGCGTAATCCGGCTGCAGTTCGAAGAAGTCATTGTCGTCGACCACTTTGACGAGCAGTTCCTTCATGTCGTACGGCTTGTTGGCGTTATCCGGCACCAGGGTGTCGAGCGAATAATCCATGCGGTCGACCGGATCGTTGGTCGGCGTGACCGGCGGCTTTTCACGATTGTTGGCCGGCACGAAGTTCATGAAGCGACGCAGCATCGACAGGGCTTCGACATCGTTCTCGAAAGCCAGGTCGGCAACACCGGACTTGCTGGTGTGGGTCACGGCGCCACCGAGTTCTTCGGCGGTCACATCTTCGTGGGTCACGGTCTTGACGACTTCCGGACCGGTCACGAACATGTAGGAAGAGTCTTTCACCATGAAGATGAAATCGGTCATCGACGGCGAGTAGACCGCGCCACCGGCACAGGGGCCCATGATCATCGAGATCTGCGGCACGACGCCGGAGGCCATGACGTTACGCTGGAACACGTCGGCGTAACCACCGAGGGAGGCAACGCCTTCCTGGATACGGGCGCCGCCCGAGTCGTTGAGGCCGATCACCGGGGCACCGACCTTCATCGCCTGATCCATCACCTTGCAGATCTTTTCGGCGTGAGTTTCTGACAGCGAGCCGCCGAACACGGTGAAATCCTGCGAGAAGACAAACACCAGACGGCCGTTGATCGTACCGTAACCGACAACAACACCATCACCCGGTGTTTTTTCGGCCTGATCCATGCCGAAATCGACGCAGCGGTGTTCCTTGAACATATCCCATTCCTCGAAGGAATCCGGGTCAAGCAACAGCTCGATACGTTCGCGGGCGGTCAGTTTGCCCTTCTTGTGCTGGCTGTCGATACGCTTCTGGCCACCGCCAAGGCGGGCCATTTCACGCTTTTTTTCCAGCTGGCGGATGATGTCATGCATAGAAAACTCCCTAAGTGGATCGGGTAATTCGGAACTTCAGTGTTTCAGGTAGTCAAGCAAGGCATACGCGGCAGCTGCCGGGGTCGTATGGCCCTGTTCGACGGAGAGGGTCAGCGCCGGCAGGCTGGCCTGCACGCGCGGATGATGACGGAAATGCTGACGCAGGCCGGAGTCGATCATTTGCCACATCCAGCTCAGCGCCTGATGCTGGCGCTTGGCGGCAAATTCGCCGGTCGGCTTGAGGGCGGCCTGATATTTCTCGACCTGCTCCCAGAAATCGACGATGCCTTCCTTGTGCAGGGCACTCAATGCAATGACCGGCGGCGACCAGTTGGGCGAGGCCGGGCGCAGCATGTGCAAGGCATTGCGCCACTGGGCGCGGACGACGGCAGTGGCCTGCTTGTCGATGTCGGCCTTGTTGATGACCACCATGTCGGCGATTTCGACAATGCCCTTCTTGATCGCCTGCAGGTCGTCGCCAGCATTCGGCAATTGCAGCAGGCAGAACATGTCGACCATGCCGGCCACGGTGGTTTCCGACTGGCCGACACCGACGGTCTCGATGATGATCACGTCGTAGCCGGAAGCCTCGCAAAGCAACATGGCTTCGCGCGATTTTTCGGCCACGCCACCCAACGAACCCGATGACGGACTTGGACGAATAAAGGCTTCCTCGCGCTGCGAGAGCATTTCCATCCGCGTCTTGTCGCCGAGAATCGAACCGCCGGAAACCGACGACGATGGATCAACGGCCAAAACAGCCAGTTTCTTGCCCTGTTCGATCAGCCAGACACCAAGCGCTTCAATGAAGGTCGACTTGCCCGCCCCCGGCACGCCGGAAATACCAATGCGGATCGCCTTGCCCGTGCTCGGCAACAGCGCATTCAGCACTTGCTGGGCACGCTGCTGATGATCGGGCCGCGTCGACTCAATCAACGTGATGGCCTTGGCAAGCGAGCGCCGCTGGCCGGCCAGTACGCCGTCCACCAGTGTCTGGTCAGCCAGCAAAAGTTGCTTCGCCAACAAGGGAGGCTCGCTCAGGTTCATTCAGTAATCAGCCACGCGCCTTGCGGATTTCTTCCATGACGCGCTTGGCCGAGTCCTCGATGCGCGTACCCGGCCCGAAGATGGCCTTGGCACCTGCTGCGTAGAGGGCATCGTAATCCTGGGCCGGAATCACGCCACCCGCGAAGACGATGATGTCCTCCGCGCCCTGCGCCTTCAACGACTGGATAATTTGCGGTACAAGGGTCTTGTGGCCGGCGGCAAGCGACGAGCAGCCGATGGCGTGTACGTCGTTTTCGATGGCTTGGCGAGCGGCTTCTTCCGGTGTCTGGAAGAGTGGCCCCATGTCGATGTCGAAGCCAAGGTCGGCAAAGGCGGTAGCCACCACCTTGGCGCCACGGTCATGGCCGTCCTGGCCAAGCTTGGCGATCATGATGCGCGGACGGCGGCCTTCTTCTTCAGCGAATTTGGCGATATCGGCCTTGATGGATTCCCAGCTTTCCTGACCTTCCACTACACCTCCGTACACACCCGAAATGGTCTGGTTGTTGGCACGGAAACGGCCGAAGATTTTTTCCAGCGCATCCGACACTTCACCCACCGTGGCACGCAAGCGCATCGCCTTGACAGTCAAGTCGAGCAGGTTGCCTTCGCCGGTTTCGGCGGCCTTGGTTAATGCCTCCAAAGCCGCGTTGACCGCAGCAGTGTCACGCGTCGCACGAATCTGCTTGAGACGGGCGATCTGCGAGTCGCGCACGGCATGGTTGTCGATATCGAGAATGTCGATCGCGTCTTCCTTGGCCAGCTTGTACTTGTTGACGCCGACGATGACGTCCTTGCCGGAGTCGATGCGCGCCTGCTTGTCGGCCGCGCAGGTTTCGACCTGCATCTTGGCCCAGCCGGATTCGACGGCCTTGGTCATGCCGCCCATCGCCTCGATTTCCTGGATGATGCCCCAGGCCTTGTCGGCCATGTCCTGGGTCAGCTTTTCCATCATGTAGGAGCCGGCCCACGGATCGACGACGTTGGTGATGTGGGTTTCTTCCTGGATAATCAGCTGCGTGTTGCGGGCGATGCGCGACGAGAACTCGGTCGGCAGCGCAATGGCTTCATCGAGCGCATTGGTGTGCAGCGACTGGGTGCCGCCGAACACTGCCGCCATCGCCTCGATGGTGGTGCGCACGACGTTGTTGTACGGGTCCTGCTCGGTCAGCGACCAGCCCGAGGTCTGGCTGTGCGTGCGCAGCATCTTCGACTTGGCGCTCTTGGCGTTGAAACCGGTCATGATGCGGTCCCACAGCAGGCGGCCGGCGCGCATCTTGGCGATTTCCAGGTAGAAGTTCATGCCCACCGCCCAGAAGAAGGACAGGCGGCCAGCAAAGGTATCGACGTCCATGCCCGAGGCGACGCCGGTACGCACGTATTCCATGCCGTCGGCCAGCGTGAAGGCCAGTTCGATCGCCTGGTTGGCACCGGCTTCCTGGATGTGATAACCGGAAATCGAGATCGAGTTGAACTTCGGCATGTGCTGCGCGGTGTAGCCGAAAATGTCGGCGATGATCTTCATCGACGGCTTGGGCGGATAGATATAGGTATTCCGCACCATGAATTCTTTGAGGATGTCGTTCTGGATGGTGCCGGACAGCTTGTCCTGGCTGACGCCCTGTTCTTCGGCGGCAACGATGTAGCCGGCGAGAATCGGCAGCACGGCGCCGTTCATGGTCATCGAAACGGAAATCTTGTCGAGCGGGATGCTGTCGAAGAGGATCTTCATGTCCTCGACGGAGTCGATCGCCACGCCGGCCTTGCCGACGTCACCGGTGACGCGCGGATGGTCGGAGTCGTAACCGCGGTGCGTCGCCAGGTCGAAAGCCACGGAAACACCCTGGCCGCCGGCGGCGAGCGCCTTGCGGTAGAAGGCATTGGAAGCTTCGGCGGTGGAGAAGCCGGCGTACTGGCGGATGGTCCACGGCTTGACCGCATACATCGTCGGCTGCGGGCCACGCAGATACGGTGCGAAGCCCGGCAGGGTGTCGGCAAATTCGAGATTCTCGACGTCGCTCTTGGTATACAGCGGCTTGACCGTCAGGCCTTCCGGGGTGATCCAGTTCAGATTCTTGACGTCACCAGCCGGCGAATGTTTCGCGGCAGCCTTCTCCCAGGCGTCCAGGTTATTGGAATCAAAGAATTTTTCAGACATGACTCACCCTCGCTAATTCGATTTTTTGAGGCCGATGATGCAGAATTCAAAATTCTACGCTTTCGAGCCTAGCTTGACATACAAACCAACGCATAATACTTTATCCATAATTATGGACGCAAGTCGGCAATGTATCGACGTGCCCTTAACTCACACACCACACAACACCATGACCCGTATTGTCCCCACCGCGCTCTACCAGGAAGTTGCCGAACGTTTGCGGCAACGTATCTTTGCGCACGAGCTGACGCCTGGCACCTGGATCGACGAACAGAAGCTGGCCGAGCAATACGGTATTTCCCGGACACCGCTGCGCGAAGCCCTCAAGGTTCTCGCCTCCGAGGGGCTGGTCGAGTTGAAGCCACGCCGCGGCTGCTACGTTACGGAAATTTCCCGCCGCGACCTCGACGACATTTTCCCGCTCATGGCCATGCTGGAGGGACGCTGCGCCTCGGAAGCCGTCCGTCGCGCCAAGGCGGCCGACATGACCGCCCTGAAGGCCATCCATGAACAACTGGAGTCGGCGGCCCGCGAAGGCAGGATCGATGCTTTTTTTGAAGCCAACCAGGAGTTTCACAAGAAAATCCAGGAATTGTCCGGCAACCGCTGGCTGCTTTCGGTCATTCAGGATCTGCGCAAGGTGCTCAAGCTTTCTCGCCTGCACTCACTGTCCCTCGAAGGCCGCCTGCAGCAATCGCTCGACGAACACCGGGTAATCATGGCCGCCCTTGAAGCCGGCGATAGCACCAAGGCTGAAAAACTGATGCACGACCACCTGCTTTCCGGCCGGGAAGCACTGGCCAAGATTCAGGACCCTGCCGTCAAAACAGCCTGACTTTTGGCGTTGACCGCAACACGGTCAATGCATCTGGCCTTCGATGTTGGCAAAAAGCATTTCGTAGATTTCGATCAGCGCCTCGCGGTCCTTGCTGCCTTTGACCCACGTCCGCGACTGGGCGATGGTCAGCGCTTTCTGCTCAAGCTCCGAGAGATTGGCAATGTTGACGTTATCGCCGTGCAGGATGGCGGTGACATCGGCACGTGCCTTCTGGGCCAGCGCCACAAGATGCATCGATGCGCCCATGGTCTTTGCGCCACCACCAATCGAGAGGGCAAGTTCGCGCACCTGTGTTGCGGAGCCGGCTGCATCAGCCAGATTCAGGCCGAATTCATCGGCCGTCGTTCGCGCACCGGAAACCGCCAGTTTCAATGTACCGACCCGATCGGTCGTCATCGCAAGCGCGTGGGTAATTTGCTCGATGGCCGTCGTGATTTCCTCCGCTGAGCGCTGCGACTGATCCGCCAGTTTGCGGACTTCGTCGGCCACAACGGCAAATCCACGCCCGGCCTCACCGGCACGCGCAGCCTCGATGGCGGCATTGAGCGCCAGCAGGTTGGTCTGTTTGGCGATACCGTCGATGCGCCCGGTCAGATCACGGATATCGCTGGTCTTGGCATTGAGTTCATCGAGCGCCGCCGAACCCGCTTCTGCGGCCTGTTGGGCACCCCCCAGCGCGAGCGACATGCGGTTTGCGGCATCAGCCATGGCACTCGCCGAGTCGGCAAAGCTGGCCGACAACTCACCCGATTGAACGGCATTGCCATCGACATCGCCAAGCGCCGAACCGACATGCGTGATGGCCATCGACAAGCCGCGCTCCGAACGCAGGAAAATACGCGACAACAAAGCTTCCCGGGCAACAGACTCCTGTGCGGCATCAAGCTGGTCAAGCACCGTTTGCACGCGCAGCAACACATCCTTGAACGCGCCGTGCAGCCCGGTGGTCTGCAACCGACGCCATGTCCTGTTTTCCGACGATGCGCTCATCGCCCCCAGAATTTCGCGAAACGCAGACTCCGTCTGATCGAGTGCCGAATTGAGATTGATCCGGATCGATTCCAGCGTGACATCGTCAAACTGGTTCGGCAAACGTCCGACCAGATTGCCCTGGCCAATCGCCTGCAGCTCGGCATCCAGCGCACTCAGTTGAGCGTCGCCCGACGTTTTGCCGAGTACCAGAATCAAGATGGCCGGCAAGATCAGGAAGAAGGGCGCCCATGGGGAATAGAAGCCCGCAGCCAGCCCGGCCACCAGCATACCGACCAGCAGAAGTTTGAGCCTAAAGGGAGAAAGCAAGTTCTTCATATCCAGTTCCAGACTTGTTCAGCAGGTCGACCAGAACCTGCGTCCCGGCAGCAATGGCATCGCGCGCTCCGGCTGCGCGTTCAGCCTGCAGCATTTCACGATAAACCGGCTCGATTTTGCTGATCGCCTCGCGACGCGGGCAACGGCGTACCGAAGTAAAGCCGACAATTTGTCTGTTCGCATCAAAATCGGGGGCGATATGCGTGAAAACCCAGTAAAAACCGCCATCCTTGGACATGTTCTTGACGTAACCAAAGAACTCCTTGCCGCTCTGGATCGTATCCCAGGCCAACTTGAACACTGAGCGCGGCATATCCGGATGACGGATGATATTGTGCTGCGATCCCAGCAACTCTGCTTCGGTATACCCTGAAAACTCGATGAAAATCGGATTGCCGTAGGTGATGATTCCCTTGGCATTCGTCTTCGATACGATGAAATCATTTTCGCGCATCGTACGTTCGATGCTGGTCGGCTCAATAGCTCGTTTCACCCTCGCCTCTCCAATCAAGCGACTTACCCCGGAAACCCCGGACCGGCAACAATCAGGCCGAAAATCTTATTGAGATTTTTATCAAATATACTATATAAATGCGCCACGAATCGCGTATTTGAGCCACGCAAAAAATGAAAAACCCCGGTCGCTTACGCGCCGGGGTTTTCAACAGCTGATTCTGCTTAGTGGTTGCTGGCGCTGGCTGCACCAAAACCGGTCTGAGCACGAACGTACTGGTCTTCAAATCCACCCAGATCAACCGCAGCGCGAGCACTGGAGTCGGTTTTCGAGAAGATGTAGGCCAGCAGGAAGGCCACCGGCATGGCAAACAGGGCCGGCTGGGTATAGGGGAAGAGCGGCGCAGCATTGCCCAGCACGTCGACCCATACCGACTTCGAGAAGAGCACGAAGAGCACGGCTGAAACCAGGCCACCGTAACCACCGAACAGTGCGCCGCGCGTCGTCAGACCACGCCAGTACATCGACAGGATAAGGACCGGGAAGTTGGCGGCTGCTGCAACACCGAAAGCCAGACCGACCATGAAGGCGATGTTCTGCTTTTCGAACAGGATGCCGAGCACGATGGCGACGGCACCGAGACAGATCGTGGCAATCTTGGAGACACGGATTTCCGTGGCTTCGGAAGCCTGCCCCTTCATGATGACGCGAGCGTAGATGTCATGCGAGATCGCCGAGGCGCCAGCCAGTGCCAGACCGGAAACGACAGCCAGGATGGTGGCGAAAGCCACGGCAGCCAGGAAGCCGAGCAGCATGTTGCCGCCAACCGCCTTGGCCAGGTGCATGGCAACCATGTTGCCGCCACCGATCAGCTTGCCGCCGACCGTGCCGCCTTCGAAGAACTCGGGGTTCTGACCAACGATCAGGATGCCGGCGAGGCCCATCAGGAAGATGACGTTGAAGAAGTAGGCAACGAAACCGGATGCGTAGAGCACCGACTTGCGCGCTTCCTTGGCATCGGTCACGGTGAAGAAGCGCATCAGGATGTGCGGCAAACCGGCCGTACCGAACATCAGACCCAGACCGAGCGAGATCGCGGTGACCGGATCCTTGAGCAGGCTGCCCGGATACATCAGCTTCTCGCCGAGCTTGTGCACCGACATGGCGCGGTCAACCAGCTTGGTGAAGGAGAAATCGAACTGGCTCATGGCCAGCACCATGACCAGCGTACCGCCGGACAGCAGCATGCAGGCCTTGATGATCTGCACCCAGGTCGTAGCAACCATGCCGCCGAAGGTGACATAGACCATCATCAGGATACCGACAGCGAAGATGGCGACGTTGTATTCCAGACCGAAGAGCAGCTTGATCAACTGACCGGCACCGACCATCTGGGCGATCAGGTAGAAGCACACAACAACCAGCGACGAAATCGCGGCCATGGTCCGTACCTTGCCCTGATCAAGGCGATAGGCCGTGATGTCGGAGAAGGTGAACTTGCCGAGATTGCGCAGGCGTTCGGCCATCAGGAACAGGATGACCGGCCAGCCGGCGAAGAAGCACAGCATGTAGATATAGCCGTCGTAGCCCTGGGTATAAACCATGGCGGTCAGACCGAGCAGCGTGGCGGCAGACATGTAGTCGCCGGCAATCGCCAGACCGTTCTGGAAACCGGTGATACCGCCGCCCGCCGTGTAGAAGTCAGCCGTCGACTTGGTCCGGCTGGCCGCCCAGTAGGTAATGCCCATCGTCATCGTGACGAAGATGCAGAACATGATGATGGCGTGCCAATTGGTCGCCTGCTGTTCGGTCACGCCTTCAAGCGGGCCACCGGCGTAAGCCGAAGCCGCTGCGGCAAAAAGGCCGAGCGCGGAGATAAGTTGAGTCAGGTGACGCATTATTTGCTCTCCTTCCAGGCTTCCTTGACGATTTCCTGCGTCAGGGCATCAAACTCGGTATTGGCGCGGCGCACATAAACAGCCGTCAGCACCCAGAAGAAAGTGAACATGAAAAGTTCAACGGCAACCCCGACCGTTACCTTGGAACCCTCGCTGATCGGCTGACCGAGCGAAAGCGGGTTGAAGGCAACAACCATCACGAAGCCGTAAAACATGGCCAATACGATGAAGGCCAAGGTCCAGGCAAAACGGCCGCGTCGTGCGACGAGGTCCTGGAACTTCGGATTGGCCCGCATACGCTCATACATCGCGCTGCTCATGGCTATATCTCCATAATTAGTAATTTGTAATTACCGAAAAATCGGCGGCTATATTATATCTTATATAAGACATTCACGATGCGTGAATGTCCCTGGGCATATAATTCAAGTCATTAAAAACAACACTTTGCGCACATGGCTACGGTCGACCTCTCCACAAACGGCGAAATCGCCACCCTGACACTCAACAATCCCGGCAAGCTGAATGCCATCAATTTGGCCATGTGGCAGGACTTGGCCGGAATCATGGGCAAGCTGGCGGTTGACCGCGACATCCGCTGCATCGTGCTGCGTGGTGCCGGGCACGATGCCTTTGCCGCGGGCGGCGATCTGGAAGAATTCGTCACCGGACGCGCCACGCTGGAGCAAGCCCTGCACTACCACGAGCAAGTCGCGCTGGCCCTGAATGCCATCGCCGATTGCCCGCACCCGACCGTGGCCCTGATCCAGGGAGCCTGCATCGGTGGCGGCCTTGAAATCGCCGGCGTCTGTGACCTGCGTATCAGCAACGAATCGGCCCGCTTCGGTGCGCCGATCAATCGACTCGGCTTTTCGATGTATCCAGGCGAGATGGAGGGTTTGCTGAAGCTGGCCGGTGCCGCCGTGATGAAGGAAATCCTGCTCGAAGGACGCATTCTCAACGCCACCGAAGCCTATGAAAAAGGGCTGATCACCCGCGTTGTTCCTGATCCGCAGGTCGAAGATGAAGCCTATGCCACGGCACGGCGCATCTGTGCCGGCGCCCCGTTGGTGGCCGGCTGGCACAAGCAGTGGATTCGCCGCCTGCAAAACGGTCGACCGCTGAACGATGAAGAAAAAGCCGCGTCGTTCGCCTTCCTCGACACAGAGGACTACAAGGAAGGCCTGAGCGCCTTCCTTGAAAAGCGCAAACCTGCGTTCAAGGCGTGCTGAACAAACTCCAGACCATTTTTGCCGCGAGCAGGATAAGGATTGCGGCAAAAATCCGCTTCAGGGTTGCCACTGGCAAGCGATGCGCCAGACTGGCACCGTAGGGAGCTGTCACCATCGATGCTGCAACCAGAATCACCAGGGCTGGCAAGTACACAAATCCCAAACTGCCCTGTGGCAAACCCGGCTGGTGCCAGCCATTGAAGACATAGCCCAACGTTCCGCCGACCGCGATAGGCAAACCGACTGCCGCCGAGGTACCGATAGCATGTTGAACACGAACGTTGCACCAAGTCAGGAACGGTACGGTCAATGCACCGCCACCGATTGCTACGACAGAAGACAGTGCACCGATACCGAAGCCGACAGCAGCAACCCCCATCGTCCCAGGCAAGTCACGAGCCGCCTTTGGCTTCAAGTTAAGCGCCATCTGGACTGCAACGAGACAAACAAAGAAAGTAAAAAAAATGGCCAGTGGACGTGCCGGAACGCTGGCAGCAAACAAAGTTCCGATCGCCGTACCAAGCAGAATGCCGGGTGTAATTACTTTGAAAATATTCCACATCACCGCACCATGGCTATGGTGCGTCCGCAAGCTGGCAACAGCCGTAAAAATGATCGAGGCCATCGAAGTGCCAAGTGCCATGTGCAGGATTTCGCCTGAAGGAAACTGAGTCTGTGCAGCAAACATCAAGGTCAGGGCCGGCACCATGACCAGCCCGCCGCCAATCCCCAGCATCCCGGCAAAAAATCCGGTAAATGCACCAAGTACAAGATAAGCAGCAACCCAAATCAGCAACAAGCTCATACCAGAAGTTCCATCGTAATAAATTGCCATTCCTCAGCGGTTACCGGTGTAATCGACAAACGGTTGCCGCGGGCAAGAAGGCGCATGTTAGCAAGTTCCGGACAAGCCCGCAGTTCAGTCAGCGGCAAATAGCGCGTCTTTTGCACGAACATGACATCACGCAATAACCAGCGCGGCGAATCGGCTTTGGATTTCGGGTCGAAATACGGGTTGACCGCATCAAACTGGGTTGCATCGGGGTAAGGCGCCGAAGCGATCCGGCAAACCCCGGCAATCCCCGGTTCGGCACAGCCCGAGTGATAAAAAAATGCCAGATCGCCGACCCGCATCGCATCGCGCATGAAGTTGCGCGCCTGATAGTTTCTGACGCCAAACCACGGAAAGGGAACATTTGGCGCAGCGGCAAGATGATCAATCGAGACCTCATCAGGTTCCGATTTCATCAACCAGAACTGCGCAACCGGTTGATCGGAGACTGCCATGGGAAAATCAGGAGAAATAGTCATCGCCAGGCCAAAAAAAAGGCCCCCGCAAGTGCCGTCAGACCGGCATCCTGAACCGGGGTCCAGAATGGTCGCTTTCCAGCTGCATCAGGAACGCCTGACAGAGAGGCACTCACAACAGCAGCGGTATGGTCCGCAACCGATGCCAATTAGCATTGGTTCAAGGAATATATGGTCTTAACAAACACCGCAGGGGACGCTCGGCGGGCGGCGCCGGGGTCAACAGCAAATGACCTAGATGTCCAGTTGCTGCTGGGGCGCAAGCACGGAATCAATTCGTGCTCCCATGTGATCGATTCTACGCTTTGTCTCGGAAGTATCAACAGATTCCGCATCGCCTTCGATACCGCCTGCAGCCTGACCGGCCAGCAGTTCGTGCGCGATGTTGAGCGCAGCCATTACCGCTACACGCTCGGCAATAGTGCTTTTGGTGCGCTGGGCGATTTCGCGCATTTTGTTGTCAACCAGGTCGACCGCAGCAAGCAGCGCATCGCGCTCTTCGGCACTGCAGGCCACGCGATATTCGCGCCCCATGATTTTGACATCGAGGAAATTCGTTTCGGTGCTCATCTCAGACATCCTCGGGCAGCTTGTCGACCAGGCCTTCAAGGCGCTCTCGCGCCACCGTCATTGTCTGACGCAAGTGGAGACGCTCTGCCTCGGCAGCAGCCATCTGGTTTTTCAGCACCTCGTTCTCGGCACGCAACTGGTGCACCAGGGCAACCACCTGTTCAATCTTGGCTTCAAGCGCTTCGAGTTCGGTATTCATGGCGCGAACTATAGAGGGAAAAACAATGCGTGGTCAAGGACTAAGCCTTTATTCTCAAAGTGGTTTATACGAAATGGGCACGACTTTTATAGTGCGATGCAGCAAGTGCACATGTAGAATGCGCACCGTGTCAGGTGCTGCGCGCGGATTCTCCAAGTGCAGTTAAACGGGAAAGTGGTGCGTCTCCGATGAGATCAATCCGCTGCTGCCCCCGCAACGGTAAGTGAGTGCGGATGTACCTCAAGGCCACTGGGTAAAACCTGGGAAGGCGGTACATCAAGACTTGCGAGCCCGGATACCGGCCTGAAACAAATCACGGAATTGCCACGGGGTTGTGGCGCCAGTTTTATTCGGCCGACCTGTCATCCCTTGCTTTTCCTTTTCAATGCCATTCCGGTTCGCGGGGACGCCTGCCGGAAAAAGGAAGACCATGAATTTTCGATTGACCCACACTGCGGCTGTGATCAGTTCGCTTTTCGCGCATCACGCCATTGCCGAGCCCCTCAGTATCGACCGGCCAACCGAGCTGGAATCGGTCGTTGTTTCGGCCAGTCGTTTCATGACGCCGCTGGAAAAGGCACCGGGGCAAGTCGAGATTGTTCGCCAGGATGAATTGAACAGCCGCAAAAACGACCGATTGAGCGATGTCGTCAAATACATTCCAGGCCTGACCATCCAACCCGGGCGAGGCACGACCCAATCGACCCAGGCCATGTCATTGCGCGGCATCCCGGACGAACGACGGATGCTGGTCATGGTCGATGGCATACCGGTCAACGACGGTTACGCCGGGAGCGTCAACTTATCCGGCATGCCAACCGAAATACTTCGCCAGGCCGAAGTCATGGTCGGCCCGATGTCTTCGCTCTATGGCGGAACGGCAATGAGCGGCGTGGTCAATTTCACCACCTTGATGCCGAAAGCCCCGATGTTCAACGCCAGTTTTGGTTACGGCGCACCTTTTTCGCGTGGTACGGCACCGGAAGACACACGCCGGATCAGCTTAATGGGCGGCACGCTGTTCGATAATGGTCTGTCGGTCCTGATTGGCGGCAACTGGATGGCAACCGCCGGCTATCGCAATGAAAATGTCACGGCAACAAGCAGTCCTGGCGCCACCGTCAGCGGCTGGACCCAGACCAGCAGCAACAAGGGGGTCAATGCTTATCTCGTTGGCAACAAAGGAGCAACGGCCTGGGAAGAAAACGGCGAGTACATCAAACTCGAACAGCGCCTGGGCGGCCTGAACAAATGGCGCGCCGGCTGGCAGCGCCAGGCTTATGAATACTCGAACAGCACCCCGGAAAGCTATCTCAGAAACAGCAATGGCACGACGAACTGGAACGGGTGTACGCCGACAACGGCCATCTGTTCGACCTGGATGGCCAGCCCGGGCGCTTATGAACGGCAGATTTACTCGCTAGGCGGCGATATCGAAACGCTGGGCGGACTGCTCAAGATCAGCGCAGCCTATATTGATGTCAGCAGCAATTATTTCATCACCCCCAGCACCAGCCGGATCAGCGACTCTCCCGCCCGCAGCGAATTGCTTGATGCTTACTGGACACGTCAGCTGGGTCGCCACGGCATCACGCTGGGGAGCGCATGGCGCCACGACCGGGCAAACAACAGCGAATACACACTGAGCAACTGGCACGATGCATCGAGCCGGGGCAATCTTTACGCCAACGTCAGTGGAGAAACCAACTCTCTCGGCTTGTATGCTCAGGATGAATGGCAACTGAGCGATCGACTGCTCGCACATTTCGGCCTGCGTTACGACTACTGGAAGAACTCGAACGGCCATATCGAGACCCCGGGCTGGAACAGCGGCAATATCTACAAAAACTACGCCAGCCGGACGGCTGAAGCCTGGAACCCGAAACTGGCCCTGCGTTTTGAAGTCAATTCAGCCTTTGCCCTGCGCACATCATACGGTTCTGCCTTCCGCGCGCCCTCCGTCTACGAGCTTTATCGCAGCGGCTGGATCGGTAAAACAAACTTAACCGCCAATCCACTGCTCAAGCCAGAAACCGTCACAACGCTGGATATCGGCGCAGATTTCAAGCCCTGGCAAGGAGGCGAACTCAAGTTCACTGCCTTCAGCAACCGGATGGATGACCTGATCTACACACAAACGAGTGGAACAACGCGTAACCGGATCAATGCGGAAGAGGCCACCAGCCAGGGCTTCGTCGTCGGCATGACGCAAAAAATCGGCGACTCGACCCGTCTGATGGCCTCTTACACGATGACTGATTCCGAAGTACGGCGGAATAGCCAATCGCGCATCAGCCAAGGCAAGAAAATCGCTTATTTGCCGCAACACCAGGCAACGCTCGGCTTTGACACCAGCTACGGCCCATGGACGCTGGGCAGCAATCTGCGCTACGCCAGCAAGCAATACTCGACCGATGACAACAGCGATTTCGCCGGCAACGTCTTCCAGTCCTACGATGCCTACACCGTCGTCGACAGCCGTATCGCCTATCGCATCGACAAGCACATCACCGCCTCGCTGGCGATCGACAACCTGCTCGACCGTGAGTATTACTCGTACTATGCCGCACCCCGGCGCAACTGGTTTGCCGCGGTCAACTACGCTTACTGAACCATGCCCTCCAGCCGCCGCGCCCTGCTGATCCTCGCCTGTCTCTGCCTGCTCGTCCTGGCCAGCTTCGCACTGGCCCTGACGGTCGGCAGCTTCAAGGTTTCGATCGGTGAAGTGTGGGCGGCCCTGCTCGGGCAGGAAGGCGGCGCCGGCGATGTCGTGCTGCAGCTTCGGTTGCCGCGCGCAATTGCCGGTTTTGCCTGCGGTGGCCTGCTGGCACTGGCCGGCGCATTGATGCAGGTATTGCTGCGCAATCCGCTGGCCGATCCTTACGTCCTGGGGATTTCCGGCGGCGCCGGGGCCGGGGCAATGTTCGCCATCATTCTCGGCTTGCCGGCCCTCGGCATCGACGGACTGGCTTTTGCCGGTGCGCTCGGCGCCATGCTGCTGGTTTTTGGTCTGGCGCACGGCGATGGCAGCTGGACGCAGACACGCCTGCTACTCACCGGCGTCATCGTTGCCGCCGGCTGCGGTGCGCTGGTCGCCCTGATGCTGGCCATCGCACCGGAGCACAAGCTGCGCGGCATGCTTTTCTGGCTGATGGGCGATCTCGGCCAAAGCGCCCAGTGGTGGCCAGCCCTGAGCGCCCTGGGCCTGGCATTGATACTGGCCATGCCCTTCGCCCGCGAACTGAACATGCTGGCACGTGGACAGATGCAGGCCCAGGCGCTGGGTGTCGCGGTCGACCGCTTGCGCTACGCCATTTATCTGCTCGCTTCGCTGGCCACCGCTGCGTCTGTGACAACGGCTGGTTCGATCGGCTTTGTCGGCCTGATCGTTCCCCACCTCGTTCGCCTCGCCACCGGCAACGACCAGCGACTGCTGCTCCCTGCATCGGTGCTGGCCGGCGGCTCGCTGCTGGTTCTGGCCGACACGCTGGCCCGGACGATCATCGCCCCGCAACAACTCCCGGTCGGCGTACTCACCGCGCTGATCGGCGTCCCGATCTTCCTGGTCATCCTGTCGAGGCAGCCGAAATGAGCGGCGCCCTGCTCGAAACACGCCAATTGGCCGTCGACGTCGGTGGCAAACGAGTCATCGACCGGCTCGACCTGAGCCTGCACGCCGGCGAACGGCTGGCCATCCTGGGGCGCAATGGTGCCGGTAAGTCGACCTTGCTGTCGACACTGGCCGGCTTGCGTCCAAGTAGTGCCGGCGTGGTGATGCTCGATGCCGAAGACCTTGCGCTGACCCCGCCGCACCAGGCCGCCCTGCGTCGGGCCTGGCTTGGCCAGTTCCAGTCCGACCCGTTTGGCTCGACGGTTCTGGAAACAACCCTGACCGGCCGCCACCCGCACCTTGGCCGCTGGGCCTGGGAAAGCCGGCAGGATGCCGAAATCGCCCGTGCTGCACTGAAATCGGTCGGCCTCGATGGCATGGAAACCCGCCAGATTCATACCTTGTCAGGTGGCGAACGCCAGCGCCTGGCGATTGCCACGCTACTCACCCAGGCAGCACCGCTGTACCTGCTCGACGAGCCGCTCTCGCACCTCGACCTCAATCACCAGATGGCTGTCCTCGAACTGTTTGCGGAGACCGCACGCAACGATGGGGCGGGCGTCATCATGGTGCTGCACGACCCGGCACTGGCGCATCGCTTCTGTGATCGCGCCTTGCTGGTGCATGGCGATGGCCGCACCGAGCTTGGCACGGTCGACACCATCCTGACGGCAGAAAAGCTGTCCCAACTTTATGGCTATGGCCTGCGTCAGCTCGAAGACCGCGGCCATCGCTGTTTCATTCCGGAGTAAGACCCATGGCTGTGACCCACGAAGAACGCATGCAGAAAAAGAAAGCCGTGGTCGATGAAAAGATCGCCGGCGCCCAGGAAGAGCGCGGCGTATTGCTGATCAACACCGGCAACGGCAAGGGCAAATCGTCGGCCGCTTTCGGCGTCGTCGCCCGCGCCCTCGGCCACGGTCTGAAAGTGGGTGTCGTGCAGTTCGTCAAGAGTCGTTCGGATACCGGCGAAGAAGCCTTTTTCCGCCAGCAGGCCAATGTCGCCTGGCATATCGGCGGCGAAGGTTTCACCTGGGAAACCCAGGACAAGGAACGCGATGCCAAAGCCGCGCAAGCCGCCTGGGAAGTCGCCTGCGGCCATTTGAACAATCCGGCTATCGGCCTCGTCGTGCTCGACGAAATGACCTACGCCTTCAAATACGGCTGGCTCGATCTCGACAGCGTGATCGCCAAACTGCTTGCCCGACCGTTGATGCAGCACGTCATCATCACCGGCCGCGCCGCCCCCGAGGCTCTGCGCGATGCAGCCGATACCGTCAGCGACATCGGCAACGAGAAACACGCCTTCAAGGCAGGCATCAAGGCGATGCCGGGGCTCGACTGGTAAGTCGGCCACACTCGTCCGAAAACACCTCGTCAATGACACGCTTTTCTTGCCGCTGGCAACGCCATGCCCTGGCACTTTTGTGTGCCGCCGGCATGGTATCGGCGCAGGCCGCAACCCTGTTCGCCGTGGTCACCGAACGAGCCGCTCCCACCGCAATCGAAGCGGCGCATCGCCATCTCGCCAGCCATCCGGGTGACCGCATCATGTTGCGCACGCCGGCCCAGTTGATGGCGGCCGACGAAAAACAGCTTGGTCTGTGGCTAAGCAAGGCCGACAGCATATTGGCCGTTTCGGTCTTCAGCGACCCGGCCCGTAGACTGAAAGACGCGCTGGGCCGTCACGTACGGCCACAAACGCCCGTACTGGCGATGAACGGCGAAGCCAGCCTGAATCTGATGAGCCGCGACAACGAAGGCTCCCTGGCGGCCTTTCCAGCCGAAACCCTGCGCCAGCTGGCCTTGGAAAACCCACCGGAATCAGCGTTGACCGCAGCAAGCAAGCAGTCGACCACGCGCCACTGGCTGGCCGCCCGTCAAATCTGGCAAGCCGGCGGCAGCGACAACACGCAGGCCCTGTTCGCCCACCTGCTCGCTCCACAACAGCCTTTACCGGCAATCAAGCCGGAACCGACGCTGCGCCTGCGCGTCGGCCAGCGGGAATTGAGCGACACCGCGGCCTGGGGTAACGCCAGCCAGCTCGGACTCAAAGCCGAGCCGACCGTCGTCGTCCTCGACCTGGCCAATATGGATGGCGGCCCGCCCGCCGCACTCTGTCGGCAGATCGAAGCCAACGGCCAAGCCTGCGTCCAGGTGCTGACGCGCTGGGGCGGCGCCTCGCGCGAAGCGCTCGAACGACTGCCTGAACTGATCGCCCCGGCCCGTGCGGCGGCCCTCGTCGTACTGCAGGATTTCGTCGTCGGGGCGGCCGAAGGGCGCGAAGCGGTCGGCGAAGCATTCAAGAAACTCGACGTACCGGTCTTCAAGGCGATCCGCCTGAACGAGCGGACAGCGACCCAGTGGCGCTTGTCGCCCGATGGCCTGCCGGCCGATTCGGTGCAGTATCGCGTCGCCCTGCCCGAGTTGCAGGGCATCGGCCAGCCCATCGTCGTCTCGGCGCTCGGCGCGGCGCGGCCGGACAAGCTGACCGGCATCGAAAGCCGGCCACCGGTCGTACTGGGCGCCGAAGTCGACCGTCTGGCGGCCCGTGTCGGCCGCTGGCTCGACCTGCGCGCCAAGGCCAACCGCGACAAACGGGTCGCGGTGATCTATTACAACCATCCGCCGGGGCGACAGAACATCGGGGCCGACAACCTCGACGTGCCAGCCTCGCTGTTCGACATGCTGCACGCGCTGAAAGCCGCTGGCTACACGGTCGGCGAACTGCCGGCATCGCCCGAAGCGCTGCTCGACCGGATCATGGCGCACGGCGTCAATCTGCCGGAAGACCGCACTGCGCTGAAGGAATTGAGTGCTGCGGTCGACGGGGTCAAAACCGCCGATTACGCTCGCTGGTTCGCGACGCTGCCGGCCCGGGTGCAGGGCGAAATGACCGCCGGTCCACTCGGCCGCCTGCAGGCCGAAGTGCTCGAAGCCGAACAGGCCAACGAAAAGACGGTCGGCCGCAAACGAGTCGATGCGGTGTTGAAGGAACTGCACCATCTGGTCGAAGGTGCCGATCACCCGAAACGCAAAGTCGCAATCCGCGACCTGAAAGCGCTGGAAGCCGGCTATCTCGCCTGCCTGGCCGACAAATCCACCCGTCGTTGTGCGACGCTAGCACCGCTCAACCGGCGCCTGAGCGGCTACGGCATCGAAGGCCTCAAGGGCTGGGGTACCGTGCCGGGTAAGGTGATGGTCGAAGGCGGCCGGCTGCTGGTGCCGGGCATGACCTTCGGCAACGTCTTCATCGGCCCGCAACCGCCACGCGGTTGGGAAGTCGACGAGGAACTGCTGCACGCCAACACCAGCGTCACGCCGCCGCACCAGTACCTCGCCTTCTACCACTGGCTGCGCGACCGTTTCAAAGCCGATGCCGTGGTCCATGTCGGTCGCCATTCGACCTACGAATTCCTACCCGGCAAGGCTGTCGGCCTCGCCGCCGATGACTACCCAAGCCTGATCGCCGCCGATCTGCCCGGCATCTACCCCTACATCGTCGATGGCGTCGGCGAAGGCACCCAGGCCAAGCGCCGCGGGCTGGCCGTGATGGTCGACCACCTGACGCCACCGCTCGCCGCAACGCCGCTCTACGACCAGTTGCTGGCCCTGCGCCAAATTGTTGAAAGCTACGAAGCCGCTTCCTCCGAATCGCTCAAGGCGCAAGCCGCCCGAACCATGCGCGAGCAGGTCGTCGCGCTCAACCTCAAGGCCGAACTGGAAGCCTCGATGGCCGACGTGCTGGCGGTGCGCGGCATTGGCTTCGAGGCGGCCGACGACGACCTGCTGGCGCACGAAGTCGGCCACTACCTGACCAAGCTGCAGGAAAAATTCATGCCCTACGGCCTGCACATTTTCGGCCGCAACTGGAGCCAGAAGGCGCTTGACCTGATGCTCGGCTCAATGAAGCAGGGCGGCATCGATGATCCGGAAATCAGCCGCAAGCTGGCCGATTCGCCCCGCCTCGAAATGCTCGGCCTGCTGGCCGGGCTGGATGGCCGCTACATTCCACCGGGCAAGGGCAACGACCCGCTGCGCTCGCCCGACTCGCTGCCGACCGGGCGCAATTTCCACGCCGTCGATGGCGATATCCTGCCGACCAAAATCGGCTACCAGCTCGGCGAAAAACTGGCCCGGAAGTCGGTCGACCGCGCTGGAAAGAACGACCAGGGCTCGGAAGGCATCATCCTCTGGGCCTCCGACGCCGTACGTGACGAAGGGGTGATGGTCGCTTTCGCGCTGGCCATGATGGGCGCCGAACCAGTGTGGAACGCCCGCGGCATCGTCACCGACGTTCGCCTCAAGCCAGGCGTCGTGCGGCGTGACGTCATCGTCACGACTTCCGGCCTGTTCCGCGACCTTTACCCCAACCTCAACAACCTGATCGACCGTGCCGGCCGCCTGGCGCTCGCAGCCTCGGCCGGCCGTCTGCTCGAACAACGACCGGAATTGAAGGATGCGCTCACCGCCGCACTCGCGCCGCTCCCCACCGTCCACTGGGGCAAAGAAGCGGTTAGCGACAACCGCGTTGCCCGCGAATGGCTGAACCGCGTTGCGGCACTGGAACAAGCCGGCCTGCCGACCAAGGAAGCCGGCCATGCCGCCGCCCAGCGCATTTTCGGCGATGCCCCGGGCGCCTATGGCACCGGCGTCAACCGGCTGACCGAACGCTCCGGCGCCTGGCGCGAACGCGACGAAATCGGCCGTGCCTACCGCAACCGCATGGGTCACGCCTACGGCCTCGACGACAGCGGCGAAGCCGCCCATGCCGCCTTCGACACCGCCCTCGACGGCATCAAGCGGACCTACCACGGCCGGGCCAGCAACCTTTACGGCCTGCTCGACAACAACGACGCCTTCGATTACCTGGGCGGCCTGTCGCTGGCCATCGAGGGCCGTACCGGCCAGCCGCCAGAAGCGCTGATCCTGCAACACGCCGAACCCGGCCGGGCCGATGTCGAGCCGCTGACCACGGCACTGCTCGGCGAACTGCGCGGCCGCTTCCTCAACCCGGCCTGGCTGAAGCCGCTGATGGAACACGGTTACGCCGGGGCGCGGACAATGGGTACCGAATTCCTCGAAAATCTGTGGGGCTGGCAGGTAACACGCCCCGATCTGGTCAAGAACTGGGCTTGGGAGGAAGTGAAAGCCGTCTATTTCGACGATGCACAGAAGCTCGGCCTGCCGAAATTCCTCGGCCAGGGCCAGAACGCCCACGTCAAGGCACATATGCTGGCGATTTTCATGGTCGCCGCCGAAAAGGGTTTCTGGAAAACTGATGCCGCCACCATCAAGCAGATGGGCGGCGAACTGGCCAGATTGGTCACCAAGAACGGCCTGCCCGGCAGCGGTCACACCGCGCCCAATCACCCGATGTGGCAATGGCTGGCACCGCAGCTCGATGCGGCCGAGGCACAGGCGCTCGGCGTGACGCTGGCCAAGGCACGCGGCGAAGTGGTGGCAACAGCCCCGGCTGGCGCCGTCACCCCGGCAACGAACGGCAATCCGGCGGTCGACACCGCAAAAACGGCAAAAACCGAACCGGCAGCCGAAGCCCCCGCCGCCGCACCGCGCTACTACGAACTGAACGAATCCGAACTGCCGGCGGCCGATCTGGTCGGCCGCACCCTCAACCTGCTCGGCCTGCTTGCCGCCAGTCTTGCGCTGTTCACGACCGGCTTGTGGCTGGGCCGCCGCAGCGCTTAATTCCAGGAGTTTTCAATGAACGATCCACTTTCCTTCGCCTGGCTGCACGATGCCGTCACCTGGCTGCTCACCCCGGCTCTCGCCGCCCTGATGCTGGCCTGTGCCATCGCCCTGATCGAAGCCGGCATTGCCGTCGGCGAGCGTTTCTCCGGCCTTGCCAAACTGCAGGCCAGCGGCAATGTCGATCGTGTTCAGGCAATCGCCCGCCACCGGCTGGAACGCGCCGACCTGCTCGCCCGTATCCCGCCCATGCTCGGCCTGATGGCCACCATCATCCCGCTCGGACCCGGCCTTGCAGCACTCGGCAAAGGTGATCCGGCCCAGCTGGCCAGTGCCGTCACCGTCGCCTTCGATGCCACCGTCCTCGGCCTGGTCGCCGGCATCGGCGGCCTGGTGATCGGCAAGCTGCGCCGCCGTTGGTACGAGGAAGTGCTGGAGCGCATGGAATGAGCGAAATTCAGCCGCGCAAACGCCTGCGCCTCTATTCCAAGCTCGATGCCCGCTTCGACGATCACGACGAAGACCCGCGCGCCAGCCTGGTCAATCTGGTCGACGTCATGCTGGTTTTCGCCTGCGGCCTGCTCGCCGCGCTGGCGGCCGGTACGCAAAGTGCGCTGAAGGCGCCAAAACCGGTCGAAAAAGGCCAGCAGATCGAACGCCCGGTCAGCGGCATCACGCAGAACGGCAGCGGCTACGACCGCATCGGCGAAGTGTTTCGCGACCCGAAAACCGGCAAACTGGTCCTGATCGAACCCGCCGCCAAGGAAGAAAAATGACTGCCTGTCCCGCCCTGCTGATTGCCGCCCCATCTTCCGGCCAAGGCAAGACCACCGTCACCGCCGCGCTGGCCCGGCTGCATGCCCGGCAAGGCCGGCGCGTCACCGTATTTAAGTGCGGCCCGGATTTTCTCGATCCGCAGATTCATGCCGTAGCCAGCGGTCGACCGTGCCAGAACCTCGATCTCGGCATGTGCGGCGAAGAAGATGCCCGCTGGCGGCTGAGCCGGGCAGCGCAGGATTCCGACCTGATCCTGGTCGAAGGCGTCATGGGGCTGTTCGATGGCACGCCCTCGGCAGCCGACATCGCCTGCCGCTTCAACATCCCAGTGATGGCGATGATCGACGCCGGGGCAATGGCCCAGACTTTTGGTGCCGTCGCCCACGGCCTCGCCACCTACCGCCCCGGCCTGCCCTTTGCCGGCGTGTTGGCCAACCGGGTCGGCAGCGAACGCCACGCCACGATGGCCCGCGATAGCCTGCCAGCCGGCATGGGCTGGTTCGGCGCCCTGCCGCGCAACCCGGATGCGGTGCTGCCGGAACGCCACCTCGGCCTGCTGCAGGCGGCCGAAATCGACGATATCGAGGAACGCCTCGACCGCCTGGCCGATGCGCTGGCCGCCAGTGCCTCCCCCCAAGGGGGGGTCCTGCGGGGCGCAGTCGACCTGCCGCCACCGGTCGTTTTTGCTGACGCGTCGCCCCCGACGATCGAACCGCTGCTCGCCGGCAAGCGCATCGCCATTGCCCGAGATGCCGCCTACGGCTTCATTTATCCAGCCAATCTGGAAACCCTGGCCGACCTCGGCGCCGAACTGCGCTTTTTCTCGCCGGTCGCCGGCGAGCCGCTGCCGGCCTGCGATGCCGTCTGGCTGCCCGGCGGTTACCCGGAACTGCACGCCCCGGCGCTGTCGGCCAACCAGCCCCTATGGACCGCGCTGCGCGCCCACGTCGCGGCCGGCAAGCCCTTGCTCGCCGAGTGCGGCGGCATGATGAGCCTGTTCGAGCAGGTCACCGACAAGGCCGGCACAACGCACGCCTTCGCCGGTCTGTTGCCCGGCATCTCGGTGATGCAGAAACGCCTGACAGCGCTCGGCATGCAGTTCGCCGACCTGCCGGAAGGCCGCCTGCAGGGCCACACCTTCCATTACTCGAAGAGCGAGACCCCGCTGACGCCCATCGTCCGTGCCCAGACGCAGGATGGCCGGGAAGGCGAGGCGATCTACCGCCGGGAACGGCTGACCGCTTCCTATGTCCACTTCTACTTCGCCTCCAACCCCAAGGCAACGGCCGCCCTGTTCTCCTGAAATACTTCGGTTTTTTCGATTGAACATCACAAATAAATCATATTTTTTCGGGGCTGGTTTGCGGTTATCCTGCACCTCGCAATACTTACCTCGATGGAGACAAACATGAAATCTTTTGCTTTGATGGTCGCAGCCGTTGTACTCGGCTTCACGCTGAATATCGGCGATGCCGAAGCCAAGCGCCTCGGCGGTGGCAGTTCATCCGGCATGCAACGCCAGTCGGTCGCCCCGAACAAGGCAACCAATGCCGCTCCCGCCCAGCAGCAACATGCTGCACCGGCTGCAGCGCCGCAAGCCCAGCCCAAACGTTCCTGGATGGGACCGCTGGCCGGCCTGGCCGCCGGTCTTGGTCTGGCCGCACTGGCTTCGCACTTCGGCTTTGGTGAAGGCCTGGCCAACATGATGATGATCGGCCTGCTGGTCATGGTTGCCGTGATGGCGATCGGTTACTTCATGCGCAAGAAGGCCGCGGCCCAACAAGGCGCGTCAAACGGCATGCAATACGCCGGTGGCAATCCCGACTTCAACCGCAATGCACCGATCCAGCCTGAATTCCCGGCCGGCGGCAGCGCTGCACCAGTTGCCGCCGCAGCAGCAGCCACAACCACTGGCTCGATCCCGGCCGACTTCGATGTCGATGGTTTCGTGCGCAATGCCAAGGTCAACTTCATCCGCCTGCAGGCCGCCAACGACTCCGGCAATCTGGACGATATCCGCGAATTCACTTCGCCAGAAATGTTCGGTGAAATCAAGCTGGCCATGGCCGAGCGGGGTACCGCCAAGCAGGAAACCGATGTCGTCCAGCTCAACGCCGAAGTCCTCGACGTGGCTGAAGAAGCTGGTCGTTACGTCGTCAGCGTCCGTTTCCACGGCCTGATCCGCGAGGAAAAGAATGGCCCGACCGAAGCCTTCGACGAAATGTGGCATCTGACCAAGCCGCACGATGGCAGCCGTGGCTGGACGCTGGCCGGTATCCAGCAGATCCAGTAAGCGCCTCGAGCGTTGAAACAAGGCCGGCCGGCGCAATCCGGGCCGGCCTTTTTCATGCCTGTCCAGGCTGCCCGTTCACGCCCCGCCCCTGAAGACCGTAGAATCCCGGTCATGCGCCGCTACCCTTATTCCTTCATTGCCCTCGGCAGCCTCGGTCTGCTCTGTACTCTGGTCGGGCTGTTCAGCCTGTTTGGCCTCGGCTCCTGGCTCCATCCGGTGCTCGATGACCCGATGGCCGGCTTGGCCTTCATCGTCTCGGCGGTTGCGCTGTTCGGTTCGGCAGCCTTCCCGCTGGTCATCGAGAAGCTGAAGGAAAACGAGGGCGGCTGAAGCGCCCCCGGCGGATCAAAAAGCCGCGATGCCGGTCTGGGCCCGGCCGAGGATCAGCGCATGGACATCGTGCGTTCCCTCGTAGGTATTGACCACTTCCAGATTGACCAGATGGCGGGCAATGCCGAATTCGTCGCTGATTCCGTTCCCGCCCAGCATGTCGCGCGCAACGCGGGCAATATCGAGCGATTTGCCGCAGGAGTTGCGCTTCATGATCGACGTGATTTCGACCGACGCCGTGCCTTCATCCTTCATCCGGCCAAGGCGCAGGCAGCCTTGCAGGCCAAGCGTGATTTCCGTCTGCATGTCGGCCAGCTTTTTCTGAACCAACTGATTGGCCGCCAGCGGCCGACCGAACTGCTGCCGATCAAGCGTGTATTGCCGGGCCATGTGCCAGCAGAACTCGGCGGCCCCCAAAGCGCCCCAGGCGATGCCGTAACGGGCCGAATCGAGGCAGGTAAACGGGCCTTTCAGACCGCGCACTTCCGGGAACTCGTTTTCAGCCGGGACAAATACATCGTTCATGACGATCTCACCAGTCACCGAGGCACGCAAACCGACCTTGCCGTGGATGACCGGCGCGCTCAGGCCGGGCATGCCTTTTTCGAGCACGAAGCCGCGGATCATCCCGGCATCGTTCTTGGCCCAGACGACAAAAACATCGGCGATCGGCGCGTTGGTGATCCACATTTTGCTGCCATTGAGCAGGTAACCGCCATCGACCTTGCGCGCCCGGCTTTCCATGCTGCCGGGGTCGGAGCCATGGTTCGGCTCGGTCAGGCCAAAGCAGCCGATCAACTCGCCACGGGCAAGGCCAGGCAGATATTTGCGTTTCAGGGCTTCCGTCCCGAATTCGTGGATCGGCACCATGACCAGCGAGGATTGGACGCTCATCATCGAGCGATAGCCCGAATCGACACGCTCGACTTCACGCGCAACCAGGCCGTAGCTGACGTAATTCAGGCCGGCGCCGCCGTACTCGGCCGGAATGGTCGGGCCGAGCAGGCCAAGAGCGCCCATTTCACGGAAAATCTCCGGATCGGTCTTCTCGTGGCGAAAGGCTTCAGTAACGCGCGGCATCAGCCGCTCCTGGCAATAATCGCGCGCCGCGTCGCGGATCATGCGCTCTTCGGACGTCAGCTGCGCATCAAGCAGTAACGGGTCTTGCCAGCAAAATTGGGCCTTGGCCATGGGTTCTCCTCCATTTATCGGTTATTCCGGCATTCTAAACCGGCCCGAGGCAGGAAAACAGGCGCTCAATCCTCGCGCATCAAGCGCCAATACTGGAACTTCAGCATCCCGGCCGCAGCCAGAACAATGGACAGGAAAGTGACGATGGAACCCAGCGCCAGCGTTGAAAACCCGCTAATGCCCTGGCCAACCGTACACCCCATGGCCACCACGCCGCCAAAGCCCATCAACGCAGCGCCGACCAGATGGTTTGCCGTGTCTTCAACGCTGACAAAGCCTTCCCAACGGAAATTGCGCGTCAGCAATGTCCAGGCGAAAGAGCCCGCAATAACGCCGAGAGCGGTAGCAATGGCAAAGGTCACCTTGCGGCTGGTGTCCGACCAGAGCATCAGCAAATCGAGCGAGAAAGCAGCCGGCGCGACAAAACTGAGCGACTCCATGCGCCCGCTGTTGGTCGCGATGAAAGCCTCTTCCAGCGTTTCCGGGTGTTCTGCCAGAAAACCGAGGTGGCCACTGACGTACCAGGCAGCGACCACGGCCAGGCCGGTACCCAGACCACCGAGCAGATTGTCGAATGTCCAGAAATCACGCTTGAGCAGCGCTGCCGCGGTCAACCCGCCGCCGATGCCAAAAACGGCCAGCATGAACGCCGTTTTCGGCTCGATGCCGGCGGCAACCAGCAGTGCCGGAACATCCTGGCCACCGGGAAAGGTCATGGCCGCTTTTTCCAGCACATTGACGCGAAACACGCCCAGCACACCGCGCATCGTCATGTAAGCCACCAAACCGAGCACGATGAAGACAACCACCGACTTGAGATTGCCGCTGCCGATCCGGATCAGCGTCTTCGAACCGCAGCCCGAGGCGAGCACCATGCCGACGCCAAAACAGCTGCCACCGACGATGTACGAGAGCCAGGTAAATGCGGGGGTCCGGTAAATCGACTTGCCGAGATCGATCTGGCCGCTGGCGTGCAAGGCGCCGGCCCCCAGAATCGCCACGCCAATGGCCAGCAACCACATCCTCATCCGGCTCCAGTCGCCCATATTGACGATATCGGATACCGCGCCCATCGTGCAGAAATGCGTTTTCTGGCCAATCGCACCAAAAACGAAGGCAACGGCAAATGCGAGCCAGAGAATGGTCGCCACTGCGCTATTGGCCTCCATGCTCAGGCGGCTGCGTAAGGCGTTGGATCAGGCACGCCGGCCGCGGCAAAGCCTTCGGCCCGCAGGCGGCAGGAATCGCACTGGCCGCAGGCATGACCCTGCGTATCGGCCTGGTAGCAGGAAACGGTGAGACTGTAATCGACCCCCAGCTGCATGCCGGTACGGATGATCTCGGCCTTGGACAACGCAATCAGCGGCGCATGAATGCTTAATTTGACACCTTCGACACCGGCTCGCGTCGCCAGGTTGGCCATGGTTTCAAATGCCGCGATGTACTCTGGGCGGCAATCGGGATAACCGGAATAGTCGACCGCATTGACCCCGACAAAAATGTCGCGACTGCCCAGCACTTCGGCCCAGGCAAGCGCCAGCGAGAGCATGATGGTGTTGCGGGCCGGCACATAAGTGACCGGAATACCGGGCATGACGCCGCCGGTTGGCACTGCGATGCTGGTATCGGTCAGCGCTGAACCACCGAACTGGGCCAGGCCGAAATTGATCACCCGATGCTCGGCCGCACCGAGCGCCTTGACGACACGGTCGGCCGCCGCCAGTTCGGCATTGTGGCGCTGGCCATAGTCGAAAGACAGGCAATAACAATCGAAACCCTGGCTACGGGCGAGGGCGAGGCAGGTGGCGGAATCGAGACCACCGGAAAGGAGAACGACAGCAGGCTTCATCATGGGGCGCGAATATACCTGAAACAGCGCCTGCTTTGAACCCGTATCTGCTTGTTCCTGCGCAATATTTTGCCAATTCGACGGTCGACCGCAGCAATTGCCGAATCGCTTCAAAGACTGGCTTCGAAGTCCTCGAAAGGCATCGGACGACCGAAGAGATAACCCTGAAATACCTGACAACCGTGCTCAACCAGATAGGCGTGCTGCTCATCGGCCTCAACCCCTTCGGCCACCACATTCAGCCGCAAGGTACTGCCCATGGCAATAATTGCCCGGACAATCGCGGCATCGTCGGGGTCGACCGTGATGTCACGGATGAAAGAACGATCGACCTTGAGCTGTTCGAAAGGAAAACGCTTGAGGTAAGACAGCGAGGCGTAACCGGTTCCAAAGTCATCCAGTGAAAAGCGCACGCCGATGGCGCGCAGCGCCTGCATTTTGACAACCACCCCATCGACGTTGTCGAGCAGCAGGCTTTCCGTCAGTTCGAGTTTCAGGCGCTGTGGGTCGGCCCCGTTCCTGGCCAATGCCGCTTTGACCTGTTCGACAAAATCAGGCTGACGGAACTGGCGGGCGCTGACATTGACAGCCAGATAAAGCGCCGCCGTTTTCGGATTATCGGCCCAGCGCCGCAAACGGGCGCACACCATGTCGAGCACCCACAAGCCGATCGGAACAATCAGGCCGGTTTCTTCGGCCAGCGGAATGAAGTCGCCCGGTGCGACCATCGGCTTGCCGGGTGGTTGCCAGCGCAACAGCGTCTCGGCACCGATTGCTTGCCGAGCACCATCGACCTGAGGCTGGACGAAAAGACGGAATTCATTGCGCGACAAGGCTTGACGCAAACCAGCCTCAAGTCCGGCCCGGATATCGAGTGCCGTCTGCATCTCGTTATCGAAGAAGCGAATGGTATTTCGTCCGGCATCCTTCGATTTGTAGAGCGCAATATCGGCCTGCTTGAGAATGGCCTCGGTGGTTTTATCGTGACCGCAGAACAGGCTGATGCCAAAGCTGGCGCTGTGAAAATACTCGCCATCGCCGAGCATGACATAGGGTCTGGCCAGTTCCAGCCGAATTTTCTCGGCGATGACTTCGGCCTGGACCCCCGCCGCTTCGGCATCCTCACCAAGATCTTCGAGCATCACGACAAACTCGTCGCCACCAAGCCTGGCCGCCGTATCGCCTTCACGAATCCGGAAAGTCAGGCGGCTGGCCACTTCGACCAGCAACCGGTCACCCATGTCGTGACCGAGGGTATCGTTCAGCGTCTTGAAATTATCCAGATCGATCATCAGCAAGGCGCCATATTGCGCACTGCGATTGCTCGCCGCCTGCGCCTTGGCCAACCGATTAAGCAGCAAGCGCCGGTTGGGTAGCGCGGTCAACGGATCGTAGAAGGCCAGACTGTGGATTTCCGACTCGGCAACCTTCAAATTGCTGATATCCGAAAAGGTACTGACGTAATGGGTCAGCGCCCCGTGATCATCCTTGACGGCACTGATCGTCAGCCATTCAGGATAAATCTCGCCGGACTTGCGCCGATTCCAGATTTCTCCTTCCCAATGCCCGTGCGACAGGAGACATTGCCACATCGCCTGGTAGAAAGCCTTGTCCTGCCGACCGGACTGCAACAGGCTCGGCTTCTGGCCAATCGCCTCGTCGGCCGAATACCCGGTCAGCCGGACAAAAGCCTGGTTGACCCGCAGGATGCGCTGGGCCGGGTCGGTTACCATGATCGCCGCCTGGGACTCGAAGGCGACGGCAGCAACGCGCAGTTCCTGCTCCAGGCGACGTCGTTCGCTGATATCCGAAGCGATCCCAAGATAGCCGTTGATTGTCCCGTGCGGATCGCACAAGGCTGTAACCGACAAGCGGACGGGCAGTGTCGAGCCATCCTTGCGGCGGTATGTCCAATCCTGCTCATCGGTGCTGGTGATGGTCAGACGCGCGACAAAAGCCTCGAAACCGGGTGCTACCGGGCGCTGCAATTCAAGTGACAGGGTCTGTGCCCGACGGGCAACCTCATCCAGTTCATGAAACAGCCCTGGAGTGGCGCGGCCGACCACCTCGGCCCAACTGTAACCGAGCATTTTCTGGGCGGCCCGGTTGAAGTAGAGAATGGTCCCTTCGGCATCCGTCGCAATGATCGAATGGCCGGCATTTTCAAGAATGGCGTGCTGTATTTCGAATAGTTCGGGGAGGCACAGGTCCGAGTCGATCAGGTTCTCACCGGCACAACAAGGGAAAAAAGATGGGGAGTCAGCAACCATGCCTGTTCGTCCACCGGGAAAAACGGTGCTTCAGGCACGATGCCATCCTGCTGGCAGAAACCACATTCGTCATCATTCCCCCGCAAACCCTTCTGCGACAGTCGTCTCGACATAAATTCCATTATGCTCACATGGTCTATTGTCTGACAATAGAAAGCACGATGAAATTTGTAAAACGGCGGGGAAGCCCCCGAAAATCGAGACTAAGGTTTGATCAGCAACGCCAGCTCGCGTTCGAGCAGCATTTCATCGCCCATATTGAACTCAACCAGTCGTCGCAGATGGGTGATGCTATCGAGATCGATCTCACGACAGGCGAGCCCATAGACCTGGCCCTGATGGTGCACGATAGCTACTTCCATGCTGATCGTCGTTCCCATCTCGTCGAGACGTATTTTTAGCGCGCCCTTGGTTCCAACTTTGGCATAGAAATCGACTTCTGGCTGAATCAGCGCACCATTCAGCGATAGATCAAGCACCTCGACTGAAGCTTCACCCGCCGGCAGATAAAGCCTTGCTTCGGTCTGGAAATGAATCCGGGAAAACTGGCGGCGATTGCTGGTCATGGAAGTCTCCGTCCGTTATTTGCCCTTCATGTTACCCCAAAGCACTTTGTGCAACTGCATCTGAAAGCGCACATCGAGACCGTCTTCGAGTATCCATTCAGCCAGCATCCGTGGCTCGACACGCCCCTGGGCCGGAGAGAACAGAACCTGACAACATTGCGCCAGGTTGCGCTGGCGCAATACATCGCGCGCCCACTCGTAATCACCGCGCGAAGCAATGACGATCTTGATTTCGTCACGTGCCGTCAGCACGTCGAGATTTTCCCAACGATTGCGCGCCGATTCGCCGGAATCCGGTGCCTTTAAATCCATAATCCGCGCCACACGCGGGTCGACCGCAGCAACGTCAAGTGCGCCGGAAGTTTCGAGGGAAACGTCGTAGCCGGCATCGCACAAGGCGGTCAGCAAAGGCAGGCATTCTTTCTGCGACAGCGGCTCACCGCCGGTGACACAAACCTGGCGTGCGGGGTATTTGGCGACCTCGGCCAACACCGAGGCTATCGTTGCCGGCTCACCGCCGGTAAAGCTGTATTCGGTATCGCACCAGACACAACGCAAGGGACAACCGGTCAGGCGGACAAAGACGGTCGGCAGGCCGGCGCGTGCAGCTTCTCCCTGCAGGGAGAAGAAAATTTCAGTCAGACGTAAAGCCAATTATTTCTTCTTCAAACGTTGCTGGGCCGACTCGGCTGCCGGTGTGTTGGGATATTTGCCGAGCACCGTCTCCAGCGAGCGCTTGGCGCCGGCCGGATTACCCAGCTCCTGCTGGCAGGTGGCAATCGCCAGCCAGGCATCGGGCGCCTTCGGCGAATCCGCGTATTTGGTCGTGACCAGCGTTTGCGCTTCGATCGCACGCTTGCAATCGCGCTGGGCGTACCAGGCATTGCCGAGCCAGTACTGGGCATTCGGCGCCAGCGAACTATCCGGGTATTTCTGGACGAAGCCAGCGAAGGCCACAGCGGCCTCCTTGTACTTGGCCGCTTTGAACTGGTTCAAGGCGGCTTCGTATTCCTGCCCCTCGCGTGCCGGATCGGCTTTCACCGGATTTCCGCCGGCAGCGGGGTCGACCGTGGCATTGGCGCTACCCGGAGCCTCGAACTTGCGCAAACGGGTATCGAGATCGAGGTAAAAATCCTGCTGCCGCTTCTTGGCAGTTTCCAACTCGTAATTCAGTGTTTCCAATTGACCGCGCAAGCGGGCAATTTCTTCGGCCTGGCGCTGGATCTGGCCTGCCAGATCCAGCTGGCCCTTGGCTTGCTGGTCGAAGCGCGCCTCCGTCTTGATTTTCAGATCGGTAATCTGACGACGTGCTTCATCGTCGTCAAATACACCGGCCTGCGCTTGGGCCGTGCCGAGTGCGGCAATCAGGAGGGCGATTCGAACCGGGCGCATGATCAGAACTCGCCGCGACCGTCAGCTGCACGGTAGAGAATGTCGGCGCGACGGTTTTCCGCCCAGGCCGAGTCATCATGACCGTCGTTCTTCGGCTTTTCTTCACCGAGGCTGACCGATTCCACCTGATCTTCACGAGCGCCGAGCAGGGTCAGCGAACGCTTGACTGCATCGGCCCGTTTCTGGCCGAGCGACAGGTTGTATTCGCGGCTGCCGCGTTCGTCGGTATTGCCTTGCAGCAGCACCTTGAAACCACGATTGGCAACGAGGTACTTGGCGTGTGCGGCAACCAGATCCTTGTATTCACCCTTGACTTCGTAGCTGTCGAGGTCGAAATAGATGCTGCGCTGGGCAAGCGTGCTCTTCGGATCGGTCAGTTCGCGCGGCAGACCACGGGAATCAAGGCCACCGGCAACCACCGGAGCAACACCGGTATTGCTGCCACCGGTACGGGACTCGACCGGCGCACCGCCATTGTCGTCAGGAATCGGGGTAGAGCTGCAACCGACGATCAAGGCGGACAGCAGGGCGGGAATAAGCAGTTTTTTCATGGTGTTCTCCGGGGAATTTGGTGAGGATTATTGAAAGAAAGGGCCCCAGGCCGGCTCACGTACATCACCCGCGGCGACCGAAAGGCGTTGTTTGATCCTGCCATCGCTGGAGACAGCCGATAGGATGCCGCGCCCGCCAACTTCAGTGGCGATCAGGATCATGCGGCTATTAGGGGCAAAACTGGGGGATTCGTCCTTGTGCGAGTCGGTCAGCACCTGCACCTGACGGCTGGCCAGATCCATCACGGCGAGCTGGAAACGACCTTCGCGGCGGGTAATGAAAGCCAGGCTCTTGCCATCCGGCGAGGGACGCGGCGAGACATTGTAATTGCCTTCGAAACTGACCCGGCGGGCATCACCGCCATTGGCGCCGATCTGGTAAATCTGCGGGCTGCCGCCCCGATCGGACGTGAAATAGATTGTGCCGCCATCCGGCGAGTAGCGCGGTTCGGTATCGATGCCGCCCGACTGGCTCAGACGCTGGACGCCACTGCCATCGGCATTGACGGCATAAATCTGCGAATTGCCATCCTTGGAAAGCACGACCGCCAGCCGGCGACCATCCGGCGACCAGGCCGGTGCCGAATTGGAACCCTTGAAATTGGCGACGATCTGGCGCTGCCCGGAAGCCAGCGAATGAACGTAGATGACCGGCTTCTTCTTTTCGAAGGAGACATAAGCCAGACGTCCGCCATCCGGCGACCAGGCCGGCGAAATGATCGGCTCGGTCGAGGTCAGCGCGGTCGCGGCACCCTGGCCGTCGGCATCGGCGATCTGCAACAGGAACTGACCGCGAGCCTTGACGACATAGGCGATCCGGGTCGAGAAAACACCCTTCTCGCCGGTCAGTTTTTCATAGATGTAATCGGCGATACGGTGACCGGCGGCACGCAATTGCTGGTTGCTGGTGACGTAGACCGCACCACCCAGCGTCACACCCTTTTGTGTGTCATAGACCCGGAAACGGGCTTCCATCCGGCCATCCGGGCTTTGTGCCAGACGACCGGCAGCCAGAGAATCGGCACCACGGCCTTTCCATTCGCCGTAATTGATCGGGGAATTTTCATCGAGCACGGCATTGGCCGGATCGATCAATTTGAACAGGCCACTGCGCTCAAGATCCGAACGAACCGTTGCGGTGATGATGCGTGACGCCGTGCCATCACCGGTAAAATCGGCAATCGCAATCGGCAGGCGATTGGCACCGGCACCGCTGATCTCGATCGACAACTGAGCCTGAGCCAGTCCGGTCATGGAGAGCGCGAGGGCCAGGAAGAGACGGCGTGAAATTGTGTACATTGCGTTCATTTTCAATAGGTTTTACGCGATTTTACTCTTCAAACGGCTTGTATTTTATTTCCAGCGTACGCTGGAAAAGCGCCGCATCATCGGGCTTGGGCAAGGGCGAAGACTTGAGGATGGCTCGTTCGATTGCTGCATCCAGACCCGGATTGCCGCTCGAACGCTTGAGCTTGATGGCCAGAACCTCGCCGGATGGCAACTGATCGACGGCAAAGATGGCTTCCGGATTCCCCTGAATACTGGGAGGCAGAACGATGTTCCCCCGAATTTTGACGCGAATCTTGGTGGCGTAATCGGCCAGCCCGCGCTTGTTCGATGAGGCGCGCTGCTCGGCTTCAGCCGCGGCAGCATTCGACATCCGCTGGCTGTCCGTGGCGCTGCGGGTCGCAGATTTGAGCTGCGAGGTTTCCTTGGCCAGTTCCTTGTCGAAGTCAAACTTCGGTGCCTCGGGCTTCTTCGGCTCCGGTTTCTTGGGCGGCTCGGGTTTCGGCTCAGGCTTTTTCGGCGGTTCCGGCTTCGGTGGCTCGGGCTTGGGTTCCGGCTTCTTCGGCTCAGGTTTCTTCTTTTCTTCCTTGACCGCGATATCCGGTTTTTTCGGCGGCGGTGGCTCTGGCTTGGGCTCGACCTTGGGCAACGGCTTCGGCTCGGGTTTCACCTCGGGTTCCGGCGGGGGCGGCGGCGGGACAAAAGTCGCCGGCGCCGGTTTGGCCGACCACAGTTCGACCTCCATCACCTCGGGCGGGCTGCGCTTCCACTGCACACCAAGAAAGAGCGCCAGCACCAGACCGACGTGCACCGCGATGGTGAACGCCAGTGCGTACTTTTTACCGGGCTCTTCGGGACGATCGAGGATCATTTGCCAGTTGTCTGAACAACCAGGCCAACGCGCTTGACCTGGGCACGCTGCAATTCATCCATCACCGAAAGAACGGCTTCGTACTTCACGTTCTTGTCACCGGCGATCAATACCGGCTGCTCGGGATTCTTGTCCTGCGCAGCGCGGATCATGCCCGGTAGTTCCTTGCGGTCGACGCGGATTTCCTTGCCATTTCCAGCCCGGTCAGTCAGCGTCAAGGTCTGGTCGGCCTTGATCGCAACCTCGAGCGGTGCCGTTGGTGCGGTATTGGCCTTGCCGACGGTCGGCACATCGATACTCGACGTCGTCATCATCGGCGCTGCCACCATGAAGATGACGAGCAGCACCAGCATGACGTCGATGTAGGGAACGACGTTGATTTCAGCTTTCAGGCGACGCTGGCGCATGGCTTAACGCATCTGCCGCTGAAGGATGTTGGAGAATTCTTCCATGAACGACTCGTAGCGCACAGCCAGGCGGTCGATGTCGTGCGAGAAACGGTTGTAGGCGAGCACGGCCGGAATGGCGGCGAACAAGCCGATGGCGGTGGCGACCAGCGCTTCGGCAATACCCGGCGCAACCGAGGCCAGCGTGGCCTGGCCGACATTCGAAAGGCCGCGGAAGGCGTGCATGATGCCCCACACCGTACCGAACAGGCCGACATACGGCGACACCGAACCGACCGACGCGAGGAAGGCGAGATGCGATTCGAGTGCATCCATTTCGCGCTGGTAGGTGGCGCGCATGGCACGGCGCGAACCGTCGACGATGTCTTTCGGGTCGAGGTTCTTCTGGCCCTTGAGCTTGGTGAATTCGCGGAAACCGGCTTCGAAGATGCGCTCCATCGAGCCGGCATGGTGGCGGTCGTTGACCGCGCTGTTGTAGAGGTTGTTCAGATCGCCGCCGGACCAGAAATCACGCTCGAAAGTCTCGGTCTTGGTGCGCGCCAGGCGCACGGTGAACCACTTCATCGAGATGTAGTACCAGGACATGAAGGAAACGCCGGCGAGCAGGGCCATGACGGCCTGGACGACCGCGCTGGCCTGGAGAATCAGGTGGAGGATGGACATATCCTGGGTGACGTTCATTTCAGCGCTTCCAGTTTTTGATGCAGAAAATCGGGGATGGCCGCCGGCGTCATGGTGGCCATGTTGACGCAGGCGATTTCGACGGTGCCGGTGACCAGTTCAACGTCGCCACGGCGGACGTGCTGACGGAAGACGACGCGGACACGGGTGAGTTTTTCGACTTCCAGACCAACAGTCAGTTCGTCGTCGAGCCTTGCCGGCTTGAGATATTCGCAACTCGCCTTGCGCGCCACGAAACCAATACCGGCTTCGGCAGCCAGCGCCGATTGGTCGTGGCCGGCAAAACGCATCCATTCCGTACGGCAACGCTCGAAGAAGCGGAGGTAATTGGCGTAGTAAACCACGCCGCCGGCGTCGGTATCTTCGTAATAGACACGAACGGGGATCGAGAAGGCGTTGGGCTTGGGCTCGTATTTCATCCCGCGATTTTACCTTGCGCCGCAACAATATTTTGTAACGATCTGTTTCTTGCCGCATTTGGCGCGGTCGACCGCGCCAAAACTCAGTTTTCCGGCAAGGTTTCCGGCGAATTTGGCACCGGCAAGCCAAGATGGCGATAAATGGCCGGCGTGGCAATCCGGCCGCGCAAGGTCCGTTGCAGATAGCCTTGCTGGATCAGGTAGGGCTCCAGGACATCTTCGATCGTGTCGCGAGCTTCGCCAATCGCAGCCGCCAGATTGTCGACTCCGACCGGTCCGCCGCCGAATTTATCGATCACCGCCGAGAGCAGTTTGCGATCCATCAGGTCAAGCCCGGCAGGGTCAACGTCAAGCATATGCAACGCGGCATCGGCGACCTGGCGGGTAATGTTGCCATCGGCCTTGACCTCGGCGTAATCGCGCACCCGACGCAACAAGCGGTTGGCGATACGCGGCGTGCCACGCGAACGTTTGGCGATTTCGAGCGAGCCTTCCGGGTCGATCGGCGCATTAAGCAGGGAGGCGGAACGACTGACGATACTTTTCAGTTCATCGGCGTTGTAAAACTCAAGCCGGGCGACGATACCGAAACGGTCGCGCAGCGGATTGGTCAGCATGCCGGCCCGGGTCGTCGCACCGACCAGCGTGAACGGTGGCAGATCAAGCTTGACCGAGCGTGCCGCCGGGCCTTCGCCGATCATGATGTCGATCTGGAAATCCTCCAGCGCCGGGTAGAGAATTTCTTCAACGACCGGTGAAAGACGGTGAATTTCGTCGATAAACAGTACATCGTGCGGTTCGAGATTGGTCAGGATGGCGGCGAGGTCGCCGGCTCGTTCGAGCACCGGGCCGGAAGTCTGGCGCAGGTTGACGCCCATCTCCGCCGCCACAATATGGGCCAAAGTCGTCTTGCCCAGACCTGGCGGCCCGAAAAGCAACACATGGTCGAGCGATTCGCTGCGATTCTTGGCTGCCTGGATGAAGATTTCCAGTTGCTCGCGAATCTTGACCTGGCCGGTGTAATCAGCCAGCCGCTTGGGACGGAGCGCCCGTTCCAGCGCCTCTTCCTGAGCCGATTTCGAATTCGGGGCAATGATGCGGTCGACCGCGGCACGGGGAGAATCGGCCTGCGGAGCAAAAAGTTGGTCGGTTTCGATCATGCGGAAATGTCC
Organism: Dechloromonas sp. TW-R-39-2; assembly: GCF_016864195.1. Taxonomy (NCBI): domain Bacteria; kingdom Pseudomonadati; phylum Pseudomonadota; class Betaproteobacteria; order Rhodocyclales; family Azonexaceae; genus Dechloromonas; species Dechloromonas sp. TW-R-39-2. The sequence continues at coordinate 236,603 of NZ_CP045202.1, forward strand.
TCACGCGTCCAGCGGCCAAACAGCATATGGCCGAGCGCCAGCAGTACCGGCCCGAGAAAAATGCCGATGAAGCCGAAGACCAGCACCCCACCAAGCACGCCGAGCGCGATCAGCAAAATCGAAATGCCGGCGCCGCGCGCCATCAGGACGGGTTTTACAAAGTTGTCGATACTGCTGATGATGAACAGGCCGTAAAGGACCATGAAAATCGCCCAGCCGGTCAGCCCCTGACTGTAAAGCCAGGCGGCGGCGCCCCCCCAGATCAACGGCGGCCCGATTGGAATCATCGACAGGAAAAAGGTGGCAAAACCCAGCAGGACTGCAGCCGGAACACCGGCAATCAGGAAACCGATCATCGCCACCGTGCCTTGTGCCGCAGCCGTGCCGACAATGCCCAGCATCACCCCAACCACCGTGCCGCGTGCTTTGTCGAGCATTTCTTGACCCAACTCGCCGCCGAGTTTGTGCGCGGCGACATACAACGAATGGACCACCTTGGCGCCGTCGCGATAAAGGAAGAAAACAACAAAAATCACCAACGCCACCTGCAACAAACCGTTGGCAGCAATGCCGCCGAGCGCCAGCCCGAACTGGCGCAAAGGCACGACCAGTTGCTTGAGCAGGGCATTCAGTTCGGCCCGGTTACTGGCGATCTGGTGCCAGAAAGTATCGATCTCGACACCAAAAAACGGCAATCCACTAAGCCAGGCGGGTGGATCGAGCGGCAAGCCCTGCTCGACATAAGGCCGGGCGAAATCGATCAGCTTGTCGGCGCTGCTCGCCAGACTGCCAGCCAGGAAGATCATCGGCAGCAGCATGACCAGCACGAGCAGGGTCGTCATCAAGGTGGCGGCCAGCGTGTTGCGGCCGCCCAGACGCGGCAGCAGCTGTTCTGAATAAAGCGGCCAGGTGCAGATCCAGACGACGAAAGCGAACAGCACGGCGCCGATCATCGGCCAGAGCACGGCAATGCAGCCGACAATCAGCAAGATCACCAGCGCAATCTGCGCCAGGCGCTTGGGATTTTCCTCGCTGCTGAACATCAGACCTTGGACAACAATTTGAGCGCCGCCCGGATGCCATCCGAGGTGCCGATATCGGCTGGCAATTGCTTCATTGCCGCAGCCGCTTCCTTTTCGTTGTAACCCAGAGCGAGCAGGGCGTTGGAAATATCCTGTTTTGTATCGTCGACCGCAGCAAGCAGCGAAACACCGGTAGTTTCAGCCAGTTTGCCCTTGAGTTCGAGCAACAGGCGCTCGGCCGTTTTCTTGCCGATGCCCGGCACCTTGATCAGGCGACCCAGCTCCTGCTGCGCCACGGCAGCGGCCAGATCGCCGACCGACAGGCCAGAGAGGACCGACAGCGCAGTGCGCGCGCCGATCCCGGAAACCTTGAGCAACTGACGGAAAGCGAAACGTTCGGCCTCGGTCAGGAAGCCGTACAGATAGTGACCGTCCTCACGCACGGCGAAATGGGTCAGCAAGCGCGTTTTTTCGCCATTGGCCGGCAGGTTGTAGAAGGTGCTCATCGGCACGTCGAGCTCGTAGCCGACGCCATTCACCTCCAGCACGATCTGCGGGGGATTTTTTTCGGCGAGGATGCCGGTCAGTCTTCCAATCATGTCGGCTCGATTTCTTTCAGGGCAAGGTACTGTAATTTCACACAGGTGCTCATCCTATCAGGCGGCCGCCCCGAATGCGATACCCGGCGGTCGCCATGGCGCCCAAACCTTGCCCGCCATGCGCATGGCAAATGGCGCAAGCCAGCGCATCGGCCGCGTCGGAAGTCGGTGAACCGGAGAGATTGAGCAACCGGACCACCATGTCCTGAACCTGCTCCTTGGCCGCCTTGCCATGGCCGACGACGGCCTGCTTGACCTGCAATGCCGTGTATTCGGAGACCGGCAGACCGGCGTGAACCAGGGCGCTGATTGCCGCACCGCGCGCCTGGCCGAGCAGCAGGGTCGATTGCGGATTGACGTTGACGAAGACCTTCTCGACCGCAGCCTGATCCGGCTGATACGTTGCAACCACCTCGCTGATCCCGGCAAACAGCGTTTTGATCCGCTCCGGCAGCGATTGCTTGTCGTTCGACTTGATGCAGCCACTGGCGATATAGACCAGTTTGTTGCCGTGCAACTCGACGACACCGAACCCCGTGACCCGCAAACCAGGATCGATCCCGAGAATACGCGGTGTCGCCAGACTCACTTGGGTCGTGCGACGAGATAGACGCCGCTGACCGCGATCAACATGCCGATTGCTGCGGTCAACGTCAGTTTTTCATCGAAAATCACGAAGGCAATCAGTGCCGTGCTCAGCGGGGTCAAATAAAACAGACTGGCGACATTCACCGCACTGCCGCTGCGAATCAGCAGATTGAGCAGGCTGATCGCACCAATCGAGAGCACCAGCACCAGCCAGCCGAGCGCGAAGATGAAATCGCCGTTCCATTCGATCCGGTAATTCTCGAACGACAGCACCGCCAGCGCGGTGACCAGCGCCGTCGGAACGAACTGGATGACCGACCCGGTGCGCAGATCGAAGCTGGCGCAAAAACGTTTCTGGTACAAGGTGCCGATGGTGATGCCGAGCAAGGCAATCAAAGCGGGAACCAACATCGGCCCGAGGGCGGCAGCCTCGCCAAATTTGCCTGAGACAACCAACGCAACGCCGACAAAACCGAGGCCCAGACCGGCCCACTGCCGGCGATTGACCTGTTCGCCAAGCAACCAGCCGGCCCCCAGCGCCGTCAGCAAGGGTTGCATGCCGACGACCAGCGCCGTGACGCCGGCCGGCAGGCCGTGCCGGATGGCGACGAAAACCCCGCCGAGATAAACGGCATGGACCAGCAAGCCGGAAACAGCAATATGCACCCACTGCATCGGCGCTTTCGGCCAAGGTGCCCGGGTCAGCAGGGCGATTGCCGTCATCAGGGCGATGACGAAGGCGTAGCGGGTGAGCAGAAAAGAAAGTGGCTCGGCGTAAGGCAGGCCGTACTTGGCCCCAATGAAGCCGGTGCTCCACAGAAAGACAAAAAGAAAGGGGTAGAGGCGCTGCATCAGCTGCGCCCCGTGGCACTCAATCGCAACTTGCCTGCGCGCCATCCACCCGGCAAGCACCCTTGGTCCGGTAGGTAAACGTCACCCCGCCCGGATAGCTGCAGACCAGCTTGGTCAGCTTGCCCAGTTTTTCGACTCTCATGCCGGTCGACCGTAGCATTTTGACCTCGGCGGCCGGCTTGTCGCAGGAAACGTAAGCGTCGAAAACGCCATCCTTCGATTCCCACAGGGCGACATTCTTCATCGCCCGGTAGTCTTCATAACGCAAACAGGAGTCGGTCTGATTGGCATACGCCTTGGCGGCATCGCTGCAAAAGCCGTTGTAGGTGTACTTCAGCTCTTCTTCCATCGGACAGGCATTGACCTGGGCTGCGCCGGACAAATCCGGGCAGACCAGCGTCGCGGCCGACGCAGTCAGGCTCGATGCAACAAGCAGCACGGCAAGCAAGACACGGGATTGATTCACGATAATTCCTGACTGCGCGGCAAGCGCTTATTCATCCATCACAGCCGTGCTGTAGATTTCCTGCACGTCGTCCAGACCTTCGAGCGCATCGAGCAGTTTCTGCATACGCACGGCGTCGTCGCCGACCAGCTCGGTTTCGCCTTCCGGCTTCATCGTCACTTCGCCGAACTCCGGCTTGAAACCGGCAGCTTCCAGTGCATCCTTGACGGTGATGAAATCGGTCGGCCCGGTGATCACTTCGATCGAACCGTCTTCATTGGTCGCCACGTCCTCGGCACCGGCTTCGATCGCCGCATCCATCAGCGCCGCTTCGTCGGTCCCCGGGGCAAAAATCATCTGGCCGCAATGCTTGAACTGGAACACGACGCAACCTTCGGTGCCCATGTTGCCGCCGTACTTGTTGAAGGCGTGGCGCACTTCGGCGACGGTCCGGGTCTTGTTGTCGGTCAGGCAGTCGACCATGATCGCTGCGCCGCCGATGCCGTAGCCTTCGTAGCGGATTTCAACGTAATCGACGCCTTCCAGTTCGCCGGTCCCTTTCTTGATCGCCGTATCGATCTTGTCCTTGGGCATATTGACGCCCTTGGCCTTGTCGACCGCGACACGCAGGCGCGGATTGAAACCGGCATCACCGCCGCCCATCTTGGCAGCCACGGTAATTTCCTTGGCGATCTTGGAGAAAGCGGCGCCGCGCTTTTCGTCCTGACGACCCTTACGGTGCTGAATATTGGCCCACTTGGAATGACCTGCCATGGTCTTCTCTCACTGCAAAAACAAAGAAGCCGCAATTTTAACCGCAGCCGGCAGTCTCGTCAGTCGATGTTCGAATTTCCAGCTGACGCTGATTACGCTCTTTCACATTTCACCCCGCCAAGCGTTGCTAGAATGCCGGATACCTATCCAGTGGAAGCTCGCGCCATGTCCGAACCGCTTTACCTCGCCAAATCCGAAGACGGCTACCCGGCATTGCTGCCGCAGATGGCCAACCGCCACGGCCTGATCACCGGCGCCACCGGCACCGGCAAGACGGTCACCCTGCAATCGATCGCCGAACGCCTGTCCTTTGCCGGCGTTCCCGTCTTCATGGCCGACGTCAAAGGCGATCTTTCCGGCATGGGCGCGCCCGGCGTCGTCACGCCGAAGCTGGAAGCCCGGCTCAAGGATCTCGGCCTCGAAGGTTTCCAGCCTTACGCCAACCCGGTCGCCTTCTGGGATGTTTTCGGCCAGGGCGGCGTACCGGTTCGCGCCACCATTTCCGACATGGGCCCGCTGCTCCTCGCCCGCCTTCTCAACCTGAACGACACGCAAACCGGCGTGCTGCAACTGGTCTTCAAGATCGCCGACGATCAAGGCCTGTTGCTGCTCGATCTCAAGGATTTGCGCGCCATGGTCCAGCACGTGGGTGACAACGCCAAGGAATTCACCACCGAATACGGCAACGTTTCGTCAGCCTCGATCGGCGCCATCCAGCGCGGCCTGCTGACGCTGGAAGAGCAGGGCGGCGACCAGTTCTTCGGCGAACCGATGCTCGACATCAACGACCTGATGAAGCTCGATGAAAACGGGCGCGGCGTGATCAACGTGCTCTCGGCCGAAAAGCTCGTCCAGGCCCCGGCGCTTTACTCGACCTTCCTGCTCTGGCTGCTCGCCGAATTGTTCGAGCAACTGCCGGAAGCCGGCGATCTCGACAAACCCAAGCTCGTCTTCTTCTTCGACGAAGCCCACCTGCTGTTCACCGATGCCCCGCAGGCCCTGACCGACAAGGTCGAACAGGTGGTCCGGCTGATTCGCTCGAAGGGCGTCGGCGTCTATTTCGTCACCCAGAATCCGCTCGACGTGCCGGAGAAAATCCTCGGCCAGCTCGGCAACCGCGTCCAGCACGCCTTGCGCGCTTTCACGCCGCGCGACCAGAAGGCCGTCCAGGCCGCAGCCCAGACCATGCGGGCCAACCCGAAATTCGATGCAGCCACCGTCATCACCGAACTCGGCGTCGGCGAAGCACTGGTTTCCTTCCTCGACGAAAAAGGCCGCCCGACGGTGGTCGACCGCAGCATCATCTTTCCGCCCGCTTCCCGCCTCGGCCCGCTCAGCGCCGACGAACGCAAGGCGATGATCCAGGCGTCACCGATGCTCGCCACTTACGGCACCACGGTCGACCGCGAATCGGCCTACGAAATACTGCGCGGCAAGCCGGCCACAAAGCAAGCGGCTCCCGGCGCCATTCCGGCCCCGCCCCCCGGCCAGCCGGGCGGCCTTAACGCCAATGATTGGGGCAATCACGGCGGCCAGCAAGCCCAGCCACGCCCGGCGCCCCAGGCTCGCCAGCCCGAAGTCGCCGCACAGGAATCCGGCGGCGGCATTCTCGACAGCATCGGCGAAATGCTCGGCGGCAGCACCGGACCGCGGGGCGGCAAGCGCGAAGGCATGATCGAAGCGGCCGCCAAGAGCGCCGCCCGCGGCATGGCCGGCACCGTTGGCCGTGAAATCGGCAAGCAGATCCTGCGCGGCGTACTCGGCTCGATTCTCGGCGGTCGTCGCTGAGCGCTGGCACTGACAAATCGCACACCATGCAGCAGGAAGAGGGAATAAAATAAGAGTTTGCTTATTTTATCCGGAGCCCCAATGAAAACTTTCATGCCTCTCGCCCTGCTGCTGGCAGCCATGCCGGTGCTGGCCCAGGACATCGCCACGCTGACCGCCGATACCAAAAAAACCGTGCTGCCCGTTGTCCCCAAGGTAGTCAGTGCAATGCAGGAGGCGGTCGCTGAAAAAGGCGTCGCCGGGGCGATTCCCGTCTGCAAGGAGCAGGCACCGGCGCTGATCAAGGAAAAACGTCAGGAAACCAGCTGGGATATTCGCCGGGTCAGCCTGAAGACGCGCAACGCCGAGCGCAGCACGCCGGATTTGTGGGAAGTCCGGCAACTGGCCGACTTCAACATCCGTGCCGCCAACGGCGAAAAACCGGAAACGCTGGAAAAGAGCGAAATCGTCAACATCGACGGCAAACCGGTCTTCCGCTACATCAAGGCCCTGCCGGTCGGCGACGTTTGCCTCAAGTGCCACGGCCCGGTTGAACAATTCGAGGCCGGTTTGAAGACCAAACTCGGCGAGAGCTATCCACACGACCAGGCGACCGGCTACGCCAAGGGCGAAGTGCGCGGTGCGCTGACCGTCAAACGACCGTTGTAAGCGCCTGCCTGCCCTTGTCGGCCAGATGGTCGAACAGGGCAGCTGCCGCCGGGCTGAGTGCGGCGCGCGAACGAACGCACAATTGCAGATCGCGCGGCGCCCAGTCGTCGGCGATTTTTACCGTTTTCAAGCCGTCGACCGCGACAATCGACGAGTGCGGCAACAAACCGATGCCGACACCCGCCGCCACCATGCGGCAAATGGCATTGAAGCTGCGTACCTGGATGCGCACATCAAGGCTGCCACCCAACTGGGCCGCGGCATTCATCATGAAAGTATGAATCGCACTGCCGGCATGCAGGCAGACAAAAGGCTGGTCGAGCACCTCGGCAAAATCGACGATCTGGCGAGCCGCCAACGGATGCCCGGCCGGCACCACCAGGGCCAGACGATCGCGCCGGTAAGGCTGCGAATCCAGGCTGCCCGGCCCGCGCTCCGCGGCCACCACCCCGATTTCAACCTGCCCGGCGGCCACCGCCTGAATGATCGCCGGACTGGGCTGCTCTTCGAGGCTGACCCGGATGCGCGGATGCTCACGCAGAAAATCGCCGAGATCTTCGGGCAAAAAACAGTTGATCGCATTGGTGTTGGCAAACACCGTGACCTGGCTGTTCAAGCCGCTGGCGTAGGGCGCCAGATCGGCATGCATTTGTTCCAGCTGGGCGAATACCTGACGGGCATGCCGCAACAGCGACTCACCCGCCAACGTCGGGGTCAGGCCACGATGGTGACGGGCAAACAGCGGCACGCCGAGCGCCGCTTCAAGCTGGGTCAGGCGATGGCTGGCCGAAGAGGGCGCCAGATGAACCCTTGCGGCCGCCCGGGTCAGGCTGCCACTGTCGGCAATCGCGGCAACCAGGCGCAAATCAGGAAGATCGTAATACATGGTTTCGTCCAGAACGAATGCTTGCTTTGAATATTACCAATTGCCAAGCCACCTGGTGACGTATTCAATGGGCTATCCACTCCAACTCGACGAACATGACTTTGAAAAAATCGAACGCCTGGCAAAATAGTTCTGCCACCGGTGCCGCCCTGGCCCTGCTTGCCGCACTCGGTTTTTCGATGAAGGCCATCTTCGTCAAACTGGCCTATCCGTATGGCGTCGATGCCGTCACCCTGCTGGCGCTGCGCATGGGTTTTGCGCTGCCGGTCTTTCTCTGGGTCGGCCTGGCCGAGCAACGCAGCGGCGCCCAATTGTCGCACCAGGACTGGGGCCGGCTTTTCCTGCTCGGCTGTTGCGGCTATTACGGTGCAAGCATCCTCGACTTCTGGGGCTTGCAGTACATTTCGGCCGGACTGGAGCGCCTGATCCTGTTCACCTACCCGACGCTGACCATCCTGATCGGCATTTTCTTCCAGGGCAAACCCTTCACCCGCCGCGAAGCGATTGCCATCGTCTTCTGCTATTGCGGCATCGGTTTTGCCTTCATGCATGATCTCGATTTCGGCGATGCCCGCAATGTCTGGCTCGGCGGCGCCCTTGTCTTCGGTTCCAGCGTTTCCTACGCCATCTATCTCTCGGGCAGCGCCCCGATGATCACGCGGATCGGCGCCATGCGCTTTGCCGCCATCGCCACGCTAATGTCGTCGGCCGTCACCTTGGTACACTTCGCCCTGTCACATCCGCTCAGCGCCTTCATCCAGCCATTGCCGGTATACGGCTGGGGACTGGCGATGGCCTTGTTCGCCACGATCATCCCGGTATTCGCCCAAACGGCGGCAATCAAGCGGCTCGGCGCCGGCCATGCCTCGCTGATCACGATGATCGGACCATTACTCACCATCGGCTTTGGCTGGTGGCTGCTCGACGAGCAAATTTCCTTCGCCCAGGTGGCCGGAGCCGGCCTGGTTGTCGGCGGTATCCTGATCGCCAGCCGACGCTGAAAGGGCGGTAGAATCCGACGCATGATCGGAATTCTACTCATCACCCATGGCAGCTATGGCGAGGCACTCGTCCAGAACGCCTGCCACGTGCTCAACAAGCGCCCGATCCAGCTCAACCAGCTGGGCGTGGCCGCTCAGGATGACCCGCTCGACCTCCTGCCACTGGCTCAACAAATGCTCGCCCTGGTTGATACCGGCGAAGGTGCGGTCGTCCTGACCGACATTTTTGGTGCCAGCCCGGCCAATCTCGCCCTGAAACTACTGGAACCGGGGCGCGTCGAAGGCATCGCCGGGGTTAATCTGCCGATGCTGCTACGCGCCTTGACCTACCGCGAAAAAGGCATGGAAACCTTGCTCACCCGAGCCATCGGCGGCGGCCGCGATGGCGTTTTCAACATGCAGGACCACTAGACATGCAGACCAGAGAAACTGAAATCATCAATAAACTGGGCCTGCACGCCCGCGCCTCGGCCAAGCTGACCCAGCTGGCCGGCAAATACAAGAGCGAAGTCTGGATGACCAAAGGCACGCGACGAATCAACGCCAAGAGCATCATGGGGGTGATGATGCTGGCGGCTGGCAAGGGCTCGAAAGTGACTGTCGAGACCGACGGCCCGGATGAGGCTGAGGCGATGGATGCGCTGCTTGCGCTGATCGCCGATTATTTCGGCGAAGGGGAGTAAGCGACCATGAGCTTCACCCTGCACGGTCTCGGTGTCTCCAGCGGCATCGCCATCGGGCGGGCCATGCTGATGTCGCATGCGACGCTCGAAGTGTCGCACCTGACCATTGCCCCGCGCATGGTCGACAAGGAAATCGCCCGTTTCGAGGCAGCCATGAAGGCCGTCAAGGGCGAACTCGAACTGATGAAGGAAACGACCGAGCACGCCCCGGCCGAGCTTGCCGCCTTCATCGACATCCACACCATGTTCCTTGAAGACCCGGAACTGGTCGACAAGCCGCGCGAGATCATCCGCGAGCGGCGCTGCAACGCCGAATGGGCGCTGGTCCAGCAGATGGAGCACCTGGTCGGGCAATTCGAGCAATTCGACGATCCCTACCTGCGCGAACGCAAGTTCGACGTCGTCCAGGTCGTCGAGCGCGTCATCAAGGAACTGCTTGGCCACCCCGGCCGGGCGGTGATGAAAACGGCCAAGGGCGTCAAGGAAGAGCAACTGATCGTCGTTGCCCACGATCTCTCACCGGCCGACGTCATCGCCTTCAAGGATCACCGCTTCTCCTCCTTCATCACCGATGTCGGCGGCTCGACTTCGCATACGGCAATTCTCGCCCGCAGCATGGCGATTCCGTCGATTGTCGGCCTTGAAACGGCGCGTTCGCTGATCCGCGATGGCGAGCAGATCATCGTCGATGGCACGCGCGGCGTCGTCATCGTCAATCCGGACCCGCGCGTGCTGGAGGAATACCAGCTCCGCAAGAACCAGATCGAGCTGGAACGCTCCAAGCTCAAGCGCCTGAAGACGGCCAGGTCGCAGACGATTGACGCGGTCGACGTGCAACTTTTTGCCAATATCGAATTGCCCGGCGATGTGCCGATTGCGCTGGAGGCTGGTGCCGAAGGGGTCGGCCTGTTCCGTACCGAATTCCTCTTCCTCGACCGCGGCGACATGCCCGACGAGCGCGAGCAATACGAAGCCTACAAAAAAGTGGTCAAGGGCATGGCCGGCCGACCAGTCACCATCCGCACCTTCGACCTCGGCAACGACAAGGATCTGCGCCCCGGCAACAACACCAACGATCGCGTTCACACCAACCCGGCCCTCGGCCGGCGCGCCATCCGCCTGTCGCTGGCCGAGCCGCGCATGTTCCAGATCCAGCTGCGTGCCATCCTGCGTGCCTCGAAATACGGCCCGATCAAACTGCTCATCCCGATGCTGGCGCACGCCCATGAAATCGACCAGACGCTGGCCGCGCTGGAGCAGGCCAAATCCAGCCTGCGTGGCGAAAAGGTCGCTTTCGACGAAAACATCCAGGTTGGCGGGATGATCGAGATTCCTGCCGCCGCATTGGCCGTCGGCCTGTTCCTGCGCCGCCTCGACTTCCTGTCGATCGGCACCAACGACCTGATCCAGTACACACTGGCCATCGACCGTTCCGATGAACAGGTCGCCAATCTTTACGACCCGCTGCATCCTGCCGTACTGATGCTCCTGGCCCACACGCTGTCGATGGCGGAAAAGGTCAACATTCCGGTCTCCGTTTGCGGTGAAGTCGCCGGTGATCCGCAATTCACCCGCCTGCTGCTCGGCATGGGCCTGCGCATTTTCTCGATGCACCCATCGCAGATTCTTGAAGTGAAGAATCGCGTACTCAAAGCCGATGTCAGCGAACTCGCCCCCACGGTCCGCCGGATGCTGCGCCTCGATGAACCGGGAAAACTGCGCGAGGCACTCGATAAGCTGAACGCCTGAGAAACCTGATGCTGAAATCCGCACTCATCCGCCTGTTCGCCATTGGGGCCCTGTGCTTTGCATGGGGCGCAGCGGCAGAGTCGCCGGTTTTCAAGCTGGGGGTTGCGCCACACACCAGCGCCCGGGTCATTCTGGAAATGTATCAGCCACTGCGCCAGCAGCTTGAGCGCGACTTGGGCATGCCCGTCGAAGTCCAGACAGCGCCGGATTTTACCGAGTTCGGCCGGCGCGCCCTGAATCAGGATTACGACCTGGCAATCACGACAGGCCACCAGGCCCGTCTTTACCAGACCGACGCCGGCTACCTGCCGCTGGCAACCTACAAGGCCGATTTCAAGGCCGTTGCACTGGTTGCACGCAACAGCCCTTTTCGCGGCCCGGCAGATCTGAAAGGTTCAACGGTCCTCGGACTCTCACCATCCTCCCTGGTGACCTTGTGGGGGCAGCACTGGATGAAAATCAACGGCGTCCAGGAAACCAGCATGCGTTATGTTTCAGCGGCCGACAGCGTCAGCCAGCAAGTCCTCGCCGGCGACGCCAGCCTGGCCTTTACCTCGCTGGCCAATTTTCAAAAACTGCCGGTCGAACAACAGGCTGCCTTGCGCATCCTGGCCGAAAGCGACTCGCTGCTTGGCCGGGTTTACATGCTCAACAAACGCTGGGCCCAGCAATTCGGCAAATTCGAGCAGGCACTGGTCAATTTTGCCAACTCACCGGCAGGAAAAAAATACCTCAGCCAGAACAAGCTTGAGGCTTACCGCAAGCTTCGCCCCAAGGAGCTTGAAACGATGGAACCCTACGCCGTCGAAACCCGTCAGTTGATCAAGGCCCGATGAGACGTTCATTCCTGCCGCGCTCGGTGCGCGGTCGTCTTCTGGTCGTCGCCATTCTGGTCGAAGCGCTGATGTTGACCGTGCTCGTCGCCAACAGCCTGCGGCTGCTGGCCGACAATATGGGGATGCAGGCACAACGCCATGCCGAGCAGATTGCCCCGGTGCTGATCGCCGCCATCGTCGCACCGCTTGCCCAGCACGACTATGCCACCGTCCAGGCCGTTCTCGACGAAAGCAGGGCGGCCAGCGGCATCAGCTATCTGGCTGTCACCGACAAGGCCGGTCGTCGAATAGCCAGCAGCGGCTGGTCCAAAAGTTCGGACTTGCCGCCACCGGACCCCAGCTTCCAGCTTTTTGCCGCCAAGGATGGCAATCCACGTTACGACATTCAGGTGCCGGTCACGGCCTATGGCCAGAAAATGGGAACGCTGCATGTCGGACTCGATCTTTCGCAGATCCTTCAGGCACACGCGCAACTTTTCCAGCAAGGCGTCGGCATCGCGCTGCTCGAAATTTTATTTTCGGCCGGACTGATCGGCCTGATCGGCTACCTGATGACGCGCCATCTGAGTACGCTGACCGAGGCCAGCGAAGCGGTTGCTGCCGGCAATCTGACGCCGCCACCGGTGCCTGAAGGCGATGACGACATCGGCCATCTTGGCCGGGCATTCAATGCCATGTCGCGCGCCATCGCCGAGCGGATCAGGGAACTGACCGAAGCCCGCGACAAGGAAACCGAACTGGCCAAGGCGGCCGAAGCTGGCGCCCAGGCCAAGACCCGTTTCCTGGCGACCATGAGCCATGAAATCCGGACACCGATGAATGGCATTCTCGGCATGACGGATTTGGCCCTGGCCACTGAGTTGACCGCGGAACAACGCGAATATCTCACCTGGGTCAAGGTATCGGGTGAAAGCCTGCTGCGCGTTCTCAATGACGTACTCGATTTTTCCAAGATCGATGCTGGCCAGCTCAGCTTGGAACATATCCCGATCTCCTTGCCGGATTTGCTCGACAGCGTCCTCGGCATTTACTCGTTACAAGCCAGCGACAAGAAGCTGAAGCTCAGCTGGCACGCTGCGGAGAGCGTTCCCCGCGAGGTCATCGGCGACCCGGTCCGCCTGCGCCAGATTCTGACCAACCTGATCTCGAATGCCCTGAAATTCACCGAGCAGGGTGGCGTACACATCGAGTTGTCAGCCACGCCCGGCCCGGTGGCCGAGAAAGTTCGACTCAACTTCATCGTCAGCGATACCGGCATCGGCATTCCCAGCGACAAGCAGGAAATGATTTTCTCGCCCTTCTCGCAAGCCGAAAGCTCGACTACCCGGAAATACGGCGGCACCGGCCTCGGCTTGTCGATCGTCATGCGCCTGATCGAGATGATGGATGGCACGCTCTCGGTAGACAGCCAGCCGGGGCAAGGCAGCCATTTCAGGTTCAGCATCGACTATCTGCGCACAGCCATGCCAGCCACGACAACGGCCATATCCGCCAGCCCTTCGCTGGAGACCGGCCCCAACCTGAAAGGGCGACGCATCCTGCTGGTCGAAGATACGCCGGTCAACCAAAAACTCGCCACCATGTTGCTCGGCAAGCAGGGCTGTCTCGTCACGCTGGCCGAAGACGGGCTGCAGGCGGTTGACGCCGTAAACAGCCAAACCTTCGATCTCGTCCTGATGGATCTGCAAATGCCGAATATGGACGGCATTGAAGCCACGCAACTGATCCGCACCAGGGAAGCCAACGAGTCGCTACCACGCCTGCCGATCATTGCCCTGACCGCCAATGTGCTGGCTGCCGACCGCGAACAATGCATGCGGGCCGGCATGGATGATTTCATCAGCAAGCCCTTCAAGGCAGATGAAATGCTTCGCGTACTCAGGGCCCACAGCCCCGCCGGCTGAATCTTTGACCTGCCGCGGTCGACCGCGGCAAACCCGCCAAAACCAGTTTTTGGCATGCACTGTACTGGTGCGCGACAATTTGTCACATTCCGCACGTCTTCACGAAAGCGGAGAATCGGCCCCCGTTTAAAGATCAAAATAAACAGGGAGAGCACAATGGTTTCACGTTTACGTCCGCTGGTTGCCGCCATGGCAGTCGCGTTCTCGACAACTGCAGCCTGGCAAGTCCAGGCTCAAACAAGCCCCGAAACACAGACGCTGGATAGCGTGGTTGTCAATGCAGGCCGCATCAAGGGAGCCGATGCAGCAACCGACAAGATGGACAGCAAAGATATTTCACCGCTGCGCGCCGCAACCAGCGACACCGCAACCCTGCTCCGGGATGTGCCGGGCGTGAACATTTCAGGTGCAGGTGGCGTTTCCGGCCTGCCGGTGATTCACGGACTGGCCGACGACAGAATTCGCATCAAGGTGGATGGCATGGATCTGATTTCCGCCTGCGCCAATCACATGAACTCCCCTTTGTCATATATCGACCCGAACAATGTCGAGCAGATTCGCGTATTTGCCGGCATCACGCCAGTCAGCGTGGGTGGAGACAGCATTGGCGGCACGATTCTGGTGAATTCAGCCGCCCCGAAATTTGCCAAGGCGGGTGAAAAAATGCTGGTCGGTGGCCAGCTCGGTTCATTTTACCGCTCCAACGGCAATGCCATTGGCGGCAATGCATCAGCCACGGTTGCAACAGAGAACCTGAGTGTCAGCTACAACGGTTCGACCGCACAGTCCGACAATTACAAATCGGCCAAGGACTTCAAACCCGCAGGCCAGGCTGCCTGGGGCAAGGGCTGGCTGCAGGGCAACGAAGTCGGTTCGTCGTCCTATCGTGCTGAAAACCATGCGCTGGGCGTCGCACTCAAGCATGAGAACCACTTGCTCGACCTCAAGCTCGGCTATCAGCACATTCCCTATCAGGGCTATCCGAATCAGCACATGGACATGACTGACAACGAGAGCACGCAAGTCAATCTGCGCTACACCGGCGTATTTGACTGGGGCAAGCTGGAAACCCGCCTGTATAACGAGCGCACCAGCCACAAGATGAACTTCGGTGACGAAAAGCTCTACTGGTTTGGCGCAAGTCGCAACGTTGCCGGCATGCCGATGGAAACCGAGGGTAAAAATACCGGGGTACAGATCAAGGCCGACATCAATCTCTCGGCCCGCGATACCTTGCGGGTCGGCAGTGAATACCAGCGCTACCGGCTGAGCGACTGGTGGGCTCCGGTCGCCAATTCGGCCATGATGTCGCCCAACACTTTCTGGAACATCAACGACGGGCAACGCGACCGCTTCGATGTATTCGCCGAATGGGAGGCACAATGGACCAGCCAGTGGCAAAGCCTGGTCGGTCTCCGGAGCAGTACGGTGACCATGAATACCGGTTCGGTTCAAGGTTACAACGGGATGTATAACGCATCGAATTTCAATGCCAGCGACCGCAAACGCAGCGATGACAACATTGATCTGACCGCCCTGGCCCGCTATGTGGCCAACGCCTCCCAGACCTACGAAGGCGGCTACGCCCGCAAAACCCGCTCACCCAGCCTCTACGAACGCTATACCTGGTCAAACAACGGCATGGCGCTGGCCATGAACAACTGGGTGAACGATGGCAACGGTTATGTCGGGAATCTCACCCTGAAACCCGAGGTTGCCCACACCCTGAGCTTCACGGCCGACTGGCACGATGCCGCCAAGGAAAGCTGGGGGCTCAAGGTCACGCCGTACTTCACCTACGTCAAGGATTACATTGACGCCACTTGTCTGAGCGCCCCCTGCCGCTCCGACCGCTTTGTCAGCCTGACGCTGGTCAATCAGGATGCCCGCCTGTTCGGGGCCGACATCTCAGGTTTCATGCCCGTGGTCAAAGCCAGCAGCATCGGTAGCGTCACGGCCCGCGGCGTGCTGGGCTATGTGGACGGCAAGAACCTGAGCACCGGCGACAACCTTTACAACATCATGCCGCTCAACGCCAAACTGGCACTGGAGCATCGGATTGGCAACTGGACGAATACCATCGAAGAGCAACTGGTCAGCGGCAAACATCAGGTTTCGGCTGTCCGCAATGAAATCAAGACCAAAGGTTACGGTCTGCTGAACTTGCGGAGCAGCTACGAGTGGAAGCAGGTCCGCCTTGATCTTGGCCTTGATAATGCCCTGAACCAGCAATATGCAGCCCCGCTTGGCGGCGCTTATATCGGCCAGGGATCGACCATGTCACTGAACGGGACAGGCGCACCCTACGGCATCGCAGTTCCGGGTATGGGACGTTCGCTCTATGCCGGTGTGAATGTGAAGTTCTAAACCTTCGATACCGAGCAAAGCCCCGGGCTTTCCCCGGGGCTTTTTTATGGGAGAACATGCAAGGCAGCCGGGGATGAATCAACAGGTGCGACAATTTGCCGCATTCCTGAGATTGACTGAAAACCTTATTATCCGACACCTAAATCATTGTTAAATAAACATTTTTGACCAAAGTCAATTAGGCAAACCTGATGAATGTTCTGCTACTCGCCTTGGGCGCCTGCCTGTTTTCCAGCGTCACGCTGGCTGATGAACATGCTGCTCATAGCACCACTCAAAGCAATTCAGCCAGAAAGTGGCTAGCTCGTCAGGAACAAGCCCCACGCCTCGCCGTCGCAGCAAGTTTTGATGATCATGGCCGACTTTGGTTGGCCCGGGCCGTTGGCCGGCATTTACAAATTAGTCACTCGGATGATGCCGGTGAAAATTTTTCAAGCCCGGTCACGGTCAACGAAGTCCCCGAGCTGATCGCTGCCGACGGTCAAAGTCGGCCGCAGATTGCCGTTGTCGGGCAAAAAATCTATCTCAACTGGACGCAAGTCCTGCCCGAACCCTTTGCCGGTCATATCCGCTTTGCGGTATCGAACAATGTCGGCCAGAGTTTTTCGCCCCCCGTCACGGTCAACGATAATCAGGAAGCAATTACCCACCGTTTCAATGCCATGCTGGCCGACGCAAAGAACATCACCATCGCCTGGATCGACAAACGTGATGGCAGCGGCAAAGCCGATTACCGTGGAGCGGCAATCTATACCGCCCAATCTCATGACGGCGGCCAGACTTTTACCGCCAATCGCAAGCAAGCCGATCACTCCTGTGAATGCTGCCGATTGGGCATGGCCAGCGACAAGGACGGGACAGCCCTGATTTTCTGGCGACAGATTTTCGGCCGCAACATTCGTGATTTTGCACTGGCCCGTCTCGATGAACCGTTGATGCGAGCCACGGAAGATGGCTGGGCCATAGACGCCTGCCCGCATCACGGTGGCACTCTGGCTGTAGACCGGGATGCTATCCGGCATCTGGCATGGTTCACCGGTGCCGAGAAATCCCCCGGACTGTATTACCGGCGGATCGACGGGAAAACGCCCTCGAAACCCATGCCTTTTGGCAATATTGACGCCCAGGCCAGCCATCCAGCGATCGCCACGCAAAATGGCAACGTGCATCTGGTATGGCGAGAGTTTGATGGCAAGTACACTCGTATTTTGGGTATGTATTCGACTAATCAAGGAAAAGCATGGTCCGCCCCGAAGGAGCTCTCCAGCACCGAAGGCGCTGCCGATGATCCGCTACTGATTCAGGGACGCGGCGCTATCTGGCTGGTATGGAACACTGCCAGGCAAGGGGTCGCCGTGAAGCAGGTCAGTCCATGAAATACCTTGTCGCAATACTGGGTCTGCTCAGCAGCCTCGCCCAGGCAGACGTTCAGCCCTTCACCTCAGGCAGCCTCAAAAAAATCCAGGATGAGCGAACCGGTCGACCATTCATCCTCGCCCTCTGGTCAGCCAGTTGCACCCACTGTCCGGAAGAACTGCGCATGCTCGGTCAGTGGGTAAAGAAGTATCCGCGAACCGATATTGTCCTGATCTCAACGGACTCTCCTGCCGAATCCGAAGAGCTGAGCAAATTGGTTCAAAACTACGGTTTATCGAGCAAACAGCAATGGGTTTTTGCCGATCCTCAACCAGAAAAACTGCGCTTCGAGATTGATCGGCGCTGGTATGGCGAGTTGCCACGCACCTATTTTTTTGACGCTCAGCATCGGCGCCTTGCGACCTCTGGACTGATCCCGCACGAACAGCTCGAGCGCTGGATCAAGGACCACGTAAAATAGACCGATGTCAGACAGTCAGCCCCTGTTCTCCACACCGGAAATTCCTGCCAAGCAGCCTGCCCGGCGCTTGATTGAATTACTGCTCGTCGTTGGTATTCACGCCGTACTGCTCGGGCTCATCGTCACGACGACGCTGCGTCCGGAATTCCAGCAATCGCTCGCGACATTGAGCGTCAAAATCATCGAACTGGCACCGCCGAAAACTGAAGCGCCCCAACCGCCTCCGGTCAAACCAACGGCAGCACCACGTCCAAAGACGCAAATCGCCCCCCCACCGGTCATGGTTGCCGCCACATCAACCCCGAGTTCAAGCAATTTCAGTGTTGCACCGCAGGCTCCACCCAGACCGGTCGAAACCGTTCCAACGCCCCCGGCGCCGCCGGCACCGATTGTTGCCGCGCGCTTTGATGCTGCTTACCTGCAAAACCCCAAGCCGGTATACCCCACCATGTCACGTCGCCTCGGCGAAGAGGGCCGCGTCATACTCAAGGTCAAGGTAAGTCCGCAGGGACTGCCATTGACTATCGAAATCAAGCAATCGAGCAATTTCAGCCGGCTCGATGAAGCTGCCCGGTCGGCCGTCGAGCTCTGGCGTTTCGTACCGGCCAAGCAAGGCAATGAAACCATCGAAGCATGGGTCCTCGTGCCCTTGCTGTTTTCACTGGATAGTTAAGGAAAAACAATGCAAAGAGACATGGGACTGGCGCATTTTTGGGCGCAAGGTGACCTGATCACACACTCGGTCGCAATCCTGTTACTGCTGCTCTCCGTTGCCAGTTGGTATGTCATGGCCGGCAAGGCTTACGGAATGTGGCTTTCACGTCGTTGTCACGGACGTGCCCTGGCTGCATTCTGGGGCGCACCAACGCTCCCAAGTGCCATTGAAGCAATCAACACGGAAGACAAGACAGGCATTCTGGCCAGTTTGGCCATTGCCGGAGCCAATGCTGCTGAATTACACAGGCGGCATGCTGATCGCGGCATCGGAGCCGGCGTCAGCGCCAGCGAATTCGTCACCCGCTCCATCCGCAGCCAGATCGTCGAAGCACAGGCCAAAATCGAATCCGGCCTGACTTTTCTCGCTTCGGTCGGGTCGACCGCGCCATTCATCGGTCTATTCGGTACGGTCTGGGGGATTTATCACGCCTTGGTCGGATTATCCGGGGCAACCCAGGTTGTTCTCGACAAGGTAGCCGGTCCGGTTGGCGAAGCGCTGATCATGACTGCCGCCGGCCTTTTTGTCGCCATCCCGGCCGTCCTCGCCTATAACGCTTTTACGCGTGGCAACCGCTTGGCCATGGCCCGTCTCGACGGCTTCGCCCATGACCTGCATGCCTACCTGACGACCGGCCTGCGCGGCCAGCCAGGCGACAAGCTGATCGACCTCGACGCCGTGCGCGCCAACCGTAACGCCTGAGAAAATCATGTCTTTTGGCTCTTTCGAAAACGGCAGCAATACCCAGCCAATGGCCGAGATCAATACGACACCACTGGTTGATGTGATGCTCGTACTGCTGGTTATTTTCATCATTACTGCACCGCTTTTCCATCAAGCCGTTCCGATTGACCTGCCGCAAGTCAATGCCAGCAAACTCGATGACAAACCACGGGTTATCTCGGTTGCGATTGATGGTAGCGGCAAGGTTTATCTGGATGGCAGCCTGATGGACAAAGCCGGCATGTCAGCCCATTTCTCGCAGCTAACGACACAAAACCAGCAACCCGAATTGCACTTGCGCGCCGACCGTACAACACGTTATGACAAAGTGACCGAAGTCCTGGCCGAAGCGCAGAAAGCCGGCATCGTCAAAATAGCCTTCGTGACGGAACCGGCGCGATAGCGTAAAATCCGGAACTTGTTGAGCGGCAGCCGTGTCTCATGGTTGCCGTAAAAAATGGGGGCGACCTGGCTTCGACGTGGGTTGCGAATCAGAACAGTGCATACCGAGGGCCAGTCACCTCGTAAATCCATCTGGAAACTTTACAAACGCCAACGACGAACAATTCGCACTGGCCGCTTAACGCGGCTGGCGCTGCACCGGCTCTCCGATGGGCCGGACCAGGCAACTGGACGCAGTGTCACTTACATCGGATAAGGGTTGGCGATGCCGCGTAGCCATCCTCGAAAATCAAGTGGATCGCCTGAAGTGAGCCTGTTCGGCCGGCGCACCAGGGTTAAAACCAATTGACCGGAATAAGTATGTAGATCTGCCTGTGTAGGACTTGCGGACGGGGGTTCGATCCCCCCCGCCTCCACCAAATTCCAGGGCCCGGTTATCCGGGCCCTTTTCTTTTGGTATCAACGCCTTTTCAACTCACCTCACACACCCAAAGACGCACTAAAATCATAAATTCGGCTACTGAGCAGCGATCTCCAGAAACTTTTTCTCCGCCGTCGGCTCCGACGCTCATCGCTTCGAACCATCCCCGCCAGGTCCCTGTCCATTGAATCCCAACCAAGACACGCAACTCGTACGCCAGATCGGTCGCCTGAGTAATGCGCTGGCGCTGGCGATTGCCTTGTTGCCGGCACTGACTTGCGGATTGGCCAGCTACCCATGGTTTTCTCCTCAAGGACCCGAACCGGAAAGCGCATTCATATTCCGAATCTTATCCAGCCTGCTGCTCGGCGGGCTGCTTGGCGCCGCACTCCGCACTCCTCTACAAAAAGCGCTGCTCAAGCCAAGTCTTCAGGCGCAGGAGAATTTGCGCCAGCGCGAAGCCCACTGGATCAAAGTACTTAAATACCAGCCCGGCGGGATCATGCTGTTCGGCGTAGACGGCCAGAACCGGTTCATCAATCGCAGCGCGATTGCGATGTTTGGTTTGCTCGATAGCGACACCCGACAAATCAACGATTGGTGGGCCGTAGTTTTACCGGACCAGTTTCAGCGCCAGCGCGCACAAGCACTCTGGCTGGCCCTGATCGACATGCCCACCGAGCAGACAGAGCCACTGGGACCATCCGAGTTTTGCATTCGACGCCGGGATGGCCGTACTTTGACGCTTGATGTCCTGGCGACCAGGATGGGCGATGAAATCCTTTTCCTGATCACCGATGTCACGGAACGTCAGCAAGCGCTGCGCAACCAGCAGGAATCGCTCTCCCGCTTCGAGGCAACCATGGAGGGATCGGCCGACGGTATTCTGGTGGCCGACCTGAATGGCCGCATCACCAGCACCAACCGCCGATTGGTCGATCTCTGGCGCATGCCCTTCGAGTTGATCAATGAGAAACAGAGTGCGACGCTTTTTGCCTTCATCGGCGAGCAAACAACAGCACCGGCCGATTTCGGGCTGGAGGTAACGCGCCTGGCCGGAGAACCGATGGCCTTCTCCCACACGGTCGTTCACCTCAAGGATGGCCGGGTCATCGAACGCAGTTCAAATCCGCAGATTCTTGATGGGCGACCGATCGGCCGGGTCTGGACTTTCCGCGAGCAAACCGAGCGCTGGTATGCCGAGCAGGCTTTGCGTCAAGCCCACGAATTCAATCGCTCGGTCGTCTCGGTATTGGCCGAGGGCGTTCTTGTGGTCGGGCTGGACTACCGGATCATCAGTTGCAACCAGGCCGCGCAAACCATCTTCGGCGCCAGCAAGGAGCATCTTGTCGGCAACCTGATTCATCCCTGGGCCGGGGGCAATGTTCTCCACTCCGACGGCACGCTGATGCCGCCGGACAATTTCCCGGTCATGCGCGCCCTGCAAAGCGGTGAATCGCAACACGACCAGATCGTCGGCCTGCAGCCCCATGGCCGCGACAGCATTCAGTGGCTGACGATCAATGCATCCGCCATCGTCGATGCCGACAACGGCCAGATCACGGCCGCCGTCACATCCTTGCGAGACATCACCAGCCTGCGCGAAAACCAGCGCCAACTTGAGGAATTGGCCTATTACGACCCGCTGACCGCGCTACCCAACCGGACCTTGCTGACCGACCGCCTGACCCTGGCGCTAGCGCAAGCACGCCGACGCAACCAGTTGCTCGCCGTTTGCTACCTTGATCTTGACGACTTCAAACCGGTCAACGACACCTACGGCCACAAGGCTGGCGATGCCGTCCTGATTGAGATTGCGCAACGCATCAAGGCCACGCTGCGCGATGTCGACACGGTTTGCCGACTGGGTGGCGACGAGTTCGTCATTTTGCTGGCGGAGGTCCACACCTGCACCATGGCCCGTGAAATCCTGGCTCGGACACTGGACAGCATCGGCATGCCCTGCCAACTGGCGGATGATGTCCAAGTCACCGTGTCCGGCAGTATCGGTGTCGCTCTTTACCCGCCAGACGCGGCGGATGCCGATCAACTGATCCGCCTGGCCGACCAGGCGATGTATCGCGCCAAGCAGGCCGGACGAAATCGCGTCGAATTCTTTTAAGCGGCGCCGCTCAGCATGCGCTCGACGTAGCGGGCGATCAGATCGATTTCCAGATTGACCCGGCTGCCCGGCACCAGATGCTTCAGTGTCGTGCTTTCCAGCGTGTGGGGGATCAGGTTGATGGTGAAAACGTCACCCTCTACTTCATTGGTCGTCAGGCTGGTCCCGTTGATCGTGATCGATCCTTTGCGTGCAATATATTTTGCCAGTTCATGCGGCGCACGAATTTCAAGCAGGCGATTGTCGCCGACCGGATCGAAGCGCAGCACTTCACCAACACCATCGACGTGACCTGAAACCAGATGGCCGCCCAGACGGTCAGCCAGGCGCAGCGCCTTCTCCATATTGATTTCGCCCGGTGCATCAAGACCGACCGTACAGGAAAAGGTCTCCGGCGAGACGTCGACCGCGAAAGTATTGCCCTCGTTGGCAACCACGGTCAGGCAAACGCCGTTGCAGGCAATCGAATCGCCCAGCGCGACGTCATCCAGCCCCAGACTGCCAGCGTCGATGTGCAGGCGGAAACCCGCTTCACGCGGCGTCAGGGAAGTAATGCGGCCAACCGCCGCGATGATTCCAGAAAACATTGGCAGAACCCGTTTTTGCTCAAAACGCTGACTTTATCATGCCGGATTGATGCGACAAGGGATAGAAACCCCCATTTCATCCCACTTTCCACCGCACGCTCAGGGCCGGCTGTGCATGGTAGACTCCGTTCTTTCCGCCTTTTTTCCGGGAGACATAGATGTACAAGAAACTGACGCTGGCTGTTCTGACCGCACTGTCCACCATGGCTCTGGCCGACATCAATGTCGGTGTTTCACTCTCGGCGACAGGCCCGGCCGCCTCACTCGGCATTCCGGAAAAGAACACCATTGCGCTGCTGCCGACGACAATCGGTGGCCAGAAGGTCAATTACATCGTGCTCGACGATGCCACCGACCCGACCGCCGCGACCAAGAACATCAAGAAACTGATCGGCGAGAACAAGGTCGATGTCGTGATCGGCTCGACCACCACGCCAAATTCGCTGGCCATGATGGATGTCGCGGTCGACAACGAAACACCGCTGATTTCGATGGCTGGCTCGGCCATCGTCGTCGAACCGATGGATGCCAAGCGCCAGTGGGTGTTCAAGACCGCCCAGAACGACGCCCACATGGCGACCGCGCTGGTTCAGCACATGACCGACAAGAATGTCCAGACCGTCGCTTTCATCGGTTTTGCCGATGCCTACGGCGAAGGCTGGTTCAAGGAGTTCGCCAAGATTGCCGAAGCTCGCAAGCTCAAGGTCGTCGCCAGCGAGCGCTTCCAGCGCAACGACACCTCGGTGACCGGCCAGATTCTCAAGATCATGGCCGCCAAGCCGGATGCCGTACTGGTCGGCGGTGCCGGCACGCCGGCTGCGCTGCCCCAGAAGGCGCTCAAGGAAAAAGGCTACAAGGGCCTGATCTACCAGACCCACGGCGTCGCCAACAACGACTTCCTGCGCGTCGGTGGCAAGGATGTCGAAGGCGCCTTCCTGCCGGTCGGCCCGATGGTTGTTGCCGGCCAGTTGCCGAATGACAATCCGGTCAAGAAATCGGCCATGGAATACGTTGCCAAGTACGAAACCGTGCATGGCAAGGGCAGCGTCAGCTCCTTCGGCGGCCACGCCTGGGATGCCGGCGTACTGCTGCAAAGCGCCATTCCGGTTGCATTGAAGAAAGCCCAGCCGGGCACCAAGGAATTCCGCAAGGCACTGCGCGATGCACTGGAAAACAGCAAGAACCTGGCCGGCGCCCACGGCATCTTCAACACGTCCGCAAACGATCACCAGGGTTTTGACCAGCGCGCCCGCGTCATGGTCACGATTGAAAACAACGCCTGGAAACTCATCAAGTAAGTAACAATCTGCCGCCACCAGGGCTCACCCGCCAGCCGGGTACGAGCCACTGGTCGGCGCTGCGGTCTCACACTCTCCGGTAGCATGGACCTTCAAATCCTCCTTCTTCTCGGCCAGGATGGCATCACCAATGGTGCCATCTATGCGCTGCTGGCTCTGGCCCTGGTGCTGGTCTTCACGGTCACCCGCATCATCTTTATTCCACAGGGCGAATTTGTTGCCTACGGTGCACTGACTCTGGCCAGCCTGCAGGCCGGCAAGGTGCCGGGCACCGTCTGGCTGCTGCTCGTTCTCGGCTGCCTTGTCGCCTTGCTGGATGGCATCGCACTGGTTCGTGAAGGCCGCTACCGCAAACTGCCACCGCTGCTGATTGCCAACATCGGTGTGCCCTTGTTGTGTGCGGCGGGATTGTTCGCCATACCGCCGACCGAACTGCCGCTCTGGATTCAGGTAGTCGTTTCGATGCTGCTGGTCGTGCCGCTCGGCCCGATGATCTACCGCGTCGCCTATCAGCCGCTAGCCGGCGCCTCGGTGCTGGTGCTGCTGATTGTGTCGGTTGCAGTCCACGTTGCCATGATCGGCCTGGGCCTGCTTTTCTTCGGCGCGGAAGGTTCGCGCACGCCGGCCTTCACCGACCTCAGCTTCGAGCTGGCTGGCGCACCGCTGCAAGGCCAGACCATCCTCGTTGTCGTCGCCTCCGCCGTATTGATCATCGGCCTCTATTTCTTCTTCGAACGGACGATTTACGGCAAGGCGCTGCGCGCCACGGCGATGAACCGGACCGGCGCCCGCCTGATGGGCATTCCGCCCATCCTCGCCGGCAAACTGTGTTTCACGCTGGCGGCTGCGATCGGTGTCTTCTCCGGCATCCTGATCGCGCCGATCACGACCATTTACTACGACTCCGGCTTCCTGATCGGCCTAAAAGGCTTTGTCGGGGCAATCATCGGTGGCCTGGCCTCGTACCCGATTGCCGCGCTCGGCGCCATTCTGGTCGGCCTGCTTGAATCGTATTCCTCGTTTTACGCCAGCGCCTTCAAGGAAGTCATCGTGTTTACGCTGATCATCCCGGTGCTGCTCTGGCGCTCGCTGACCTCAACCCACGTCGAGGAGGAGGAAGAATGATGCGCCATCTGCCGATCGCCCTCTTCGTCGCTCTGCTCGGCATCAGTCCGCTGCTGCTGCCCGAGTTTCACGTCACGCTGCTCAATTACATCGGGCTTTACGCCATCGTTGCCGTCGGTCTGGTGCTGCTGACCGGCGTCGGCGGACTGACTTCGTTCGGCCAGGCGGCCTTTGTCGGCCTCGGTGCCTACACAACCGCCTGGTTGACCACGGTCTACGGCCTGTCGCCCTGGTTGACCCTGCTGATCGGTCTAGCCATCACCGCATCGGTGGCACTTTTCCTCGGCTTCATCACCTTGCGCATGGGCGGCCACTATCTGCCGCTCGGCACCATCGCCTGGGGCATGAGCCTGTATTTCCTGTTCGGCAATGTCGAATTCCTCGGTGGCCATACCGGCATCACCGGCATTCCGACCATCCAGCTGTTCGGCTGGGAGCTGAAATCGGGCCGTGAATTTTTCTACCTGATCTGGCTGGTCGTACTGCTCGCCATCCTGACCATCCGCAATCTGCTCGACTCGCGTCAGGGCCGCGCCATCCGCGCACTCAAGGGCGGCACGGTGATGGCCGAGGCGATGGGCGTCAACACGCCGCAAGCCAAGATCGTGATTTTCCTGATCGCCGCTTTGCTGGCCAGTATTTCCGGCTGGCTCTACGCCCACCTGCAACGCTTCGTCAATCCGACACCATTTTCGCTGACCCAGGGCATCGAATACCTGTTCATGGCGGTGGTCGGCGGCATCGGCCATGTCTGGGGTGCCGTACTCGGCGCCGGCCTGATCACCATCCTCAAACAGTGGCTGCAGGATCTGCTGCCGCAACTGCTCGGCCAAAGCGGCAATTTCGAGATCATCGTCTTCGGCATCGCCATGGTGCTCATTTTGCAGCGGGCGCGCGATGGCATCTGGCCGCTGATTCTCAAGCTGGTACCGGAACGCCGCATCAAGCATGCCGTACCACAAGCCGAAGCCATGCCACGGCGCCAATTGGCCGAGGGCGGCACGCTGCTGCTCGAAGCCACCGAGGTGACCAAGCGCTTCGGCGGACTGGTCGCCAACAACCAGTTGTCGCTGACCGTCAAGGCCGGTGAAGTCATGGCACTGATCGGCCCGAACGGCGCCGGCAAGAGCACAATGTTCAACTGCATTTCCGCGGTCAACCCGGCCAGCGAAGGCAAAATCGAGTTCCTTGGCGAGTCGACCGCAAGCATGCTGTCGCGCGACATTGCCCGACGCGGCATGAGCCGGACTTTCCAGCATGTCCGCCTGCTCGGCCAGATGACAGTGCTCGAAAATGTTGCCATCGGCGCCCATCTGCGTGGCAGCAAGGGGGTTCTGGCCGCCGCCTTGCGCCTCGATCGTGCCGAAGAAAACCGCCTGCTGGCCGAAGCCGCCCGCCAGATCGAACGCGTCGGCCTGGCCGAGCACATGTTCGAACCGGCCGGCAGTCTCGCCCTTGGCCAGCAGCGCATCGTCGAAATTGCCCGCGCGCTGTGTTCCGACCCCTGCCTGCTGCTACTCGACGAGCCGGCGGCCGGCCTGCGCTATCGTGAAAAACAGGCATTGGCCGAACTGCTCGGCAAACTGCGCAGCGAAGGCATGGGCATCTTGCTGGTCGAACACGACATGGATTTCGTCATGGGCTTGGCCGATCGCATCGTCGTCATGGAGTTCGGCGAAAAAATCGCCGAGGGCCTGCCGGAAGAAATTCAGCGCAACCCGAAGGTGCTCGAAGCCTACCTCGGCGGCGTGGAGTAAATCATGACCAAGCACCCGCATTTGCACGACCACGAAATCATCCTCGAAGTGAAGGATTTGCGCGTCGCCTACGGCAAGGTCGAAGCCTTGCACCAGGTTAGCCTGACCATCCGGCGCGGCGAAATCGTCACCGTCATCGGCCCGAACGGCGCCGGCAAGACGACCTTGCTTTCAGCGCTGATGGGCTTGCTGCCGGCCGATGGCGAGATCGTCTACATGGGCCACGCCCAGGGCCGCGAGCGCCAGGTCGAAACCCTGGTTCGCCAGGGCATGACGCTGGTCCCGGAAAAACGCGAGCTGTTCTCCGAAATGAGTGTCGAGGACAACCTGGTACTCGGCGCCTTCGACCGCTACCGCACCGGCCACCGCGACCACATGGAAACGATGGACGAGGTTTTCGAACTTTTCCCGCGCCTGGAAGAGCGCCGCAACCAGCTGGCCGGCACTTTATCCGGCGGCGAACGCCAGATGCTGGCGATGGGCCGTGCGTTGATGGCCAAGCCGAAACTGCTGATGCTCGATGAACCCAGCCTCGGCCTGGCACCGCTGATCATCAAGGAAATTTTCCGGATCATCGCCGAGCTGAAAAAAACCGGTGTCGCCATCCTGCTGGTCGAGCAAAATGCCCGTGCTGCACTGCAGATCGCCGATTACGGCTATGTGCTGGAAACCGGCGAAGTCTCGCTGGCCGGCCCGAGCAAAGAGCTGGCCGCCGATCCACGGGTGATCGAAGCCTACCTCGGACTCGGGCAAAAACAGCACTGAACCCGAGTCGACCGCGACAAGCTAGGCTTCCGGCACGACCCCGTTCTTGCGCGCGACAGAAACGTAGAGTTCGCGGGCTGAAGCCACTTTCTGGCTCTTGCGGTCCTTGCGCTGGGCGCGTTGCAAATAGACGACGCCCTTGGCGGCCAGATCGGTATCCCAGCCTTTCTGGTCAAGCAGCGTAAAAATGGCCTTGGCGGCATTGACCAGGAATTGCAGGTTGGGAACCTGCTCGGCAGCCTGAATCAGCAACTGCACAGCGCCATCCAGATCGCCGCTACGCGCCGCCAACACACCCTTGTTGTTGAGCTCGATGATTTCCTTGCCAACCTGATCGAGCAAGGCCTTGCCGGCATCCGGTTGACCGGTTTTTTCGAAAACGCTGGTGATTTGTTCGGTCAGATGCGGATCTTCGTGATTCTCCGCCGCGACCTGACGCATCAATTTCTGGGCCGCCTCCTGCTTTCCCGTGGCAAAACAGGCATGCGCCAGGTCGACCGCCAGCCGCTGGGAAACATGCCGGCCCTTTTCTGCAGCCTCGGCGCTGACCTGCTGTTGCAGCGCCAGCGCCTTGTCGACCAGTTCCTTGGCTTTTTCAGCTGACCCTTCGGCTTCAAGACAAAGGCTTTCGGTCACCAGCACCGCCAACTCGCCCTGCTTGTCGCCCCGCCACTCACGCTTCATCTCGGCCGCCAGCTTGCGCGAGCCATCGATTTCGCCGCGCTCGACCAGCACGCGCGACAGGTTGGCGAAATCATCGACAGTGCGCAGCGTCGATCCCTTGCTGCGCTGAATCACCTTGCCATACGCCTTTTCAGCCGAGAGAAAATCCTTGTTGCGCACCGCTACATCACCAACCAGACGCTGACGCACGGTGTTGTGCGGTGAGGCATCGGCCGCCCGCTGCAAGGCTTGCTGCGCCGAATCCAGACGCCCTTGGGCCTCGTGCACCGAGGCCAGGAAATCATAGGCTGAAAGATATTCCGGTGTTTCCTGAGTCACCTGCTCGGCCAGTTGCTCAGCTTCATCGAGTGCACCACGATCACGCAGGGCAGTCGCCAGTCCCATCTTGGCCCACGGCACCACCCGCCCTTCGAGCACATGACGAAAAACTTCCTCGGCTTCACGCGTCTTGCCCAGCGAATGCAGCAACTCACCCTTGAAACGCAAGGCGTCGTACATGAAGGCAGGTTGCTGTTGGATGACGCGGTCGCAGGCAGCGATGGCTTCCTGCAAGGCACCCCGTTCGATCTGCTCGTAAATCTTGCGCAGGATGTGTTTTTTGTAGATTGCCTTGACCAGCCGGGCCTGTAACTGCTCGGCGGTAAATGGCTTGATCAGATAGTCATCCGGCGCCAACTCAGCCAGTGCAACAACATTGGTGTAACCGCGTTCGCTGGTGATGATCAGATAAACCGTCGACAGCGGAATCAGGTGCGCGTGGCGCAGTTCCTCAAGCAGTTGCTGGCCGTCACGGCCGTCATCGAGGACGAAATCCGAAAGAATGATATCGAAACGGTTGGCCTTGACCTGGCGGATCACCTCGGCCGAATTACCCGCCCCATGCACCGCCGTCACGCCCAGCGCCGAAAGCATCAGGCGCATGGAATCGCGTGCCGGAGAATGGCGATCAACGATCAGAACCCGTTTTTTTGTCAGTGACTGCTGTAAAACCAGCAGCATCTCGTCGTTATCAAGGGTGGCCATGCGCTTTGCTTAACGTGTGCGTATCCGGCCAAGGTACTGCACTTCCGGGCGAACGGCAAGAAGGGCAAGGCTTTCGCACTACATCGCCGGGATCGCCCAAGGCTCCGTCGGGGCCGGCAAAAACCTGTGTTTTTTCAGCGACCTGACGTAAAATCCGCCTCCCGATACTGCGCTGCAACATTGCCCAACCATGCTCTATCCCACCCGTTTTGACGTGATCGTTGTCGGCGGCGGCCATGCCGGCACCGAAGCTGCGCTGGCTGCGGCAAGAGCGGGCGCGAACACGCTGTTGCTGACGCACAATCTCGATACGCTGGGAGCGATGAGTTGCAACCCGTCGATCGGCGGTATCGGCAAGGGCCACCTGGTCCGTGAAGTTGATGCCTTGGGCGGTGCCATGGCTGCCGCGACCGACGAATCGGGCATCCAGTTCCGCATCCTGAACGCCTCGAAAGGCCCGGCCGTGCGCGCTACCCGCGCCCAGGCCGACCGCGTGCTGTACAAGCAGGCGATCCGCGGTCGACTCGAAAATCAGCCCAATTTGACCATCTTCGCCGAAGCCTGTGACGACCTGATTGTCGAAGGCGACAAGGTGTGCGGCGCGGTTACCCAGCTCGGCATCCGCTTTTTGGCCGATGCCGTGGTGTTGACCGCAGGCACCTTCCTCAACGGCAAGATCCACGTCGGGCTGGAGAACTACACCGGCGGGCGCATGGGCGATCCACCCTCGGTGTCGCTGGCCGGCCGCCTGAAGGAACTGAAGCTGCCGCAAGGCCGCCTGAAGACCGGCACACCGCCGCGCCTGGACGGCAAGACCATCGATTTCTCGGTCATGGAAGAACAGCATTCGGACAACCCGATGCCGGTCTTCTCCTTCCTCGGCAACGCGGCCCAGCATCCGCGCCAGTTGCCGTGCTGGATCACCGAAACCAACGAACGCACGCACGACATCATCCGCAGCGGCCTGGACCGTTCGCCGATGTACACCGGTGTCATCGAAGGCGTCGGCCCGCGTTATTGCCCGTCGATTGAAGACAAGATTCACCGCTTCGCCGACAAGGACAAGCACAACGTCTTCCTTGAACCAGAAGGCCTGACGACGCACGAAATCTACCCGAACGGCGTGTCAACCAGCCTGCCTTTCGACATCCAGCTGGCGCTGGTGCGCTCGATCCGCGGCATGGAAAACGTGCACATCCTGCGCCCCGGCTACGCCATCGAATACGACTTCTACGACCCGCGCGGCCTCAAGGACACGCTGGAAACCAAGGCCATCAACGGCCTGTTCTTCGCCGGCCAGATCAACGGCACGACCGGCTACGAGGAAGCCGCCGCACAGGGTCTGCTGGCCGGCGTCAATGCCGTGCGCTACGTCCGTGGCGAAGCCGGCTGGTGCCCGAAGCGCAACGAAGCCTATCTCGGCGTACTGGTCGACGACCTGATCACGCGCGGCGTTTCCGACCCCTACCGGATGTTCACCAGCCGCGCCGAATACCGCCTCAGCCTGCGCGAAGACAATGCCGACCTGCGCCTGACTGAACAGGGCAGGGCGCTTGGACTGGTCGACGACAATCGCTGGGACGCCTTCTGCCGCAAGCGCGATGCCGTCGCCGCCGAACAGGAGCGTCTGAAGGCGACCTGGGTCAATCCAAAGATCACGCCGGCCGAAGATTGCATCCGTGTCCTCGGCAAAGCCATCGAACACGAGTACAACCTGTTCGAATTGCTGCGCCGCCCGGAAGTCTCCTACGCATCGTTGCTTACCTTGCCGGGTGCCGGCGAGGCACAGACCGATCCGCTGGTTGTCGAGCAACTGGAAATCTCGGCCAAGTATCAGGGCTACATTGACCGGCAGGCCGACGAAGTGGCGCGGTCGACCAGCTACGAGAGCATGATTCTGCCGGTCGATCTGGATTACGGCACCGTCGCCGGGCTATCCAACGAGGTCAAGCAGAAGCTGACCCAGCATCGGCCGCAAACGATCGGCCAGGCCTCGCGCATCCAGGGCATCACCCCGGCCGCCATTTCGCTGCTGCTGATCCATCTCAAGCGCCACAATCTTTCGCAGGTGGCCGTATGAGCCGTCAAGCACTGGCCGCCGGCCTCGCCGAATTGCACCTTGAACTCACCGAAGCGACGCAGGACAAGCTCCTCGACTTCCGCGACCTGCTGCTCAAGTGGAACCGGACCTACAACCTGACCGCGCTGCGCAATCCAGCCCAGGCCATCTCGCACCATTTGCTCGACTCGCTGGCCATCCTGCCGCATATCGGTTCAGGCTCGCTGCTCGATGTTGGCAGCGGCGGTGGGCTGCCCGGCATTCCGCTGGCCATCACCCGCCCGGAACTGTCGGTCAGCATGGTCGACACCGTCCAGAAAAAAGCCACTTTCCTGCAGCAGGCAAGCATTGAGCTTGGGCTGAAGAATGTCGCGGTGCACCACGCCAGAGTCGAGGAAATGACCGGACAGTACGCCCAGATCAGCTCGCGTGCCTTTTCGGAGCTGGCGCTGTTCGTCAGCCTGACCCGCCATTTGCTCGCCCCGGGCGGCCGCTGGCTGGCCATGAAGGGCGTCCGTCCCGACGACGAAATTGCCGCGCTGCCGGCCGATGTAACGGTTGAAACGATCATTCCGCTCCGCGTTCCGGGGCTGGATGCCGAAAGACATTTGATCATTTTGAAAGCCGGGTCATGAAAGTACTCGCCATCACCAACCAGAAGGGCGGCGTCGGCAAGACCACGACAGCCGTCAATCTCGCCGCCTCGCTGGGTGTCGAAGGTCAACGCGTCCTGCTGATCGACCTCGATCCGCAGGGCAACGCAACGACCGGCGCAGGCATCACCAAGAAGGAAGCACTGCCGACGGTGTACCAGTTACTGATCGGCGCCGCGACCCTGAGCGAGGTTTGCATCCACACCGAATTCGGCTTCGATATTCTCCCGGCCAACCGCGAACTGGCCGGTGCCGAGGTCGAGCTGATCGAACTCAGCGAGCGCGAATACCGCTTGAAAAATGCGCTGCAAGCCGGTCATGCAACCTACGACTTCATCCTGATCGACTGTCCACCCGCCCTCAACATGCTGACGGTCAACGGCCTAGTGGCATCGGATTCCGTGCTGATCCCGATGCAATGCGAATATTACGCGCTAGAAGGCCTGTCCGATCTGGTCGAAACACTGCGCAAGGTGCGCGCTCACTTGAATTCCCGGCTCGAAATCGAAGGTCTGCTGCGCACCATGTACAACGCCCAAAGCACGCTGACGCAACAGGTTTCAAACGAACTTGAAAACCACTTCGGCAACAAGGTCTACAAGACCATCGTGCCACGCAATGTCCGACTCGCCGAAGCCCCGTCCTACGGCAAGCCGGTCATCGCTTTTGACAAAAATTCCAAGGGCGCGCAAGCCTACAGCGCGCTCGCCAAAGAAATTCTCGAAAGGGTCGCCCCATGATCAAGATGAAAGGACTCGGCCGCGGCCTTGACGCACTGCTTTCCGGCAACGACAAGCCGCACGGCGATGAGCAACGCAATTTGCCGGTCGAGCGTCTGCGCCCCGGCAAATACCAGCCGCGCACACACATGGACGATGCCGCATTGGCCGAACTGGCCGCCTCAATCAAGGCACAGGGCGTCATGCAACCGATTCTGGTGCGCGCCATCGACCCGACGCCGGGTGCCGAACGCTACGAAATCGTCGCCGGTGAACGCCGCTGGCGTGCCTCCCAACTGGCCGGCCTGAGTGAAGTTCCGGTACTGATTCGCAGCATTCCGGATGAACAGGCGCTGGCCATGGCGCTGATCGAGAACATCCAGCGCGAGAATCTCAATCCGCTTGAAGAAGCCCAGGGCCTGCAACGCCTGATCGACGAATTCGGCCTGACCCACCAGCAGGCAGCCGATGCCGTCGGCCGCTCACGTCCGGCAGCAACCAATTTGCTTCGTTTGCTGCAGTTGACCGCAGCAGTCCAAGAGCTTCTCATGGCCGGCAAGATCGACATGGGTCACGCCCGCGCCCTGCTGCCCATCCCTGGCGCACAGCAGGTTGCACTGGCACAGCGCATCATCCACAAATCGTTGTCTGTGCGCGAAACCGAGCGCCTCGTCCAGCAGATCATCAACCCGCCCAAACCATCCACAGTCCAGCCTGTCGACCGCGACATTCTGCGCCTTCAGGAAGAACTTTCGGATGTCATCGGTGCAGCCGTGGCGATCCGCAGCAACAAAAAGGGCGCCGGTAAATTGACCATCGAATTCAACGATCTCGACCAGCTCGACGGAATTCTCGGACGCCTCCGGTAAACCAGTAATGGCCAGCCGGACATTGAGGAAAACCCGTAATTTCATTGACGTACGGCGTTTAACTCTTGTATCATTTAGGTCTGTGTGGCACAGCCGGTCAACGATTGCAGGACACCATGTATAGAGCGATTTTCCTCCAATTTGGTGCAGCGCTGATAACAGCAGTCG
This sequence comes from Dechloromonas sp. TW-R-39-2, assembly GCF_016864195.1. Classification (NCBI taxonomy): domain Bacteria; kingdom Pseudomonadati; phylum Pseudomonadota; class Betaproteobacteria; order Rhodocyclales; family Azonexaceae; genus Dechloromonas; species Dechloromonas sp. TW-R-39-2. The sequence goes on from NZ_CP045202.1 coordinate 270,672, forward strand.
GGGCCGGTGCAATAGTAGGAACACGGGGGCTTGTTTCGGTGGGATTGGCGGCTGTTGCCTGCATACTTCCCAACCTTTTCTTCGCCATCCGTCTAACGATGGTGAATGATCGCTCTGGCGCCTCTTACGCAGCGAACTTCTTCATCGGTGAGTTCCTCAAGATTGCAGCCACCATCGGATTACTGGCAATCGCCGTCAAGGGGTATCCCGAGATGCACTGGCCCAGCTTGCTGATCGGCTTTGCGATTGTCTTGCATGCAGGTTTTATAGCGTTTTGGAAGAAATCCTGATTATGTCTACAGCAGGCCACGAAACAGCAGCAAACGCGCCGACCGCCGGCGAATATATCGTCCACCACCTGACGCACTGGAACTCCACCGGTCACGCTCAGAAGGACGTCATTGATTTCAGCGTGATCAACCTCGATACCATGATTTTCTCGGTGTTGATGGGCGTCATCGGTCTTTTCGTCATGTGGCGCGTCGCCAAGAGCGTCACCTCTGGCGTACCCGGCCGCATGCAGGCTGCCGTCGAAATCGTCCTCGAAATGGTGAACGACCAGGCCAAGGGCATTGTCCATAGCGCCGAATCGCGCAAGTTCGTCGGCCCTCTCGCGCTGACCGTTTTCATCTGGATTTTCCTGATGAACTCGATGGACTTCCTGCCGCTCGATCTTCTGCCGACCATCTGGCAAACCATCACCGGCGACCATCACGCCTATCTGCGCGTTGTCCCATCCGCTGACCTGAACGGCACCCTCGGCATGTCCGTCGGCGTCCTGCTGGTCTGTGTTTACTACAACATCAAGATCAAGGGCATTGGCGGCTGGGTGCATGAACTCTTCACCGCACCGTTCGGTAGCCACCCGCTGCTTTACCCAATCAACTTCGCCATGCAGATGATCGAATTCCTCGCCAAGACCGTTTCCCACGGCATGCGACTGTTCGGCAACATGTACGCTGGCGAACTCGTATTCATGCTGATCGCCCTGATGGGTGCCGCATGGTCTGCCAGCGCAACCGGAGTTTCCCTCTTTGCCGGCCACGTCATTGCCGGCTCGATCTGGGCAATTTTCCACATCCTGATCGTTGCACTGCAGGCATTCATCTTCATGATGCTGACACTGGTCTACGTTGGCCAGGCACACGAAGCACACTGATTTGTAGTAACTTTGTAGTCTTTACTTTTTTAACTTAGCAAGGAGTTGTCATGGAACACGTTCTCGGTTTTGTTGCTCTGGCTGCCGGCCTGATCATTGGTCTGGGCGCTATCGGTGCCTGTATCGGTATTGGCCTGATGGGCGGCAAGTACATTGAAGCATCTGCACGTCAACCTGAGCTGATGAATGCTCTGCAAACCAAGATGTTCCTGCTGGCCGGTCTGATCGACGCTGCATTCCTGATTGGCGTTGGTATCGCCATGATGTTCGCCTTCGCCAACCCGTTCAAGCTGGTTTAATCGGTCCTCACCCGATCAACTTTTAGAGGACTAGAACCGTGAATCTGAACGCAACGTTGTTTGCACAGCTCGTTGTGTTCTTCATTCTGGCGTGGTTCACGATGCAATTCGTGTGGCCCCCCATTGTGAAGGCGCTCGACGAGCGTGCGAAGAAGATCGCGGATGGACTGGCTGCCGCCGAACGCGGCAAGCATGATCTCGAACTGGCCACCAAGCGCTCCACGGAAGCACTCCGTGAAGGCAAGGAAAAAGCCGCCGAACTCCTGGCTCAAGCTGAAAAGCGTGCGGCTCAGGTAGTCGAAGAAGCGAAAGTTACGGCCAAGGCCGAAGCTGACCGCATCGTCGCCGGCGCCAAGGCTGAAATCGACCAGGAAGCTGTCCGCGCCAAGGAACAATTGCGCGAACAAGTCTCTGCCCTGGTTGTTTCCGGTGCAGAAAAAATTCTGCGTCGCGAGATTAATGCCCAGGCTCATGCCGATATTCTGGCCACGATCAAACAGGATCTGTAAAGCTTATGGCTGAATCTGTCACCATCGCCCGCCCCTATGCTGAAGCTGCCTACCGGATAGCTCAGGAAACCGGGGCGCAGGGCATCTGGGCTGCACGCCTTGCGCGTCTGTCCCTGATCGCCCAGGACGGGGACATGGCTTCGGTCATGGGCAATCCCCGGCTCTCCGCCGAGCAGGTTGCTGAACTGTTCATTTCGCTGTCGGAAGATAGCGACGCAACACTTGGCAGCTTTATTCGTACCCTCGCAGAAAACCGGCGTCTCGCGCTCCTGCCGGAGATTTCCCGGCTTTTCGACCTGGCCAAGAGCCAGGAAGAAGGGGTCAAAGAGGCGGTGGTGCATTCCGCATTTCCCATTGACGACGCCCAGGTGTCGACGCTGCTCAAACAGCTCGAAGCCCGCTTTGGTACCCGTCTGACAGGCCGTGTCGTTATCGATCCGTCCCTGATTGGTGGGGTTAAGGTCGCCGTGGGTGACCAGGTGCTGGATGCTTCAGTCCGCGGCAAACTCGACTCGATGGCCGTGGCGCTGAACAACTAGGAGAATTTCATGCAGTTGAATCCTTCCGAAATTTCTGAACTGATCAAGAGCAAGATCCAGAACCTGCAAGGCGCATCGGAAGTGCGCACGCAGGGCACCGTGGTTTCCGTCACTGACGGTATCGTCCGCGTGCATGGTCTGCAAGACGTCATGCAAGGCGAAATGCTGGAATTCCCCGGCAACACCTTCGGCATGGCACTCAACCTCGAGCGCGACTCCGTCGGCGCTGTTATCCTCGGCGAATACGAGCACATTTCCGAAGGCGACGTTGTCAAGACAACGGGCCGCATTCTGGAAGTGCCGGTTGGTCCGGAACTCCTTGGTCGCGTGGTCAACACGCTGGGCCAGCCGATCGACGGCAAGGGTCCGATCAACGCCAAGGAAACTGACAAGCTGGAAAAGGTTGCGCCGGGCGTTATTTGGCGTAAGTCCGTTTCCCAGCCGGTACAAACCGGCCTGAAGTGCGTGGACTCCATGGTTCCGGTTGGTCGTGGCCAGCGCGAGCTGATCATTGGCGACCGCCAGACCGGCAAGACCGCCGTTGCTGTCGATGCCATCATCAACCAGAAGGGTACCGGCGTTTTCTGCGTCTATGTCGCTATCGGTCAAAAGGCTTCGACCATCGCCAACGTCGTTCGCAAGCTGGAAGAACACGGCGCGATGGCCAACACCATCGTTGTTGCTGCCTCCGCTTCTGAATCCGCTGCACTGCAGTACCTGGCTCCTTACGCTGGCTGCACGATGGGTGAGTACTTCCGCGACCGCGGTCAAGACGCACTGATCATTTATGACGATCTGACCAAGCAAGCTTGGGGCTACCGTCAGGTTTCCCTGCTGCTGCGCCGCCCACCAGGCCGTGAAGCTTATCCGGGTGACGTGTTCTATCTCCACTCACGCCTGCTCGAGCGCGCAGCTCGCGTTTCCGAAGAATGGGTCGAAAAGTTCACCAACGGCGAGATCAAGGGCAAGACCGGTTCGTTGACCGCGCTGCCAGTGATTGAAACCCAAGCTGGTGACGTTTCCGCCTTCGTTCCGACCAACGTGATTTCCATCACCGACGGTCAGATCTTCCTGGAAACCGACCTGTTCAACGCTGGTATCCGTCCTGCTATCAATGCCGGTATCTCCGTGTCCCGCGTCGGTGGCGCTGCCCAGACCAAGCTGATCAAGAAGCTCGGTGGCGGTGTCCGTCTGGCCCTGGCCCAGTACCGCGAACTCGCTGCATTTGCCCAGTTTGCTTCCGATCTCGACGAAGCAACCCGCAAGCAGCTGGAGCGTGGCCGTCTGGTGACCGAGCTGATGAAGCAAGCCCAGTACTCGCCGATGAGCATCTCCGAAATGGCCGTCACGCTGTATGCAGCTGACAAGGGCTACTTCGACGATGTCGAAGTCAAGCGCGCTCTGGAATGCGAAAAGGCCATGCTCGGTTACCTCAAGGCTAACTGTGCCGACGTCATGAACACCATGGAGTCGTCCGCAGACCTCAGCGGTGATACCGAAAAGGCTCTCGCCGCCGGCATCACCGCCTTCAAGGGCAGCTGGGCCTGATCAGCTAGGAGAATTGCATGGCTAGCGGCAAGGAAATTCGCAACAAGATCAAGAGCGTAGAAAACACGCGAAAGATCACCAAGGCCATGGAAATGGTGGCCGCATCCAAAATGCGCAAAGCGCAGGAACGGATGCGTGCTGCCCGTCCTTATGGCGAGAAAATCCGGCGCGTTGCAGGCAATCTGGCTCATGCCCTGACCGAATACAAGCACCCGTTCCTGATGAACCGTGACCAGGCCAATGTCGGCCTGATCCTGATCACCTCGGACAAGGGCCTGTGCGGCGGTCTCAATTCCAACGTCTTGCGCCTTGTGGTCAGCAAGATGAAGGCTTTTGAGGCCGAGGGCAAAAAGCTTCAGGCTACCTGCATCGGTAACAAGGGTTTCGGCTTCATGCAGCGCGCAGGCGCCAAGATCGTTTCGCACGTAACGGGTCTCGGTGATACTCCGCATCTGGAAAAGCTGATCGGGCCGGTCAAGGTTCAACTCGACGCCTACATGAACGGCGAGATCGACGCGCTTTATATTGGCTACACCCGCTTCATCAATACGATGAAGCAGGAGCCGGTTTTCGAACAACTTCTCCCCCTGAGCGGCGATGCCGTTGGTTCGAGCAAATCGAACTGGGATTATGTGTACGAACCCGAAGCCAAGGCAGTGATCGACGATCTGCTGATCCGTTATGTAGAAGCTTTGATTTATCAAGCAGTCGCTGAAAACATGGCTTCCGAGCAATCTGCCCGGATGGTTTCCATGAAGTCTGCTTCCGACAACGCCAAGAACGTTATCGGTGAATTGAAGCTGGTCTATAACAAGGCCCGTCAGGCCGCGATTACCAAGGAATTGTCGGAAATCGTAAGCGGTGCAGCCGCCGTCTGACGCAAGCGCGAAGCTTTTAATTTTTGGGGATTTGAATATGAGTCAAGGTTCCATCGTTCAGTGTATCGGCGCCGTTGTGGACATCCACTTTCCGCGCGACGCGATGCCGAAGGTGTACGACGCGCTCAAGCTGGATGCCGCTGAAGCCAATGGTATGGCCGAAGAAGGCCTGACCTTCGAGGTTCAGCAGCAACTGGGTGACGGCGTGGTGCGTACCATCGCTATGGGTTCTTCCGACGGCCTGCGCCGCGGGATGAAAGTTAACAACACTGGCGCAGCCATCTCCGTGCCGGTCGGCATGGGTACGCTAGGTCGCATCATGGACGTCCTCGGCCGTCCAATCGACGAAGCCGGCCCGATCGACTCGAACGAGCTGCGTGAAATTCACGCTGCTGCGCCGAAGTTCGACGAGCTGTCCTCTTCCGTCGATCTGCTCGAAACCGGTATCAAGGTTATCGACCTGATCTGCCCGTTCGCCAAGGGCGGCAAGGTCGGTCTGTTCGGTGGCGCCGGCGTCGGCAAGACCGTCAACATGATGGAGCTGATCAACAACATCGCCAAGCAACACTCGGGTCTGTCCGTGTTTGCCGGTGTTGGTGAGCGTACCCGCGAAGGTAACGACTTCTATCACGAAATGAAGGACTCCAACGTTCTCGACAAGGTCGCGATGGTGTTCGGTCAGATGAACGAGCCGCCGGGCAACCGTCTGCGCGTCGCGCTGACCGGCCTGACCATGGCCGAGCGTTTCCGTGATGATGGCCGCGACATTCTCTTCTTCGTCGACAACATCTATCGCTACACCCTGGCTGGTACGGAAGTTTCCGCACTGCTCGGCCGTATGCCTTCCGCTGTGGGCTATCAGCCGACGCTGGCTGAAGAAATGGGCCGTCTGCAAGAGCGTATTACCTCCACCAAGGTTGGCTCGATCACCTCCATCCAAGCCGTTTACGTGCCTGCCGATGACTTGACCGACCCGTCCCCGGCTACCACCTTCCTGCACTTGGACTCCACCGTTGTGTTGTCGCGTGACATCGCCTCCCTGGGTATCTACCCGGCCGTCGATCCGCTCGATTCCACCTCGCGTCAGCTCGATCCGCAAGTCGTTGGCGAAGAGCACTACGCTGTTGCCCGTGCCGTGCAGATGAACCTGCAACGCTACAAGGAACTGCGTGACATCATCGCGATTCTGGGTATGGACGAACTGTCTCCTGAAGACAAGCTGGCCGTTTCCCGTGCTCGTAAGATTCAGCGTTTCCTGTCGCAGCCGTTCCACGTTGCTGAAGTCTTTACCGGTTCCCCGGGCAAGTTTGTCCCGCTCAAGGAAACCATCAAGGGCTTCAAGGGCATTTGTGCCGGTGAATACGATCACCTGCCGGAACAAGCGTTCTACATGGTCGGCGGTATCGAGGAAGTCATCGAAAAGGCCAAGACACTGCAGTAATGCAGTTTCTGGATAGGAGCCATTCATGGTTATGACTGTTCATTGTGATGTCGTCAGTGCCGAAGAGTCCATCTTCTCCGGCCTGGTCGAGGTTGCGGTGTTTCCCGGCGAAGCCGGGGAACTCGGCATTCTGCCGCGCCACACCCCGCTGCTCACTCGCATCAAGCCCGGCACTATTCGTCTGAAGGTGCTGGACCAGAGCGAATTCGAGCTGGTTTATGTGTCTGGCGGCATGCTGGAGGTACAGCCCGACATGATTACCGTGTTGGCTGACACCGCCATTCGTGCCCACGACTTGGACGAAGCCAAGGCGCTTGAAGCCAAGAAGCGGGCCGAAGAAGCACTGGCCAACCGGAAAGCAGAAATGGATTACGCTGCGGCCGAATCCGAACTGGCGCAAGCAATTGCACAGCTTCAGACGATTCAGCATCTGCGCAAACATACGCACTGATTCCGGAACAGCGGATAAAAAAAGGGCAGCTAAGGCTGCCCTTTTTATTTGCCCTGACCCGTCCTGCCAGAAGTTGACACCTTTTCCTGAGTGAAAGGGGAAGTCAGATGGACACAGGGATTAAGAGGACACAGCGAGACTACACGCTGGCTTTTAAACGTGCCGTGGTTGATCAGGTAGAAAAAGGCGAGCTGAGTTACAAGCAGGCACAGGATCGCTACGGCATCCAGGGAAGATCGACGGTTCTGGTCTGGTTGCGTAAGCACGGTCGCCAGAACTGGGGGGCGATGGCATCATACGGTCGCATGACTGACCCAACCCACCCATCAACGAGCGGCCAAGGCCTGACGCCGGAACAACGGATCAAGGAACTGGAAGTCCAGCTCAAGGAAGCGCGGGAGAAATCCCAATTCTTCGAAGCAGTCATCGATGTTTTGAAGAAGGACTATGGCGTGCGTGTTGTAAAAAAGCCTGTGGGCAAGTCCTCGCGCAAAAGTCCGTTGAAGGGCTGAGCGTGTCGAGGGCTTGCCGTCACATGGGAATCAGCCGGCAGGCACACTACCAGTGGCAACATCGTCGGGTGCTCGATGAGGCCAAGTGCGAGCGGGTTCTGGCACTGGTGAAGACAAAGCGTTTGCATCAAGCACGGCTGGGCACGCGCAAACTGCACCACCTGATTAGCCCAGCACTCGCCACTCAGGACCTGAGCATTGGTCGGGATGCCTTGTTTGCGCTGTTGCGCAGCACACACCTGTTGGTACAGCCCAAACGGGCCTATCACAAGACGACCAACAGCCAGCACCGTTTCCGGCGTCATCCCAACTTGCTGAAAGCCGGTCCCGAACAGATTCACGCCGAGGCCAGTGAGCAGGTTTGGGTCGCGGACATCACCTACCTGCCCACCCGCGAGCAGTGTGCCTACCTGAGCCTGGTGACCGATGCCTATTCACGCAAGATCGTCGGTTACCACGTCCATGGCAGCCTGCACACGGCCGAGGTCAGTCTGGCTTTGAAGATGGCACTGAAAAGCCGACAAGGGAATCGACAGCTGGTCCATCATTCGGACCGGGGGATTCAATACTGCTCGAATGAGTATCAGGCCATTCATCAGCAACACGGACTGATCTGCTCGATGACGGACGGCTACGACTGCTATCAGAATGCCTTGGCAGAGCGGGTCAATGGCATTCTGAAGCACGAATTCCTGCTTCAGCAGCCCGATGATCTACATCAGGCCCGACGCATGGTCAGCCAATCCGTCGCTATCTACAATCAGGAGCGGCCGCATTTCTCGCTACAATTGAAGACGCCCGATGAGGTCCATCGGGCGTCTTTGCAGGTCAGCAATTAAGCTGACCAATTCGTCGTAATAGGTGTCAACCTATTTCAGGACGGGTCACCCGGAATTCCCAGATCAGAGACTAGCTACTCGTTTTTCAAGACGGGCCAGATCATCGCGCAAGCGGTTGATTTCGCTGCCAAAACTGCCGATTTCAAGCTGATTCACCAGCAGGCCGGAATCTTCCCTGATGTACTCGCTGACATTGTCCACTACCCGTCGGGCACTCCCCAGGCAATGCGCAGAAAGATCGCGCAGGGTCATCAAGGTACGGCGAGCCGGTATGTCACCAACCAGGCGAGCCAGATCGCCCTCTGCATCCCAGCGCAAATTGCGAAAGACGAAAGCCAGCGTTTCAGCAAGATCGGCTGAACCTGACAGCCGGACCGATGAAAACAGATTGTCGCGGTCGACCATCAACTTGACCGGCAAATCCGCGGGCAGGGTAATGGTGACCTGGGCAGGGGAAGTGGTGTCACAAGGACTGAATTGTCCCTGAGCGTTAATCACCAGAGCAAGAACCAGAGGCCCCGCTTCAATCTGAAGGCGCGCACCGGAATGGCTGCGCAGACGCTCTGCAGCCCATGGCTCCCCATCAAGCAGATGATTCAGCGCAGGGACAAGAATTGATTCAATGGAGGCCATGAGACTGACTTGGGCCAGGCTTTAGAATTTGAACCCGCGATGCAGCGCAACAACGCCGAGCGCCAGATTGAAGTACTCAACCTTTTCGAAACCGACACCTTCCATCATCGACTTGAGTTCTTCCTGGCCCGGATGAACCCGAATCGACTCGGAAAGATAGCGGTAGCTATCCGAATCGTTGGTCACCAGCTTGCCAACGCGAGGAATCACCTGGAAGGAATAGAAATCGTACAGCGGCGCCAGGGGCTTCCAGACCTGTGAAAACTCAAGGACCAGCAAGCGCCCACCCGGCCGCAGCACACGGCGCATTTCAGCCAGGGCGGCATCCTTGTGCGTCATGTTGCGCAACCCGAAGGCAACGGTCACACAATCAAACCAGTCGTCAGGGAAGGGCAGCTTTTCGGCGTCGCACTGGGCAACCGGGAGCATGTAGCCTTTATCGAGCAGACGATCCCGGCCGCGGGCCAGCATGGCATTGTTGATGTCCGTCAACCAGACCTGACCGCTCTTGCCAACACGTTTGGCAAAAGCCAGCGACAGGTCACCGGTACCGCCAGCCACATCCAGTACGCGCGAACCTTCGCGTACGCCGCTGCGCTGAATGGTGAATGCCTTCCAGAGCCGGTGCATGCCGCCTGACATCAGATCGTTCATCAAATCGTAGCGACTGGCTACAGAATCAAATACGTCTGCGACGCGGCGGGCCTTTTCCTGCTCGGCAACGGATTCGTAGCCGAAATGGGTAGTATCGTTTTTCATGATTTCAGTGATGTTGACCGCAGCCACCGGCTGCCGGACGAGTACGGGTATCGATATCGCGGGACAAACCCTGGGCTTCGAGTTGCGTCAGATATTCAGCCCACAGTTCGCTGTGATGTTTCCCCAGATTGTAGAGAAGATCCCAAGAGTAGAGACCGCTGTCATGTCCATCCGAATAGACAAGGCGCAAGGCATAAGTACCGACCGGTTCGATGCGTTCGATGTCGACATTACGCTTGCCAGCCTGCAGGGTTTCCTGACCCGGGCCATGACCGCGAGCCTCGGCTGAAGGGGTCATTACACGCAAATACTCGAAATCAAGCTGGAAAGATTCACCACTCTCGTAGTTCAGCTCCAGCAATCGAGATTTCTGGTGCAACTTGATTTCGTTTGGAATGGGCGTATCCCGATCCATACCCGCCATAGTGTTCTCCTGGATAAGACCGTTAGTTTAGCGTACTCGCAGGACCAAGACGGCAAGATAGGTCAAACCGGCAAGTAGCTGATCCGGTCAAAATCGGCACCGCGCTGCAGGATATGGTGCATTTTGACCAGCCATGTTTCACTGCCCGAACTGACTTCAAGAATCCGGCCCGGCTGGTAGACGCCAAAAGGCATCACGATGGAGCTTTCTTCCTTGATCGCCGGCAGGGCCGGCAACTGGAAAGCTCTGACATAGCGTTTGCTGTCAGCCGATTTATCTGCCGCGAGGCGCACGCCAATACCCGTTGGCAAGCCCGGCAAGGTTGCGACACCAACAATCACGCTGGCATCCGATTTTTCCATCAGCCAGGCAATTTGAGCCAACAGGAAATGTTCGCCATCATGCGGTGAAATCAGCACCAGCTGACTGTGCATGATCTTGTGGCCGGCATTGCTGCGCATCAGCCGAAAACCGTTGGCGGACTGATCGATCGCCGCCCATTCATCGATCGGAAAATTGGCCTTGGGCTGTGCTGAAGCAGCCTGGGAAGTTTCAATCCGATCACGGAAGGTGAACAGCTGCTCCAGTTCCTTGCGCGAATAGGCCAGTGCCGCATCGGGCTGAATAAACTCTTTGCCTGTCACGAAAAAATGCATGGCATCGAAGCCGCTCGCAACGCGGGCCGTGCCCTTGGCGGCGAATCTTCTGAATTTTCTCGGCGATTCGGTTTGCGCCCACGGGCGGATCAGGCGGTTCAACAGTTGAACGACCTGTCCCGTCGTTTCCTCACCCAAGCCGAGTTGCGACGGTGTAATCCGCTCACGCAACTGGTGCAGCATGTGCTGGATTTGCTGGCTCAATTGCAGCGTATCCAGCCTGCGCGCATCGCTGCCGGGAACGGCAAGCTGTTTGCCCGGATGCAGCGCCAGATCCTTTTCCAGTTCGATCACGTAGGGGCAGGCAGTCTGTTCACGCCCCATCGGATGAATTGAAACCAGACCGGCCCACATGCCGGCCCAGTGGCGGATCAGGTTCATTTCCCTGAAACTACTGCGGTAAGGGCTGGCCAGATCGACCAGCAGCAGAGTGACGTAAGCTGCCGCACAGTGCGTTTCCTGGGTTCCATGTTCAAGCGCATCTTCAACAGGCGTGGTTGTCACACCCCACTGTTCTGCCGCGCTGTAATAGCGGTGCAAACGGCGCCACGCACCGGGAGGCAATTCCCGGCGTGCTCGAAAATGCTCAAGAATGACCATCCCGCTGTAGTAGAGGCAACGGTGCAGGATGGTGGCAACCAGTTCGGCATAATCCGGATTACCGGCATCGGGCTCGACCAGACGGGCGCAGAGGGCATAAGCCTGGCTCATCTTTTTCCAGACCCCGACAACCCGGCCAAACACGGCCGCTTCGTCATCCGCAAGGATCAGGGGCTTGTTCTGATAGCGGCGAGCCAACTCTTCCTCGACATAGCACATCGGCGGACGGGCCTGTTCGAGCAAAGCCAGCAGGCAATCGGGAGCAGGCGGCTGGGTCAGCAGGGCATCGAGAAACTCGACCAGCTGCTGCTCGGCCATGACCAGGTTGCTCAACGGCAGGCGGGAAAGGTAATCCTGTCCGGCCTGCTGATCACGAATGACGAGAGGGGTCGAGAACCGGCTGTCTATGATGCCCCCGGGATATACGGCAAATCGGCCAGCGCAACATTCAGTGCGGCAGTGATGCGTTGATCGCTGATTTCGGGGCGGGCGGTTGTACTTTCCCGCTGGACCAGTCCCCAGATGGGTTCGGGGAAGTTCCGGTCATCCTGCCAGCGAGGAATGATGTGCCAATGCAAATGCGGCACGACATTGCCGAAACTGGCCAGATTGATCTTGTCCGGGGAGAACAGGTCACGCACGACTTTTTCGACCTGCAGGACGACCGACATCAGATAGCGCTGATCGGCACTATCCAGATCACTCATTTCCCGTACGTGCTGTCCCCAGATAACCCGGCAGAATCCCGGGAAGTTCGCATCGGCAACGCGCACAATCCGGCACGCAGGGGATTGCCAGAGAACTTCCCCGCCTGGGTTGTTGCACAGTTCACAGGTGCCGTTGCTGGTGTTCACGTCAAATCACTCCGATCATTCCAACAGAATTACACCGTCTGGCCCATATCGCAAGTTCAGCCGGAAAATGCCTGGATTTCACGGTCGACCGCGAAATCCAGGCCAGAATCACAGCAAAACGCGCTCAATCCCGCCATTATTGGCGCGATCGACATATTGTGCTGCCCAGTTTTCACCCAGCAGATGCTTGGCCATCTCGACCACGATGTAATCCGCTTTGGTGCCGGCATCGTCATCGTAACGCGACAGCCCCTGCAGACAGGCCGGACAGGATGTCAGAATCTTGACCTCACCGGTGAAACCGTCGGCCCGCAATTTCTCGGCACCGCTTTCAATCTCCTGCTGCTTGCGGAACTTCACCTGGGTCGCAATATCCGGCCGTGAATAGGCGAAGGAACCGGAATCACCGCAGCATCGATCGGTCAGCGGTACTTCCTGGCCCATCAGCGACTTGGTCACGGCCAGCGGGTTGTAGGCCTTCATCGGGGTATGGCAGGGATCGTGGTACATGTAGCGCGTACCATTCACCCCCTCCAGCTTGACGCCCTTTTCCATCAGGTATTCGTGGATGTCGAGCAGGCGGCAGCCGGGGAAGATCTTTTCGAACTGGTACTTCTGCAACTGATCCATGCATGTTCCACATGAAACAATCACCGTCTTGATATCAAGATAGTTCAGCGTATTGGCCACGCGATGGAACAGCACGCGGTTGTCCGTCGTGATCTTCTGCCCCTTGTCCGCATCGCCAGAAGCGTTCTGCGGGTAGCCGCAGCACAGGTAGCCCGGCGGCAGCACCGTCGTGGCGCCCGTTTCATAAAGCATCGCCTGCGTGGCCAGACCGACCTGCGAGAACAGACGCTCCGAGCCGCAGCCGGGGAAGTAGAAGACAGCTTCCGAATCGTCGCTCGCCACCTTGGGATTGCGGATGACCGGAATGACCTTGTCGTCCTCGATATCGAGCAAGGCGCGCGAAGTCCGCTTCGGCAAATTGCCCGGCATCGGCCGGTTGAGGAAGTGGATGACCTGCGTCTTGACCGTTGGCGCACCGACCGTGGCCGGCGGATGCGCCCGGGTATCCTGGATCAGGCCAATCGCCTTGGCCGCCTTGTGGGCCAGACGCTGCGCCTTGAAACCGAAATCCATCATCACGCCGCGCATCAGCTTGATGGTCGCCGGGTCCTTCAGGTTCAGGTAGGTCATCGCTGCAGTGGTGCCGGGGCTGAAGCGCTTCTTGTCCTGTTTGCGCAGGAAATTGCGCATCGCCACGGAAACGTCGCCAAAATCGATGTCGACCGGGCAAGGCTTGACGCAGCGATGGCAGACCGTGCAATGGTCGGCCACGTCGTTGAATTCGTCGAAATGCTTGAGCGAAATGCCGCGCCGGGTCTGTTCCTCGTAGAGGAAGGCCTCGACCAGCAACGAGGTACCGAGAATCTTGTTACGCGGGCTGTAGAGTAGATTGGCGCGCGGCACGTGGGTCGAGCAGACCGGCTTGCACTTGCCGCAACGCAGGCAATTCTTGATCATCTCCGAAATCTTGCCGATCTCGGACTGCTCCATGATCAGCGATTCGGTGCCGAGCAGGCTGAACGACGGCGTGTAGGCATTGCCCATGTCGCCGCCGGGCATCAGCTTGCCCTTGTTGAAACGGCCTTCCGGGTCGACCTTCTGCTTGTAGGCACGGAAGGGGCCGATTTCCTCGTCAGACAGGAATTCCAGCTTGGTGATGCCGATGCCGTGCTCGCCGGAAATCACACCATCCAGACCACGCGCCAGGTGCATGATGCGTTCGACGGCCTTGTGCGCCGTTTGCAGCATCTCGTAATTGTCGGAATTGACCGGGATGTTGGTATGCACGTTGCCGTCGCCGGCGTGCATATGCAGCGCGACGAAGACGCGGCCGCGCAGCGTTTCCTTGTGGATTGCTTCGATACGCTCAAGGATCGGACGATAGACGCTGCCATCAAAAATCTTGGACAGGCGAGCCTTCAGTTCCTGCTTCCACGAGGTGCGGACAGAAAAATCCTGCATGCGGTGGAAAAGCACCGGACTGGCCGCCTTGTTGGTCAATTCTCCAGCCACCACGCCATAGTCGGCAAACTGAGCCTCGGCGTCGGCCAGCGGCATGTCCAGATTGGCCAGCAGCCATGCCCAGCGGCGACGGACCGAAGCTACATAATCCAATGCAGCCTGGCGGCGGTCGCCGATCAGCACGGCCTTGTCGACATTGGCATCGCCTTCGTGCAGCGGCAATTCACCTTCGAGGAGTTGGCTCAGCGCATCGCACAAGGCCAGCTTGTTCTGCGTCGACAGTTCGATGTTGATGCGCTCGATGCCGTCGCAATACTCGCCCATGCGCGGCAGCGGAATCACCACGTCCTCATTGACCTTGAAGGCGTTGGTGTGGCGCGAAATGGCGGCGGTACGCGAACGGTCGAGCCAGAATTTCTTGCGCGTTTCGGCGTCGACCGCGATAAAGCCCTCGGCAGCACGCAGATTGCACATACGCACGACTTCGGAAGCAGCCTTCATCACCTCGGCTTCATCGTGACCGACGATGTCGCCGATCAGGACCATCTTCGGGCGACCGTGACGTTTGGCCTTGGTTGCGTAACCGACGGCCTTCACATAGCGTTCATCAAGGTGCTCCAGACCAGCCAACAGCACGCCGGCAGCATTGCCAGCACCGCCCGGCTTGAAGTAATCGGTGATTTCGACAATCGCCGGCACGGCCTCACGGACCTGGCCGAAAAATTCGAGACAGACGGTGCGCGAGACCGGCGGCATCTTGTGTAGCACCCAACGCGCAGCAACGATGATGCCGTCGGTGCCTTCCTTCTGTACGCCGGGCACGCCGCCAAGGAACTTGTCGGTCACGTCCTTGCCGAGGCCGACCTTGCGGCAAGCGGCTCCGGGCATGCTGAGGACTTCTTCGCTCAGCAGTTTCTTGCCGCTCGGGTCGAAGCGCTTCAAGCGGAATTCGACCAATTCCTGCTCATGGATCTTGCCGTAGTTGTGGTTGAGACGTTCGACCTCCAGCCAGTTGCCGTCCGGATCAACCATCTTCCACCAGGCCAGGTTGTCGAGCGCGGTGCCCCACAGCACAGCCTTCTTGCCGCCGGCATTCATCGCGATGTTGCCGCCGATGCAGGAAGCCGAGGCCGAAGTCGGGTCGACCGCGAAAACGCGGCCGGCCAACGAGGCGGCTTCGGAGACGCGGTCGGTCACCACACCGGCACCGGTGCGGATGGTGGCGTAGGCTTCCGTATGTCCCGGGAGAACGATGTTCTCGACCGGGCTCATATCGATCAGCTTTTCAGTGTTGATCACTGCCGAATACGGCGTCAGCGGCACGGCACCGCCGGTGTAGCCGGTACCGCCGCCACGCGGGATGATGGTCAGGCCGGCTTCGAAACAGCCGCGCACAAGGTGGCCGATCTCTTCCTCGGTATCCGGGTAAAGAACGACGAAGGGGTATTCGACACGCCAGTCGGTGGCATCGGTGACATGCGAGACGCGGGCCAGGCCGTCGAAGGCGATGTTGTCCTTGCGTGTGTGCTTGCCGAGGATCTTCTGCACCTTGCGGCGCAGATCATAGGTTTCGGAAAACCGTGCTGCGAAACGGTCGACCGCAGCCTGCGCAGCTTCAACCAGACGCTTGACCTTGGCGGCCCGCTCGGGATCCTCCGTCTCGCTTTCTGCCCGGCGCTTCTCGACCTCGGTCAGGCGATGACGCAGGGCATTGACCAGCGCATTGCGGCGCTCCTGGTTGTCAAGCAGATCGTCTTCGAGATACGGGTTGCGCTGTACGACCCAGATGTCGCCCAGCACCTCGTAAAGCATGCGTGCCGAACGCCCGGTAACACGCTCGACGCGAAGCTCGTCGAGAATTGCCCAGTTATCGGCGCCAAGCAGGCGGATGACGATCTCGCGATCGGAAAACGAGGTGTAGTTGTAGGGGATTTCGCGCAGGCGGGCAGTCATGGGAGCAGCCGGAGGTCCGTCAAAAGGTGGATTTTAGCGTATTGCAACGCAACATGCCGGCACAGGTGGACTGGTCCAGCCGGGCAAAGTTCAGCTTTCCCTGCAAACCGGCCAATTTGACCGGCAAACGGGGAACGCTCAACCTTCGTTCAGAGACCGATGGCGCCCTGGGCCACCAGCCAGTAACGGACAAATTTGCCCAGCGCCATGAACAGGCAGCAGGCCGCCCAGTGCAAGCGCAACCAGCCGGCCGCGATGCACAGGGCATCGCCAATCAGCGGCAACCACGAGAAGAGCAGCAGGGGACTTCCCCAACGCTCGACCCACGCCTTGGCCGGCAGGGACTCCAGGCGTTGCCAGCGTGGCAGATAGCGCCCGCAGCCCCAGGAAAACATGCCGCCCAGCGTGTTGCCTGCGGTCGACACAGCCAAAGCGGCAAAAAACGATTCCGGCTGGAGACGCAACAACGCAAACAACGCAACTTCCGAACCTCCGGGCAATAGCGTCGCAGCCAAAAAGCTGTAGAGGCCGAGCCCCCACAGGCCGTACACCGGATCAAATTCAAGCAGGCTCAAGTCCGGAAGCTGGCCGCACTCTGTTCCAGACCCCGTGCCACACCTTCAAGCGCCCGGACTTCTCCAAGCAACTGCCTGGCCTGGTTCGAATTCAACTCGGCACCTTCGGCAATCCGTTCAACTGCCTGGGAAATGGTGTGGCTGGTTGCGCCTTGCTGTTGTGCTGCACTGGCGATCTCGGTCGATGCCTCAACCGAGCGCCGGCCCGCTTCGGCAATCGCCCCCAGTGCCGTTTCAGCATCGGCCGCCAGACGCCGGGCTTCCTGGGCCTGTTGGGCGATCTGCTTGGCGGCTTCAGCCGCCCGGGCCGTGCCGGACGAAGTGGCAGAAACCGTCTGGGCAATGCGATTGGTGAATTGCGTCGACTTCTCGGCCAACTTGCGCACCTCGTCGGCCACCACGGCAAAACCCCGCCCGGCCTCACCGGCCCGCGCAGCTTCGATGGCCGCATTGAGTGCCAACAGATTGGTCTGATCGGCCAATTCGGAAATTGAACTGGCCATGCCGGCAATTTCGCTGGCATTGACCGCCAACTGTGCCATCAAGGCCTCGGCACTGGCTGTTTCCTGGGCGATCTTGTGCATTTCGGCAGAGACCGAATTCGCTGCAGAAGTACCCTGCTGGGCCAGCGCAAGCGTTTCACCTGCCGCATTGGCCGATTGCCGGGTCTGATTCGCCGTATGCGAAATGCTTTCCGAAAGCTGTTCGATCGCTGTCGCCAGTTCAGCAGCCGAGGCGGATTGCTCATCGGCGGAAGAGGCGGCAGCCAACGCAGCTTGCTCGAGCGACTTGGCAGAGGAGAAGGCGGTAGCGGAGGCGCTTGAAATATTGCCGATCAAGCGACCGATGTTGTCGCGCGCTGTGTTTGCTTCGTGAGCAATGATGCCGATTTCGCAACTGGCGCTCGGAATCGGCTGGGAAAAATCCCCCGCCCCCATGCGATGAACGCCCTCAACCACCGGCAGCACGCCGGCCAGGCCCCTTGTGGCAGCAAACCAGGCGGCAAGCGCACAAAGCACGGCCCCCAGCAAACAGGCAAACCCCAGTTGCAGGCGAATCGAGGTTGCATTCTTGTTGTACTCATCGATCCAGGTTCCCCCGGCGACCGTCCAACCCCAACTGGGCGAACGTTTGAACACAACAATTTTTTCGCGCTCCTGGCCTGTTTCGTCGTTATAGGGATAAACGATGGTCCCTTCATCCTTGGCAGACATCCGTGCAGCCAGCATCGGCAAAGGCCCCTGAACTTCGCGGGCAGTCTTACCCTCCAGCTTGGGATGCAAGGTCAGGAAGCTGTCATCCGTATTTTTTTCGATCTTGATCGCGTAC
This sequence comes from Dechloromonas sp. TW-R-39-2, assembly GCF_016864195.1. Lineage (NCBI taxonomy): Bacteria > Pseudomonadati > Pseudomonadota > Betaproteobacteria > Rhodocyclales > Azonexaceae > Dechloromonas > Dechloromonas sp. TW-R-39-2. The sequence goes on from NZ_CP045202.1 coordinate 288,661, forward strand.
GGGTAACCGGTATCGCCGAATTTCATTTTCTTCAGCGTTTCATTCAGGCGCCCCATGTCTTCACTGACATCGCTGCGTACCGACCAGGCCCCCAACACCTTGCCCTGGGCGTTTTTAAGCGGCAAAAATGCGCTGACATAAAACTTTCCGCCACGCTGGACAACGCCCGACCACTCCTTGCCCTCCAAAACCGTCAGGGTTTCCGGCGCATTGGCTGCAATCGGCTTGCCGACCATGCTCTTGCCCTCCTTGTCTTTGAGCAAGGTGGCAACGCGCACCATCTCTCCCTGGCTATTCAGGAGCAGCAGCGCGGGTTCGGCAATCAGGATGTCCTTCCAGCGAGCCATCAAACGCTCATTGGCATTGACCACTTCACCGGCAACCCGGAAAACCGGCAGGCCGAAAGCGTCCTTTTCGGTCGAAACATCAGCGGCTTTCAGCGTGTCACCCAGCATGGTCTTGAGCACGCCCAAGCGTTTCATGCCCGCCGCCTCGTGACTTTTTGAGGTCAGCTCAAGCAGATCGACTACCGCCGATACCTGACCCCGGGCGGCCTCTTCTGCGCTGGCTCGCTCCGCTTTCGAGAAGGTAAGCAATGAAAACAAGGCAACCGCTGCGAAAGCAATTGCACAAACGGCAGCAACCACCGCACTCACCCGCGTAGCAAGCTTTTCCGACAACATGACTTCTCCCTGAAAGACCTGTTTTTTCGCCAATTCTGCGCTGAAGACCCTTGCCCCGCAATGGCTGGAAAGACAAAGGCGCCCCTAAGCTGCTAGATTTCGTCTTTTGCCTTACCGGAAATCCATCATGCATGCCGTCCCCGACTACCTTGAAAAAGTTCTGAATGCTCAGGTTTACGACGTGGCAATCGAAACGCCGCTCGAACTGGCCAACAACCTTTCTGTCCGGGTCGGCAACAAGATCATTCTCAAGCGCGAGGACATGCAGCCGGTTTTCTCCTTCAAGCTGCGCGGTGCCTACAACAAGATCTCCAGCCTTTCCGCCGAGAAGCTGAAGCGTGGCGTGATCTGCGCCTCGGCCGGCAATCATGCCCAGGGTGTCGCACTGTCAGCCAGCAAACTGGGTTGCCGGGCCGTGATCGTCATGCCGACCTCGACACCGGGCATCAAGATCGACGCGGTCAAGTCACGCGGTGGCGAAGTCGTGCTGCACGGCGACTCTTTCGACGAAGCCTATGCCCACGCGGTCGAACTGGAAAAAAGCGAGAAACTGACCTTCGTTCACCCCTTCGACGACCCGGAAGTCATCGCCGGCCAAGGTACCGTGGCAATGGAAATCCTGCGCCAGCATTCGCGCCACAACGGGCCGATCACGGCTATTTTCTGCGCTATCGGCGGCGGTGGCCTGGCAGCGGGTGTTGCCGCCTATATCAAGCGCCTGCGTCCGGAAATCAAGGTGATCGGCGTTGAAACCTTCGATGCCGACGCGATGAAACAATCGCTTGCCGCCGGCAAGCGCGTCCGGCTTGACCAGGTTGGCCTGTTTGCCGATGGCACCGCCGTCAAATTCGTCGGCGAGGAAACCTTCCGCCTGTGCAAGGAATACCTCGATGAAGTGATCCTGGTCGATACCGATGCCATCTGCGCCGCAATCAAGGATGTTTTTGAAGATACCCGCTCGATTCTCGAACCGGCCGGTGCGCTCGCTGTCGCCGGGGCCAAGGAATACGCCCGCCAGCACAAGCTGAAAGACAAGAACCTGATCGCCGTGACTTCCGGTGCCAACATGAATTTCGACCGCCTGCGCTTCGTCGCCGAACGGGCCGAAGTTGGCGAACGCCGCGAAGCCGTGCTCGCCGTGACGCTGCCGGAGAAGCCGGGGGCCTACAAGAAATTCCTCAGCCTGATCGGCAAGCGCAACGTCACCGAATTCAATTACCGCTATCACACGGCCAGCGAAGCCCACGTTTTTGTCGGTTTGCAGGTCGTCGACCGCAACGAATCGACCAAGCTGGTCGAACAGTTGAGCAAGCACGGTTATCCGACGCTCGACCTGACCGACGACGAAATCGCCAAGAACCACATTCGCCACATGGTCGGCGGCCATGCCCCGCAAGTCTGCGAACAGGGCATGAGCGAACTGGTTTATCGCTTCGAATTCCCCGAAAAACCGGGCGCCCTGATGAATTTCCTGACCCAGATGAGTGCCGGCTGGAACATCAGCCTGTTCCACTACCGCAACCACGGCGCCGACTATGGCCGGGTATTGGTCGGCATGCAGGTGCCACCGGGCGAAATGGGGCAATTCAGGGAGTTCCTGAAAAATCTCGGCTACGCCCATTGGGACGAGAGCAAGAACCCGGCTTACAAGCTTTTTCTTGGCTAATTCTATTTGGTTATAATTTTGTGAAAATTAATTCTTTCACAGAATAAAGCAAGCTACCTAAACTCCAGTCATCGCCATCTGACTGGAGTTTTTCATGCGCAAAATCATTCTTTCTGCCGCGTTGACCGCAGCATTCGCGCTGAGCAACGCCTTTGCCCAGACTTCGCTGCTCAACGTCTCCTACGACCCGACCCGCGAGCTGTACAAAGATTTCAACGCTGCCTTCGGCAAGCACTGGCAGGGCAAGACCGGCCAGCAAATCAATTTCCGCCAGTCGCACGGCGGCTCGGGCAAGCAGGCGATGGCTGTGCGCGACGGGCTGGAAGCCGATGTCGTGACGCTAGCGCTGGCTTACGACATCGATGCGCTGGTCGAACGCAAGCTGATTCCGGCCGACTGGCAGAAGCGCTTCCCGCATAACTCTTCGCCTTACACCTCGACCATCGTCTTCCTGGTCCGCAAGGGCAATCCGAAAGCGATCAAGGACTGGGGCGATTTGGCCAAGCCGGGAGTCGGCGTGATCACCCCGAACCCAAAAACCTCGGGCGGCGCCCGCTGGAACTATCTGGCGGCCTGGGCCTGGGCGCTGAAGCAGCCGGGCGGCAACGAGCAGAAGGCGGCTGAATTGCTCAAGGCCATTTTCAAGAATGTGCCGGTGCTCGATTCCGGCGCCCGTGGCTCGACGACCACCTTTGTTGAACGCGGCCTGGGCGACGTGCTGATTGCCTGGGAAAACGAGGCGCAGCTTGCGGTCAACGAGATCGGCAAGGACAAATTCGAAATCGTCGCCCCCAGCCTGTCCATCCTCGCCGAGCCGCCGGTTGCGGTGGTCGACAAGGTTGTTGAAAAGCGCGGCACGCGCCTGACGGCGCAGGCTTACCTCGACTATCTGTACTCCGAAGAAGGCCAGAACATCGCCGCCAGGCATTACTACCGGCCGCGCGATGCCAAGGTAGCCGCGAAGTACGCGGGACAGTTCCCGAAAATCAAGCTGGTGACCATCGACGACACCTTCGGCGGCTGGCAGAAGGCGCAAAAAACGCACTTTGCCGACGGCGGCAGCTTCGATCAGATTTATCTGAAGAAATAGCAAGGGAAAGCAAGATGCCGCTGATCGACTTGATCCACTATTTCAATCGCAACAATGCCATCGGTGACAGCACGCTTTATCTCGAAGATGAACGTGCAGCCGCCTGGCATGAAGGGCTACGCCTGCGCTCGCTGTTCCAGCCCATCGTCAATCTTCAGACCGGGCGAGTTATCGGCCATCAGGCTTTCTTAGTCGCAGAAGACGAGGAGGCAAATTCACTGGATAGCGACGCTGCGTATCGCCGTTTCCCGTCCGACGAATCGGTTGTCCAGTTCGACCGCTTGTGCCGCACCGTGCACGCCTTGAATTTCCTTGCCCAGCACCGCCATGCCGGCGGTTACTTGCAGTTGTCCGTCCATCCACGCCATTTGCTGGCCGTTCCCAGCCAGCATGGGCTGGTTTTCGAAACCATCCTCAAATGCTGCGGGCTTGCCCCGGTCGACATTGTGCTGGAGCTGAAAACCAACGTTGATCTGGATGATGCCCACTTCGCCTCGGCGGTCGAAAATTACCGCGAACGCGGCTATCGGATTGCTCTCTCAAGCCAGGGCGAGCATCCGGAATTGTTTGCGCCGGATATCGTCAAATATTCGGTGACAACGCTCGGTGCCCCCTTCTTTCCGGCAGGGGTGCTGATTCACGCCGATAACTTGGACTCGGCAGAAGATCTCGAAATCGCCAAAGCCTACGGCGCAAAATTGGGGCAGGGCATTCTTTTCGGGAACGCCGCCCGTGACTGCGTTTCTACCCACAAGCCCGATGGACTCGCCTACAATCTGCGCGACTGAACTCTGGAGCCACCATGAAAATCGCCAACAACATCACTGAACTGGTCGGCAATACCCCGCTGGTTCGCATCAATCGCCTGACTGCCGGCAGCGGCGCCACCGTTGCTGCCAAGCTCGAATTCTTCAACCCTGGCCACAGCGTCAAGGACCGGATCGCCGTTGCCATGCTCGACGCGGCACAACTGGCCGGCAAGATCGGGCCGGACACCGTCGTCCTTGAGCCAACTTCGGGCAATACCGGCATTGGCCTGGCCATGGTCTGCGCCTCGCGCGGCATCAAGTGCGCCTTTGTCATGCCGGAAACGATGAGCCGCGAGCGCAAGCTGCTGCTCAAGGCCTACGGCGCCGAGCTGATTCTGACGCCGGGCCCCGAAGGCATGGGCGGGGCAATCAAGAAAGCCGAAGAACTGGCCGCCGCCGATGCGCGCTACTTCATCCCGCAGCAATTTGAAAACCCGGCCAATCCGGCGGTTCACCGCAGCACGACGGCTGAAGAAATCTGGCGTGATACCGATGGCCAGGTGGATATCTTTGTTGCCGGCGTAGGCACGGGCGGCACGGTGACCGGCGTCGGCGAAGTGCTCAAGGCACGGAAACCGGGCGTCAAGATCGTTGCCGTCGAGCCGGACGCTTCACCGGTACTGTCCGGCGGTGCCAAGGGACCGCACCCGATTCAGGGCATTGGCGCCGGCTTTGTACCGGGCGTGCTGAACACGGCCGCCTACGATGAAGTCATTCGCGTCAAGAATGAAGATGCCTTTGCCACGGCACGCCAGATGGCGACCGAAGAAGGCCTGCTGGTCGGCATCTCTTCCGGCGCAGCCACCTGGGCGGCACTCGAACTGGCCAAGCGCCCTGAAAATGCCGGCAAGCTGATCGTCGTGATCATTCCGTCATTCGGCGAACGCTATCTGTCCACCGCTCTTTATCAGCACCTCGAAGTTTGAGTATTTTCGACCGCATCATCGACCGGCAAGCTTCCGGCTCCATTAAATGGGGCAAGTACGCCGGTCGCGACATCCTGCCTCTGTGGGTTGCCGATATGGATTTTGCAGCGCCGCCCGCGGTGCTCGAGGCGCTGCAAGAACGCCTGACGCATGCAGTCTTTGGCTACGGTCACGCTCAGACCTCGCTCACAGAGTCAGTGCTCACTCACATTGCGAGCGAGTATCAATGGCAAGTGGAAGCTGACTGGATCGTCTGGCTACCGGGCCTGGTCAGCGGCCTGAACATTGCCTGTCGTGCGATCGATGGCGAAGTGCTGACTGCCACGCCGATTTATCCGCCTTTCCTGTCCGCCCCAAAACTATCCGGACGCGTACTCAACCGGGTCGATCTGGCCCAAACCGATGGGCGCTGGCATTGGGACAAAAATGCCCTGAACGAGGCGTCGACCGCAGCAACCCGCCTTTTCCTGCTCTGCCATCCGCACAACCCGGTTGGCCGTTGCTGGGATCGGGCGGAACTGCTCGATCTCGCGGCTTTTGCCGAGGCACGCGACCTGATCGTCTGTTCGGATGAAATCCACTGCGGCCTGATTCTCGACGCCGACAAGCGCCACATCCCCTTCGCCAGCCTGTCGCCCGATGCGGCCAAGCGCAGCATCACGCTGATGGCCCCGTCGAAAACCTTCAATATCCCCGGCCTCGGCTGTGCTTTTGCCGTCATTCCGGATGCCGGTCTGCGGCGCCGTTTCCTGCGCGCCATGGATGGCATCGTGCCGCACGTCAATGTGCTCGGCCTGGCCGCCTGCGAAGCGGCCTACCGTGACTGCGCCGAGTGGCATCGCGAGCTGATCGCCTATCTGGCCGGCAATCGCGATTTGCTGGAAGCTGCGGTCAACGCCATTCCGGGCATCAAAATGAGTCACGTCGAAGCCACTTACCTGGCCTGGATCGACGTGCGTTCACTGGGGCTGGCTCAAGCGGCCGTCCACTTTGAAACGCACGGCCTCGGTTTGTCGGATGGCGCCGATTTTGGCGCGCCCGGCTGGCTCAGGTTGAATTTCGGCTGTCCGCGCAGCACGCTCGAAGAAGCCCTGCGGCGTCTCAAACAAGCCTGCAGCCCACGATGAATCCCTACACGCTCGCTGTTTTCGCCCTGTTGCTGGCCGCCGTTGCACAAACCAGTGCGGCCTGGATTGCAACCGAACTTTTCCTGCTCAAAGGGCAGGGCAGCACGCGCCGTCGGGCCTGGCTGGCCATTTCGCTGGCCGCGATGCTGCTCGCCCTGCAACACGGCTACGCCATCGAACTGGCCATGCGCACGGGGCTTTACGATCTGCGCCAGGCTCTGCTGGCGATGCTTGTTTCGTTGCTCTTCGTCCTCGGCCTGTTCAGCATCCGGCGGTCGACGGACTGAAAATACCGTTTTCGGTGACGATCCAGTCGAGACGCTGGTCGTGCATTTCCGGCCGGATGCTGTCCAGCCGGTTGATCTCGAAACCGACGCCAACCGCCAACGGGCGCGGCTCAAGCGCAGCCAGCGTCCGGTCAAAATAGCCACCGCCATAACCGAGCCGGTAACCTGCAGCATCAAAGCCATTGAGCGGCAACAAAATCAGGTCCGGATGGACAAATTCGCCATCCTGCGGCGTCGGAATCCCGTAACGGTCAGGACTGAGCTGTGTTGTCGCGGTCCACAAGCGAAAGGCCAGTGGTTCGGCCTCGGCCACGACAACCGGTAAAGCCAGATGCACGCCTTGCTGCGCCCAGGGCCCGGCAATCGCCCTCACATCCGGTTCGTGTTTGATCGGCCAGCAAAATGCGGCAATCCGAGGCGCCGGCAACCCGCTCAACAAATGCCCGACAATCTCGGCCGACAAGGCCGCATGACGTGCTGGCGGCATGGCCGCCCGGCGCGCCACCATCTCGCGCCGCAACGCCCGCCGCCAGCCCGTGTTATCCTCGATCAGCTCACTCATTCGTCAAATCTAGCATGAAGTTTCGCCTTCTCGTTTTAAGCCTGTCCCTTTCCTTCCCTCTTTTCGCGCAGGACAGCCGCGACCTCGCCTTCCTCACCGCCCGCGACGCCTTCCGGGCTGGCGACCGCAACAAGCTGGAGCGCGCAACCACCCAACTCGGCAATCACGAACTGGCGCCTTACGTCGAAAGTTACCGTCTGCGCATGTGGATGGATCAGGGCGACGCCAGTGCGATGCGCACCTTCTTCGAGCGCAACGAGAAAAGCTATGTCGCCGAAAAGCTGCGCGTCGACTGGATTCGCTGGCTGGCCAAGCGTTCCACGTGGAACGAGGTAGAAAGTGAATACGCCCGCCTGATCGCCCCGGAACCGGACGTCGTTTGCATCAACCAGCAAGCCCGCTTGGCGCGTGACGACAAAACCGTACTCGATGAAGCCGAAAAACTCTGGCTGACCCAACTCGAACCGCCGGAACCCTGTCGTCCGGTGATCGACGCACTGGTCAGCGGCCAACGCATGAGCAGCGACGATGTCTGGCAACGCGCCCGTCGCCAGATCGAGGCCAACCGCCCTGGCTGGGCCAAGACCACACTGAATTACCTGCCGGACAGCCAGCTCCCGGATAGTCGTGCGCTCGACAGTGCGATCAGCAATTCGATGGGCTATCTCGTCCGCCAGCCGGCCAACTGGTCGTCGAGCCGGGCAGGGCGCGAACTGGCTGCCATCGCCATCCAGCGCATGGCAGCCAACGACCCGCGTGCCGCGGCCGATGAGCTCGACAAGCTCAAGAGCAAGATGCAGGACTCCGAAAAACAGTGGGCCTGGAGCCAGATCGGCCTGCAGGCCGCCAAGAAACACATGCCGGAAGCCGTGGCCTGGTTCAATGCCGCCGGAAAGACGACGCTTTCCGAAGATGCTTACCAATGGAAGGTACGCGCCGCACTGCGCGCCCAGGAATGGGGTTCCGTCCTGAAAACCATTGAATCGATGCCGCACGAACTGGCGGCCAGACCCGAATGGATCTACTGGCTGGGCCGCGCCCAGAAAGCCGGCGGCCGGACGACGGATGCCGATGCCTTGTTCGAAAAGATTGCCGGCCAGTCCAATTTCTACGGCAATCTGGCCGACGAGGAACTGGGTCGCAGCGTCATGCCACCGCCCAAGGCCAAACCGCCAACCAGCGAAGAACAAAAAACAGCGCGGGAAAATCCGGGCATTCGCCGGGCCCTCGCGTTTTTCCGGCTCGACATGCGAACAGAAGCCGTCAAGGAATGGAACTGGTCTCTGCGCGGCATGGATGATCGCGAACTGCTCGCCGCCGCCGACCTGGCCAAGCGCAACCAGATCTGGGACCGGGCGATCAACACCGCCGACCGGACCAAGAACGAACACGATTACAGCCTGCGCTTCCTCGCACCTTACGGCGAACATGTCCGTCCGGCTGCCCAGAATCAATCGCTCGACGATGCCTGGGTGTACGGTCTGATGCGCCAGGAAAGCCGCTTCATTACCAGTGCCAAATCAAATGTCGGCGCCTCCGGGCTGATGCAGCTGATGCCGGCGACCGCCAAATGGGTGGCCAAGAAAATCGGCCTGCGCGAGTACAACCACAGCCAGGTCCACGACACGCAAACCAACGTCCTGCTCGGCACCAGCTACATGCGCCTGGTCATGGAAAACCTCGACAATCACCCGGTACTGGCTTCTGCAGCCTATAACGCCGGACCGGGCCGGGCCAAGAAATGGCGCGCCGAGCGGCCGCTGGAAGGGGCAATCTATGCCGAAACCATCCCGTTCAGCGAAACCCGTGACTACGTCAAGAAAGTGATGAGCAATGCGGTTTATTACTCGGCCCTGTTCAATGGCAAGCCGGATTCGCTGAAAGCCCGGCTGGGTGTCGTCGGTGCGCGCACATCGGATGCGCCAAAAGACGCAGATTTGCCTTAAAATTCAAGTTTTTCGAGTTTCGACTTCGGGGTTCCAGATGGCCATCAAAAAAGTCTTGTTGCTGGGGGGTAGCGGATTCATCGGTACCTATATCGCCAATCGCCTGTCGCAACGCGGTATCGAAGTCACGATTCCGACCCGTCGTCGCGAACGCACCAAGGCGCTGATCATCCAGCCGAACATCGAGATGCCGGAAGCCAACATCCACTGCGAGCAAACGCTGGCCGCATTGATGCAGGGTCAGGATGCCGTGATCAACCTGGTCGGCATCCTGCACAGCCGCGACGTCCAGCTGCCGTACAGCCGCGACTTCGCTCAGGCGCACGTCGAACTGCCGAAGAAGATCGTCGCCGCTTGCAAGACCGCCGGCGTCCGCCGTCTGGTGCACATGAGCGCCCTGCAGGCCGACTCGAAAGGCCCGTCCGAATACCTCTGCTCGAAGGGTGATGGCGAAGCCGTCGTGCTCGCCGCCAAGAACGAACTCGATGTCACGGTATTCCGTCCGTCGGTCATTTTCGGCCTCGGCGACTCCTTCCTGAACACCTTTGCTTCAGCCCTGAAGAAACTGCCGATTTTCCCGCTCGGTTTCGGCCACGCCCGCTTCCAGCCCGTCTGGGCCGCAGACGTAGCCGATGCTTTCGTCGACAGCCTGAGCGACGAAGCCACTTTCGGCCAGACCTACGAACTGGTCGGCCCGAAGGTTTACACGCTGCGCGAGCTGGTGGACTACACCGCAGAACTGACTGGCAGCAATGCCACCATCCTGCCCCTGTCGGAAGGCTGGGCCTATCTGCAGGCCGGGTTGATGTGGCTGGCACCGAATCCGCTGCTCTCGCCGGACAACCTGCGCTCGATGCAGGTCGACAGCGTCGGCCAGCCGGGTGCTACGGCACCAGCCCACTGGCAGCCGACGGCCCTCGAAGCCATCGCCCCATCCTACATCGCGCTCAATACGCCGAAGGGCAAGCTCGACAGCTTCCGCTTCCGCGCCGGGCGCTAAGCCCGCCGGCCCGACCGTGCAGATCTACATCGTCGGCGGTGCTGTCCGCGACGAATTGCTCGGGCGGGCCAATGCCGACCGCGACTATGTCGTCGTCGGCGCCACCCCGGAAACCATGCAGGCTCATGGTTTCCGTCCGGTCGGCAAGGATTTCCCGGTGTTCCTCCATCCCAAAACGCAGGAGGAGTACGCACTGGCCCGCACCGAACGCAAGTCCGGTCACGGTTACCATGGCTTCACCTTCCACGCAGCAGCCGATGTCACGCTAGAAGAAGATCTCGCCCGGCGTGATCTGACGATCAATGCGATGGCCAAGGGCGACGATGGCCAGTTGGTCGACCCTTTTCACGGTCAACGCGATCTGGCGGCCAAAATCCTGCGCCATGTCGGTCCGGCTTTTGCGGAAGATCCGGTACGCATCCTGCGCATCGCTCGTTTCGCTGCTCGTTTCAGCGACTTTAGTGTTGCCCCGGAAACAATGGCGCTAATGCGGCAGATGGTCGATTGCGGTGAGGTCGATCACCTCGTTGCCGAACGTGTCTGGCAGGAAGTCGCCAAGGGCTTGATGGAAGACAAGCCCTCACGCATGTTCGAAGTGCTGCGCGAGTGTGGTGCGCTGCTGCGCTTGATGCCAGAGCTCGACAAACTGTTCGGCGTCCCGCAGCGCCCGGATTACCACCCGGAGGTCGATACCGGCATACACACGCTGATGGTCATCGACCAATCGGCCCGGCGCGGTTTCGGGCTGGCCGTACGCTACGCAGCGCTGACCCACGATCTCGGCAAGGGCGAAACGCCGGCCGACATCCTGCCACGCCATATCGGTCACGAAGAACGCAGCGTTCGCCTCGCCGAACAGATGGGCAGCCGTCTCAAAGTACCGAACGACTGCCGTGACCTGGCTTTCCTGATGGCTCGCTACCACGGCAATGTGCATCGTTCTGCCGATCTGAAGGCCAGCACCATCGTCACGCTTTTCGAGAAAACCGACGCGCTGCGTCGCCCGGAGCGTTTCAAGCAATTGCTCGATACCTGCCTGTGTGACTACACCGGCCGGCTGGGTTGGGAAGAACGGCCTTACCACAGCCCGCAACGGCTGCTGGATGCCCTTGCTGCGGTCAACCGCGTCGAAGCCGGGAAAATCGCAGCCGCCTGCAGCGACAAGGGCAACATTCCCGAGCGCATTCATCAGGCCCGGGTCAAGGCCGTCCAGGCGCTCTCAGATGATGCGGGAAACCAGCCAGAGCAGCAGTGAGAAAATCAGGGTCGAGGCAAACGGAAAAGCGTAAGTCCGGCCCCGAAAGCGAAAGGCCGTATCACCCGGCAGCTTGCCGAAGCGAATAAAGCGCGCCAGATGCGGGCTGATGATGCCCAGCAGAAAAATCGCGATGACCAGCGTCAAGATCCATTTCAACATTTTGCCTTGCACAGCAGGGTGAAAGTCGCATTTAATCACGCTTCACCCGACGGATTCCCATGCTTAAAAATCAAATTGTTGAAGGGCTGGAAGTTTTTTCCTGCCTGCCTGCCAAGAAAACAAAACGTCCGCCCGTGCTCTTCGTGCACGGCGCTTTTGCCGGTGGCTGGATGTGGACCGAAACCTTCATGCCCTTTCTCGCCAAGGCCGGCTATCCCTGTTACGCCGTGTCGCTGCGCGGTCACGGTGGCAGCCATGGCCGCGACCAGATCGACTGGCATTCAGTCACCGACTACGTCGACGACATCGGTACGGTGGTCGACTGGCTAGGCGAAACACCAGTCTTGGTGGGACATTCGATGGGTGGCTTCATCGTCCAGAAATACCTTGAACGTCATCCGGTACCGGGCGCCGCACTGGTCTGCTCGGTGCCGCCGCAGGGCCTGATTGCCGCACAATTCCACCTGATGTTCCAGAAACCGCAGCTGTTCATGGACATCAACCGGATCATGAGTGGCAATTACCCGGATACCGAAATCCTGCGCGAAGCCCTGTTTGCCGGCGAAATCGACGAAACCATGCTGGCCGCCTGGCTGGACCGGATGCAGCCGGAATCGCACCGTGCGCTGTGGGACATGTCAATGTTCAACCTGCCCAATCTGCATGCCATGCATCGTCCGCCCATGCTGATCCTGGGAGCCGAACTCGATGTATTGGTTCCCGCCTTCCTGGTCCAGACCACTGGGCAGACCTATGGATTACCGACACATATTTTCCGCGGCATGGGCCATGCGGTGACCCACGAAAAGGAATGGCCGCTCGTTGCCGCCGCCTTGCAGGACTGGCTGGCCGAAATCAGGCCTTGATATCGACGCTGTTACCCAGATTCGGTGGATTGTTCGGCACATCGGGTAGTGCAGCAATCAATTGCATGGCACTTTGCGCCTGAATATCCATCGCTTTCTTGAGCGCCAGCGTCCCGACCGCATCTCCGGTCTGGGCTTGTGCGAGGGCAGAAGAAAGACTGCCGAGTGAGGAAATATCCATGTAGCTCTTGCTCCAGTCCGGAGAAAATACTACTTTAGTACAGTTACAAAACCTGTCAACGCAATGAGCCAGCACGACGCACCTGACACCTCTTCTGCCATTCTTCGGGCCATCCAGGCCAAGCGGGATCGCAGCACGGAGCGCACCACCGATATCGCCGCATTTGAATCGTCATTGCTCGCCGATATTGCGACATTTGATCTTGATGCAGCCGAGAAACGCGCCCAACAGGAGCATGTCGCTGCATCGAGAGCCGGGATGAGTGATCCGCAACTGGTTTTCCCTGCGCTTGCCCCAAACCGCACCAGTGCCTCCTCCACAACGGCCAAGCCGCAAGCAAAATCGGCCGATCTGGCAGCGTTGACCGTGGAAAAACGGGGTGGCCTGCTTGACCAGCTACGTCAGCAGGCAGATGTTCGCCAGCGTGAACTGCATTCCGCCCTGGCCCAGCGCACGTCCTCGAACGTCGCCATCGACCAGGCACTGAACTATCTGTTTTTCTATCTGCACGACTTTGTCCAGCAACTCAACGTCGTCAAACCGGAAATCCCGCGCGAATACGTTCTGCTGGATACGATCAAGCTCAACCGGCTCAACTGGCAGGAAGGTTTTTCGGATTACCGCAAGCAATCGCAGGGTGACGGCGCCCTGATCGAACTGGTGACTTTTTCATACTCGCTGAGCAGCCCTGGTACGATCATCGTCGAACGCGAGGGACTGGCGATCGAGCGTTTCCGTACACAACTCTTCGACTTTGGCCTGCAATTCACCTGCAAGGAATTCCGCAACCAGCGCCGCTTCGTCGAACGCGCAGAATTCGAAATCCAGCCTCAAATCAGTGTCAATGCACGCTGGAAAGCTGATTTCGACAAAGGCGTCCTGATGCTCGAAACACGCAATCTGGAACGCTTGGGCAGCGCCATGTTCACGATCTCGCCATTGCAGCTCGATGATGCGCTACTCGATGAATTCGGCCGACTGATTCTTGGCCAGCCGAATCAATTCCGCGAGCTGGCCAGACGCTGAAGATCAGAGACGGTGACTCTGGTCGCCGCTCTTGAAACCGCACAGGCTGTCTTCGATATTGCGCCCGATGGCGATCACTTTGAACAGCTCGCCCATCTCGTGCGGCATCAGCAGTTTGTTCACCGCACCGCTCGCCCGGATGTACGTCGGCGTCGCCTGGGGCAGGGCCGCCAGACAATCGAGAATGCCGCAATTGAGCAAGAACTGGCCCTGGCTGGTATAGCCAAGAAGCTCCAGGCCGGCACCATGGGCGGCCGCGATAATTGCCGTGAAATCGACGTGGACCGTGACATCCTGCAAACCCGGCAGATAAAACGGATCCGGATGCGCATGGTGCCGGTAGTGGCACATCAAGGTCCCGCGCCCACGTTGCTGGTGATAAAACTCACGCCTCGGGAACCCGTAGTCGATCAATAGCAATGCACCGCACTGCAAGCGATGCCCCCATTCTGCAGCCCAGGCGCCCGCCGCCAGACTGATTTCACTTTCGAAGCCCGGCGGCAAATGACATTGCTCGCCAATTTTTTCCGCAGCCGCCAAAAGCGCACCGGTTGCGGGTCGTTCGATCCACGTGAAACATCCCTCGGGGGAAATACCGACACAGCGTTCGGCGATAGCCTGGTCGCGCCACGCAACGATATCGGCCGGCATGGCATCGAGTAATTCGTTAGCCAGAACAACACCTGAAAACTGATCGGGCAGGGCATCCAGCCAGGTCACACGTGAAAGCAGGTGAGGGGCGGCTTGAGCCAGCGTTTCCTGCTGCCGTTGTCGCAGGTCAGCCGATAAATCGAGAATCAGGTACTGCGTTGGCAGCGCATTGATCTGTTCAAGAGCCAGCAGCAAATCGGCCGCCAGGCGACCGGAGCCGGCCCCCACTTCGAGAATGACCGGCGCCGACAGTTGCAGGATCTGTGCAACCTGATGCGCCACAACCTGGCCGAAAAGAGGCGTCATTTCAGGCGAAGTGACAAAATCACCAGCCGCGCCAAACTTGCGGGCCCCCGCGGTGTAATAGCCAAGACCCGGCGCATAGAGAACCAGCTCCATGAAACGGCTGAACGAAATTTGTCCGGAACTCCTGGATATTTCGTCTGAAATCAATTGCTTCAAAGCCTCGCTGTGGGCGATAGCATCTGGATCCGGCACTGGAAGATTCATCATGATGTCACTGTTTCAGTCAGATTTAAGCCGCAAAATTACAAAAATCGGCCTTATTTGTGATATTTTTGTCATAAATACACGCCAAAGGGAAGCGTCATGCACGTCAAACAGATTGTCATTCGGAAAGCAGCCGAATTGAACAGCAAACTCGCTTCTTTATCGCTGGCCGATCCCGATCTGCTGCTTCTTTTCGGCTCCGTGTCCCACATGGCCGAACCCGGTCTGTCCGATACATTGCGTGCAGCATTCCCCAAAGCCCGACAACTCGGTTGTTCAACGGCCGGAGAAATCACTTCTGACGGTGTCGATGATGGAAGCTGCACGATCACCGCCGTCAAATTTGCCAATACACGCATCCTTGCGGCCAGCACGCAGCTTACCGGAATGGCCGACTCCTTTGGAGCCGGCGAACGTATTGGCCGCCAACTTGCTGCGGTCGACCTGAAGACCGTGCTGATTTTCGGCCCGGGGGTCAATATCAACGGCAGCGCCCTGGTTGACGGACTGACCAGCATCATCGGCAATACAGTACCGATCACCGGAGGCCTGGCCGGCGATGGCGGTGCATTCAAGCAGACATTCACGCTCGGCCAGGAAGGCATTTCCGAACATGGCGTCGTCGCCATCGGACTGTGCGGCAACGCCTTGTCCTTCGGTCACGGCTCCTTCGGCGGCTGGGAGCCCTTCGGCCCGGCCCGCAAGGTCACGCGCTGCGAAGGCAATGTTCTTTACGAACTCGATGGCGAGCCGGCGCTCGACATCTACAAACGCTATCTTGGCGAACACGCCCAGGGCCTGCCGGCCTCCGGCTTGTTGTTTCCTTTTGCGATGCTCGGCGAGGACCACAACGCCATCGGCCTGATTCGCACCATCCTGGGCATCGATGAAACCAGCGGCAGCCTGACCCTTGCTGGAGAAATCAACGTTAACGGCTATCTCAAGCTGATGCATGCCAGTACGGATAAACTGGTCAACGGAGCCGAAGCAGCCGCCGAAGCAGCCAAATCCTTGCTCGAAGCACCAGGAGAATCACTGGCCATCCTGGTCAGCTGCGTTGGCCGAAAATTGGTCATGGGTACCCGCGTTGATGAGGAAGTCGAAGCCGTCGCCGAGATTTTCGGCAGCAAAGCCATCCTCACCGGGTTTTATTCTTATGGTGAAATCAGCCCATTCACACCGGGCACATCCTGCAAGCTGCATAATCAGACAATGACCATCACTTACCTCGGAGAAGTCTGAACCGACCAGCCATGCAAAAGACCCTTCTTCGCCAGCTCAAACGCAGCATCGGCGTTGCCGATGAGACGGAGCTCGCTCGTTTGCTGGCCACCCTGCAGGCGGCAGCTGAAACGGCTGATCCGGCGATGCAGGGGCTGCTGGCCGGATTTGGGGATCTGCTTGAGCGTGTCGGCAACTGCTACGATCAATACGAGCGTGACCTTGAGTTACGCACGCGCAGCCTGGAGATTTCATCAGGCGAACTGTCGGCAACCAACGATAAGCTGCGTAACGAACTGGCCGGACGTGAAAGCGCGCTCAAGTCCCTGCGTGCGGTCGCCCGGGATCTGCTGCCGCAAAGTGATCCGCTTGAAAACGAGCAGGCGCTGGCCGATGACGACATCGCTGTACTGTCGCAAAAAATCGGGGAACTTGTCGCAGAAAGCGAGCAAGGTCGCCGCCAGCTGGCCGACCAGAAATTTGCCCTCGACCAGCACGCCATTGTCAGCATCACTGATGCCAATGGGACCATCCTTTACGCCAATGACCGGTTTTGTGCGATCAGCGGCTATACCCATGAAGAACTGATCGGACAGAGCCATCGCATCGTCAATTCAGGGACGCATCCGGCATCACTGTTCCGCGACATGTGGGGCACGATCACTCTGGGCCAGGTGTGGCATGGCGAAATGTGCAATCGGGCCCGGAACGGCAACCTTTACTGGGTCAATGCCACCATCGTTCCCTTGCTCGATGAAGCCGGGCAGCCGGAACAATATATCGGCATCCGGACCGAAATCACCGACCGGAAATTGATGGAAAGCCAGTTGTCAGAACAACTGCACCTGGTCGAGGAGTTGATCGAAGCTATCCCCTTGCCGGTCTACATGAAAGATACCGCCGGACGATACATGCGGCTCAACCGTGCCTTCGAGCTGATGTTCAATGTCAGACGCGAGGATTTCATCGGGCGCACGCTGTTCGACATCCTCTCGCCGGAAGATGCCCGTATCCATGCCGAGAAGGATGCCGAACTCTTTGCCGTCAAAGGCACCCAGATTTATGAAGCGTCGGTGCACAACCAGGATGGCCTGCGCTTTGACACGATTTATCGCAAAGCTTCGCTCAACCGGCAGGATGGCAGTCCTTACGGTTTGCTCGGCACGATTATCGACATTACCGAGCGCAAACAGGCCGAAGCCGCCAGCCTGCTCGCCAAGGAAGCGGCCGAAGCGGCCAGCCGGGCAAAGAGCGATTTTCTGGCCAATATGAGTCATGAAATCCGTACGCCGATGAACGGCATCATCGGCATGACGGATTTAGCCCTGGATACGGCGTTGACCGAGGAACAGCGCGAATTCCTGAGCATCGTCAAATCATCGTCCGAAGCCTTGCTGACGATCATCAACGATATCCTCGATTTTTCAAAAATCGAAGCCGGCAAACTGCTGGTCGAGCATATTTCCTTCGATCTCCATCGCGTCATTGCCGATACCTTGAAGACGCTGGCCCTGCGCGCCCATGAGAAAAACATTGAGCTGGTTTGCGAGATCCAGCACGATGTTCCGCGCCAGGTCATCGGTGACCCCAGCCGGATTCGTCAGGTTCTGCTCAATCTCATCGGCAACGCGATCAAGTTCACCGAAAAAGGCGAAATTGCCCTCAAAACCTCGTTGACCGCAAAACTCGACCAGCAGGCCACGATCCAGTTTTCCGTTCGCGACACCGGCATCGGCATCAGCCAGGACAAACAACTGCTGATCTTCGACGCCTTCTCGCAGGAAGACACCTCGACAACACGCAAATACGGCGGTACTGGCCTCGGCCTGTCGATCTCGCGTCGCCTTGTCGAACTGATGGGCGGAGAAATGGGCTTGATCAGCGAGCCGGGCAAGGGCAGTACCTTCCATTTCGCCATACCGCTGGAGATCGATGCTCAACCGGCCCCCATGCCCGCCTGCCAGATCGATCTGTGCGGACGACGGATGCTGATCGTCGATGACAATGCAACGAACCGTCGCGTCCTGTGCGGCATGCTTGCCGCCTGGAATGTGATTACCGAAGACGTCGATTCAGGCGCCGCAGCCCTGATTCTGATGCGCAATGACACCCGCGGCTTCGACTGCATCATCCTTGATGCCCACATGCCGGAGATGGATGGCTATGCACTGGCCAGTTCTCTGCGCAGCGAACATGTCGATTTGCCTCCGATGCTGATGCTCTCATCCGGTGCCATGCGCGGCGATGGCCAACGCTGCCAGGAGGCCGGCATCGCCGGCTTCTTCTCGAAGCCGATTGCCTCGGAAGAACTGCTTGCCGCACTCTGTCGGGTTTTCGACAATGCAAGCCGCGAACCATCGACACCGCCAACCCAATTGGTCACACGCCATGCGCTGCGCGAATTACAACGTACGCTGGATATTCTGCTGGTCGAAGATCATCCGACCAATCAGAAACTGGCGCTCGGCCTGCTCGAAAAATGGGGGCATCGGACCACCCTGGCCAACCACGGCCAGGAAGCACTGGATATTCTCGATCACCAATCGTTCGACCTGATCCTGATGGATATGCAGATGCCCGTCATGGGCGGGCTGGATGCAACACGGCAGTTCCGTGAGCGCGAGGCTATCAAACAACAAAAGCGCACACCGATCATTGCCATGACGGCGGCAGCAATGCAGGGCGACAAGGAAGCCTGCCTCCGGGCAGGCATGGATGACTACATCTCGAAGCCGATCAAGACCAAGGAACTGCTTGAGAAACTACTCGATTTCGGGGCTCGGATCGATCCACCAGACGAAGAACCCTGTGCCTTCGACTACGCCGCTGCGCTACGCAGTGCAGACCGTGAGACTGTCGAAATCATTGCCGACGTTTTTCTCGACACCTGGGAGCGCGATTTCGCTCGCATGCGTGATGCGCTAACCGACAACGATGCTGCAACGCTCGAACGACTGGCCCACAGCTTTCGGGGATCGCTCGCCTGTTTTGCAGCAGAACCTGCCGTACGGGTCGCCAGTGGCCTTGAAGTACGAGCCAGAAATGATCAACTCGATGGTATTGCACGAGAAATCGATTCGCTGGAAACAGAAATTCGTGCGATCTCACGTCATCTAGTCGCCATCAGCAAGCACCCGGCAAGGTAAACTCGCCCCTTTTTCACGGTCGACCGCAGTCTTTTGTCTGATTTCCGGCAAGCAGACGGCAAATGCGCAAATTCATCATGACGATCTCAAATACTCTGCAAAAACTCCGCAAATCCCTCGAAAGCCGTACCGGCAAAGCCATTGCCGACTACAACATGATCGAGGATGGTGACACCGTGCTCGTCTGCCTGTCTGGCGGCAAGGATTCCTACACGCTGCTCTCCGTCCTGATGGCCTTGCAACAGCGTGCACCGATCAAGTTCCGCCTGATCGCCATGAATCTCGACCAGAAGCAGCCCGGCTTTCCGGCCGATGTCTTGCCGCGCTATCTTGATTCGGTGGGGATTGAGTATCGGATTGTCGAATCGGATACCTATTCGATCGTCAAAGACAAGATTCCAGAAGGCAAAACCACCTGTTCGCTCTGTTCCCGCCTGCGTCGCGGCATCATTTACCGCACCGCCAAAGAGTTGGGTGCCAACAAGATTGCCCTCGGCCACCACCGTGACGACATGGTGCACACGTTGTTCCTGAACCTGCTGTTTGGCGGCAAGCTGAAGGCCATGCCCCCCAAACTGGTCACCGACGACAAGGCACACATCGTGATTCGTCCGCTGGCCTATTGTGCCGAGAGCGATATCGCCAAATTTGCCCGTGGCATGGAGTTCCCAATCATTCCCTGCAACCTCTGCGGGTCGCAGGAAAATCTGCAGCGCCAGAAAATCAAGGAAATGATGGCCGACTGGGACAAACGTTTTCCGGGCCGGACCGAATCGGTACTCACCGCAATGCAGAATGTCGTGCCATCCCATCTCGCCGACAACCGGTTTTTCGACTTCAAAGGCCAGACACTGGACACCGCCATCGAAGAAGGCGATATTGCTTTTGATGCCCCGGAAATGCCATTGTCAGGTAGCATTCCAATCAATCTGTCATTTTGATCCGAACTCCCTTTCGCCACTTCCGCCACTGATCCGGTATGAGCCAAGCACAACAAAGACGTGTCATCATGTTTGCCGACATATCGGGCAGTGCCGGGCTGTTCGAGCATCTCGGCCAAGCCGAGGCGGCCTATGCCATCGAACGTTGCGTCAACCGGATGTCCCGCTCGATCGAAGGCTATGGCGGCCTGATCGGTGAAATGGTCGGTGACGAATTACTCGCCAGTTTCGAAACAGCGGCGGAAGCCTGTCTTGCCGCCATCGACATGCAACAGCGCATCGCCGATCTGCCCGCGGTGTCGGGCCACAAACTGAGCATTCGTATCGGCATTCATGCGGGGCTGGTCAGTTTCAACGGACAAAAGCCGGTGGGCGAAACAGTCACCACGACCGCTCGAATTGCCGGTATCGCCGGTGGCGACCAGATTCTCGCCAGCTCGGTAATTCAGGCGGAAGTCATCGATCATCCGGCCATCATCCTGCAGGCCCAACCCGGCCGTGGGACGATCCGTGAGTCGACCGCCTCGGTCAGCCTGTTCCTGGTCCGGAACCCGGCCCCCAAGGAAGATGTCGCTGTCGCACCACCGGCTGCTCAAGCGGCGAAACTGACCATTCGCTATCGTGGTAAATCGTTCCTGATGGACGAAAAAAGTCAGACGCTCACCTTTGGCCGCGATCTGGGCTGCAAGATTCTGGTTGAAGATCGCAAAGCCTCTCGTCAGCATGCCCGGATCGAACTTCGGCCAGAGGGATTTTTTCTGGTCGACACAAGCACCAATGGCAGTTTTGTCAGCTTCGGAAAGCATCGGGAGGTCATGGTCAGGCACCATGAAATGCGCCTCGAAGGTGAGGGCTGGATCGCCTTTGGCAACTCAGGCAACGACCCTTCGGCGGACAAGGCCGAATTCAGCCTGCAGTAAATAAAAAGGCCATCCAAAGATGGCCTTTTTCAATGGTTGACCGCGTTACTTCGCGCCACCTGCCTGAGCATCAGCGACACATTTTTTCACGAAGCTGTTCTTCGCAGCCCCGGCCAGTTTCTTTTCCTTGGCCGTCGCATTGCAGGTTGCAGCAGCCGGGCCTTGTGCATCGGCTTCGCATTTTTTCATGAAGCTGTTCTTGGCAGCACCCGCCAGTTTCTTTTCGGCAGCACGCGAAGCGCAATCATCGGCGGCATAAACGGATGAAGCGGCAAAAGCAACAAGCAAAAGGCTAATCAGTTTTTTCATCGTTCAGTCCCTCGGGGTTGGTTGATAGTAGCCGGGCAACTATCGATCATTCATGCATCATCGTCAAGCATCATGCGCTGCTGGCGATCCATGAAGTCCTGCATGCTGTCGATTCCCCGTAGCTGCAGGATGGTATTGCGCACGGCAGCCTCCAGCAAGACGGCCAGATTGCGGCCTGCAGCAACCGGAATGACCACCTTTCTGACCGGCACCCCCAGCACTTCCTGGGTTTGGGCATCGAGCGGCAAACGGGGAGCATCGCCGGCAGAAACCGTCTTTTGCAAATGGACGATCAGTTTCAGTTTCATTTTCCGGCGGGAAGCCGTTTCGCCGAAAATAGTCCGGATATTCAGCAAGCCCAGACCGCGAACCTCCAGGAAGTCGCGCAACATGCCGGGGCAGCGTCCTTCTATCGTGGTCGGTGCAATACGGGCCATTTCGACTACATCGTCGGCGACCAGACCGTGGCCACGCGAAATGAGCTCAAGCGCCAGTTCTGATTTGCCAACCCCGGAATCGCCGGTGATCAGCACGCCCATGCCCAGCACATCCATGAATACACCGTGCAGATTGACCGTATCAGCCAGTCGGGCAGACAGGTAAATGCGCAACAGATCAATCACTGCCGAGCAGGGCTTGGGGGACAAAAGTAGCGGCGTATTCGTCTGCTTGCAGGCATCGATCAGGATATCCGGCGGCGTCAGACCATCGGCAACGATAACTGCTGGTGGCAGGGCCGCAAGCAGGTCGAGAAACATCTGCGCGAACCGACGCTCTCCGATCCGGAAAGCCCAGTCATATTCGGCCTGTCCCATGACCTGCAGTCGTTCGGGGTGAATGATGTTGATGTGCCCAACCACATCGGCACCATAGTTGTTCGACAACTTGATCTCGATGTTGCGTTCGGCCTGCTGCGCCATCATCCAGCTAAGCAGCAGCTTTTCCCGATTATCTTCGTAGAGCTGGGTCAGGCTGATGTGGCGCACGAAATTGGCTCAGACCTGAAACAGGGTAACCACAGCGGCAGGGTCGGTTGCCGCAAGCAAGGCTTCCCGGAAGGGCTTTTCGGCAAAGCGCTGGGCCAATTCGGAAAGAATCTGGAGATGTTGTTCTGTCGCCTGTTCTGGAACCAGCAGCACGAACAGGAGATTGACCGGACGCCCATCCGGCGAGTCGAACGGTACGGGCGTTGCCAGACGCAAGAAAGCACCGGCAGCCTGCTTGAGGCCCTTGATCCGACCATGCGGAATGGCAATACCTTGCCCAAGACCGGTCGAACCCAGTTTTTCACGGGCAAAGAGGCTTTCGAAGACAACTGCACGGGCAAGCCCGAGATGACTCTCGAAAAGCATGCCGGCCTGTTCGAAGACCCGCTTTTTGCTGCCTGCCTCAAGATCAAGAAGGACCTGTGTGGCTGACAGAATATTGGCTAAGGGGTTCATAGGAAAATTCAGTGATGCATGGGCCGCAGCGCGGTGGCTGCGGCCGAACGGCAATTATTCTGCCGCGAGAATGACAGGCTTTTCACCGCGATGGTGATCCTGAACTTTTTGCTTGTATTTCTGGACCTGGCGATCAAGCTTGTCAAACATGGAGTCAATCGCTGCGTAGAGATCGTCACCGGACTCTTCGACATGCATGTCCTTGCCCGGAACGTGGACGGTCACTTCTGCTTTCTGCTTGAGCTTCTCGACAGACAAAATCACGTTAACGCCGGTGACTTTATCGAAATGGCGAACAACAGGGTCAAGTTTGTTTTCAACGTACTCGCGCAAAGCAGGGGTAACGTCGATATGGTGACCAGTGATCTGCAGATTCATGCTTTTCTCCTCTCTCTACAGGGTCTTGCGTAAATTGACCGGCGGGATGTTAAGCGATTCACGGTATTTGGCTACTGTGCGTCGGGCTACAACGATTCCCTGCTGGCCTAGTATTTCGGATAATTGGCTATCCGACAAGGGCTTCTTGCCATCTTCTGCGCCGATCAGTTGTTTGATCAGTGCCCGGATGGCCGTTGCAGAACACGCACCACCGGTATCGGTGGCAACGTGACTGCCAAAAAAGTATTTCAATTCAAAGATACCGCGCGGCGTGGCCATGTATTTCTGGCTGGTAACGCGTGACACGGTCGACTCGTGCAAACCGAGAATATCGGCAATCTCGCGCAACACGAGCGGACGCATCGCCACTTCGCCATGCTCGAAAAACTGGCGCTGACGATCGACGATCGCCTGGGTGACGCGGTGAATCGTTTCAAACCGTTGCTGAACATTCTTGATCAGCCAGCGTGCTTCCTGTAGCTGGCCGGTCATGTTGCCGTTTCCACGACGCTGGCGTGACAGGATTTCAGCGTACAACCGATTGATCCGCAAACGCGGATAGGCATCCGGATTGATATAGGCGGTCCACTTTCCCTTGAGCTTGCGAACCATCACATCCGGGGTGATATAGCGTGCTTCAATGGCTGCGAAACGTGCGCCCGGGCGAGGATCAAGGCTGACGATCAAACTGTGTGCCGCTTTCAGGGCGGGATCTTCGCAATCCGTCAGACGACGGATTTTGGCAAAGTCGCGGGCGGCGAGTAATTCAAGGTGTTGCTCGACAATGGTCAGCGCCAGGTTGCGCACCGAAGTTTCCGGCAAAACCTTCAGCTGCAGGGCGAGGCATTCTTTCGGCCCACGCGCACCGATACCTGTCGGATCAAAGCTCTGGATATGGCGGAGCGCAATTTCCAGTTCCTCCAGCTCGATTTCATACTCGGGCGGCAGGGTTTCCCATAACTCGTCGAGAGGCGCCGAGAGATAGCCATCATCATCAAGCGCTTCGATCAGGAAACGCACCAGGCTGCGATCCCGGTCCGACAACTGGGTCATGCCCAATTGCCAGCCGAGGTGATCGCGCAAACTGGTTGTTGCGGCATGGATGTCGTGGCTGTCGCTGTCATCGTCTTCATCGCGACCTGCCCCGGTATAGGTACCGGCATCGGATGACCAGCGATCGTCATCGACGTCGGATGGCGCACTCGGAATATCCTGCTCGCGCTCTTCACGCGCATCCCGTTCGTCGCGCTCAGCCCGCTGTTCGCGCTCACCCTCATCGCTCTTCGGCGCATCGAATTGCTGAGCCGAAGAATAAGACTCCGTTCCGGCGTCATCATCCCGTTCAAGCATCGGATTCTCAAGCAGATAGCGCTCGATTTCCTGCTGCATCTCGATCGTCGATAGTTGCAGCAACTTGATCGATTGCTGCAACTGTGGCGTCAGGGCCAGATGCTGGGAAAGCTTGAGTTGAAGTGCCGGTTTCATCGAATGGGGTAGGGACGCTGCTTATCGGTCAGAGCTTGAAATGCTCGCCAAGGTAAACCTTGCGCACACTTTCATTATCAACGATTTCATCCGGACGGCCAGCGGCCAGAACGCGCCCCGCACTGATAATGTAGGCGTGATCGCAAATACCCAGGGTTTCACGCACGTTGTGATCGGTGATCAGTACCCCGATGCCCCGCTCCTTGAGGAAACGGATGATTTTCTGGATTTCAAGTACCGCAATCGGGTCGACCCCGGCAAACGGCTCATCCAGCAGGATGAAGCGCGGGCTGGTTGCCAGGGCCCGGGCAATTTCGACACGCCGGCGCTCGCCGCCGGAAAGCGCTGCAGCATTGACGTGACGGACATGGCCGATATGCAGTTCGCCGAGCAAACCCTCCAGTCGGTCATTCAACTCTTTCTCGGGCAGATCGAGCAGTTCCAGCACGGCACGAATGTTTTCCTCGACGTTCAGCTTGCGAAAGACCGAGGCTTCCTGCGGCAAATAGGACAAGCCCTGGCGGGCCCGGCTGTGCATCGGCAGGTGGGTCAGCTTCGCATCGTCGATGTAAACCTCGCCGCCATCAGCCGGTACCAGACCGACAATCATGTAGAAACAGGTTGTCTTGCCAGCACCATTCGGCCCGAGCAAACCAACGACCTCTCCACTTTTGACCTCAAAAGACACATCCTCAACCACCGTGTGCGACTTGTAGCGCTTCTTCAGGTTGTGGGCAGCCAGCGTGGAAATCTTTTTGTCCGTCATTCTTCGGCTCCGCGCATCACTCGGCGTATGGCGTCGCCGGAAAAACCACGATATTGCAAAAATCGCATCTGCTTGCCGCGCTCTTCAGCCGATTGCGGCAACTGCTTGAACTTTCTTGCCCAAACCTGACGACAACGCTCGGTCTCGTCGCCGGCTTCCGGCAAGGCTGCAGCGATTTCATCATCGCTCACGCCGGTCTGGCGCAACTCCTGGCGCAGCCGCGCGTTGCCGTAACGTCCGGCCCGGGCAACGACGCGCTGAGTGGCAAAACGGGAATCCGAGAGCAGGCGCTCCGCCTGCAGTCTTTCGAGGACAGCATCGAGCTGTTCCTCGGATTCCGCCTGCGCGGCGAGCTTGGCCTTCAACTCCGCCCGGCTGTGATCACGCCGGGTAAGGAGTCGGAGAGCCGCGACACGCAGCGCAACAACCGGATCAGGCATCAGCCTTGGCGGCCTTGACCGGTTTGATCACGTTGGTGCTGGCCGCTTCGCGAATACCGGCCTCGATTTCCTGGGCAATTTCCGGATTGGCCCGGAGGAATTCGCGCGCGTTGTCCTTGCCCTGACCGATCTTTTCGCCTTTGTAGGCATACCAGGCACCGGATTTGTCGACCAGCTTGTGGGCGACGCCCATTTCGACGATTTCGCCGTGACGGGAAATACCTTCGCCGTACAGGATGTCGAAAATGGCTTCGCGGAACGGCGGGGAGACCTTGTTCTTGACGACCTTGACCTTGGTTTCGCTGCCAATCACTTCGTCGCCCTTCTTGATGCCGCCGATGCGGCGGATGTCGAGGCGGACGGAGGCGTAGAACTTGAGTGCATTGCCGCCGGTAGTGGTTTCCGGCGAACCGAACATGACGCCGATCTTCATCCGGATCTGGTTGATGAAGATAACCAGCGTGTTGGTCTTCTTGATGTTGGCGGTCAGCTTGCGCAGTGCCTGGGACATCAGGCGGGCGTGCAGGCCGACCATCTGATCGCCCATTTCGCCTTCGATTTCAGCCCGCGGGGTGAGGGCGGCGACGGAGTCGATGATGATGATGTCGACCGAGCCGGAACGAACCAGCATGTCAGCGATTTCAAGAGCCTGTTCGCCGGTGTCCGGCTGGGAAATCAGCAGGTCGCCGACATTGACGCCGAGCTTCTGGGCGTATTGCGGATCAAGCGCATGTTCGGCATCGATGAAGGCAGCAGTACCACCGAGTTTCTGCATTTCGGCAACGACCTGCAGACACAGCGTCGTCTTGCCGGAAGATTCCGGGCCGTAGATTTCGACAACGCGACCGCGCGGCAGGCCGCCGACGCCAAGCGCGATATCGAGACCGAGCGAACCGGTCGAGACAACCTGAATGCCTTCGTCAATTTCGGCATCGCCCATCTTCATGATGGAACCTTTGCCGAACTGCTTTTCGATCTGTTGCAGCGCTGCGGCGAGCGCCTTTGCCTTGTTGTCGTCCATGGGCATACCTCTAGAATTTGACGGAATTATGGCACAGGGGCCAAAGATGGAATAGAAATTGCAGTTACCGGGTTCATGATCACTACCGATAGACACCGCCGACGGGGAATGCGTATGCTCCACACCTTTCGTCGAAGCTTTGCGTATAGCGAGCAGCGCACGACACACAATATACTGTGTATATTTACAGTTATACCGTTGGCGCCCTGCGAATGCAAGTCCGCATTGCTGCCTTGCCATTTCGCCGCCTGCAGATTTTCCGCCAATGACGTATTCGCCGCCCCCGCTCGCCCCCCTCGATTATCTTTACGCCGACCCGTCGATGATCATCGTCAACAAACCGCATGGCCTGCTGTCGGTGCCGGGGCGCGGCGAAGAGAAGCAGGATTGCCTGCTGACCCGGGTTCAGCGCGACTTTCCCGATGCGCTGACCGTCCATCGACTCGACATGCAAACCTCGGGGCTGCTGGTTTTCGCACGCGGTCCGGAAATGCACCGCCGACTGTCGCGTCAATTCCAGGACCGCAAGGTGGACAAGCTTTACGTCGCCGTGGTGATCGGCCAGCCGGAAAACAAGAGCGGTGAAATCAATCTGCCACTGATCGTCGACTGGCCTAACCGGCCGAAGCAGATGGTCGACTTCGAACTCGGCCGCCCCTCGCTGACCCGCTATCGCGTTGTATCGACCGCCGCAGATGGTCGCAGCAGCCGCGTCGAGCTGGAGCCGGTGACCGGCCGTTCGCACCAGTTGCGGGTTCATTTATTGTCGATCGGCCACCCCATTCTCGGCGACGACCTGTATGGCGGCGAAGCTGAATTCATGGCCGACCGCCTGCAATTGCACGCCCGCGACCTGGCGGTCTTTCACCCGCTGACCGAAGAGCGCCTGGAGTTTCACTGCCCAGTTCCATTCTGAGCACTTCTGGCAAGCGCAACGACAGTCCGCATTGACCGTATAATTCCCGCGTTTTCAACCTCTTGCCACGGTCGACCGCGCAAAAATGCTGATTTGGTTCGTCGTCCTTTACCTGCTCGTTTCCATCGGCATCGGCCTGTTTGCGGCAACCCGCGTTCATAGCGCCAAAGACTTTGCCGTCGCCGGACGCCACCTGCCGCTACCGGTCGTCACCGCAACCGTATTTGCCACCTGGTTTGGGGCCGAAGCTGTCTTTGGCGTTTCCGCCACCTTCGTCAAGGACGGTTTGCGCGGGGTCGTTGCCGACCCATTCGGCTCGGCCATGTGCCTGATCATCGCCGGCTTCTTTTTCGCCAGGAAACTCTACAAGCTGAACATCCTGACGCTCGGCGATTATTTCCGGATGCGTTACAACCGCAGCGTCGAAGTCCTCACCACACTGTGCATCGTCGCCAGCTATCTCGGCTGGGTATCGGCCCAGATCAAGGCGCTCGGCCTGGTGTTCAATGTCGTGACCAACGGCTACATCAGCCAGAGCGCCGGCATGATCCTCGGCGCCGCCATCGTGCTGACCTACACCACCTTCGGCGGCATGCTCTCAGTCGCCATTCTCGATTTCGTCCAGATGGGCGTCATCATGGGCGGCATGCTGTACATCGGCTACATCGTCTCCGGCCTGACCGGCGGCGTCGAATTGGTCATCAATCACGCGTCGACCGCAGGCAAGCTCGATTTCTTTCCCCCCCCCGACCCCTGGCAATGGCTGACCTTTCTCGGCGCCTGGATGACGATGATGCTAGGCTCGATTCCGCAACAGGATGTCTTCCAGCGCATCACCTCCGCCAAGAGCCAGAAAATTGCGCTGTGGGGCTCGGTGCTCGGCGCATCGATCTATTTCTGCTTCACTTTTGTCCCGATGTTCATCGCTTATTCGGCGACCCTGATCGACCCTGAATTGTTCAACGGCCTGCTGCAGACCGATTCGCAACTCGTCCTGCCAACCCTTGTCCTGCAGCACACTCCGGTCTTTGCCCAAGCCATTTTCTTCGGCGCCGTGCTGTCGGCCATCATGAGTTGCTCGTCGGCTACCTTGCTGGCACCTTCGGTCGCTTTTTCGGAAAACATCATCCGCGGCTTTTTCCCGCACATGGATGACCGTCGCTTCCTGATGGTCATGCGGGCTTCAATCGTTGTCTTTGCCTGTATCGTCCTGTGCTTTGCGCTCAACTCCAACGCCAGCATTTTCAAGATGGTTGAAAATGCCTACAAAGTCACGCTGGCCGGTGCTTTCGTTCCCTTGTTCTTCGGTGCTTTCTGGCGGCGGGCCAGCACGCAGGGCGCGCTCTGTGCCATTTTCGGCGGCCTCGTTTCATGGCTGCTGATTGAACTGCTGGTTGGCGAAGCCAGTCTTGTCCCGCCGCAACTGATCGGCCTGGCCGTCAGTATGCTGGGCATGGTGGCCGGATCCTTGCTGCCGCAATGGGTCGGCCATGCCATGCCGCTCGAAGACATGCACAGCGCCTTACACCATCGCGCGGCAGCAGAAACCCACCACACGGCAGAACACCCGCACCGCCATTAAAGCGGGTTGAAATGGCCCGGCAAGTCACGATTACCTGACATTGAGTCGGGAGCAGGGCGTACTGCAGCCAAAACAGAATGATTGTTACTAAAGATAAGGGCTGACGGCACCGTCGATAGTCCATAAAATTGGGACATGTCCCAGTTTTCCCGCGGCCCCATCCTGCTTTCCCGCTACCTTGCACTCGCCTGGCTCGGGCTGGTCATCTACGGTAGCCTGCACCCATTTACCGGCTGGCGCGACACCGGCATTTCACCTTTTGCCTTTCTCGAAGGCGGCCTGCCGCGCTATTGGACCTTTTTTGACCTGGCCGCCAATGTCGCGGTCTACCTGCCACTCGGCTTCTTTTTGACCCTGGCGCTTTATGGCCTGCCTGGACGGCTGACCGCACTTGTACTCGCCGTACTGCTTGCCGGCGGCGTCAGTTTTGGCATGGAAGCCATACAAAGCTGGCTCCCGTCGCGCGTCCCGTCCAATCTTGATCTGGCCTGCAACAGTCTGGGCGGATTATTCGGTGCGATGTGGGCACAAAGCGTCGGGCCACGTGTTTTTGCGCGAATTTCAGCCTGGCAGGATGAGGTCATCGCCCCGATTCCCCACGCCGAACTCGGCCTGACCCTGCTCGGCCTCTGGCTGCTCGTCCCACTGTCGCCGGAAACCCTGCTGTTCGGTGCAGGTGATTTGCGTCAGACGCTCGGTTTGAGCGGCGCGGTGCCTTTTGCTGCCGAAAGCTTCATGTTGATTGATGCCAGCATCACCGCCTTCAATGCCCTGGCGGTCGGCCTGATTGTCCGGATGTTGTGCGCCCGCCTGATCGTCGCCTATCTGATCGTGCCGCTTTTTCTGCTGCTCGGACTGGCCATCCGGACACTGGCCGCAGCCATCCTGATCAGCCCGGGTGAAGCACTGGCCTGGCTGACCCCCGGCGCCCAGACCGGTCTGGGACTCGCTGCCGTCACCCTCGCACTGACCTTGCTGCTGCCCGCCACGCCGCGCCTGATGATCGCGGCCATGGCCCTGATGGCCGGCACCGTCCTGGTCAATCTGGCGCCGCCCAACCCGTATTCGACCGCTGCTCTGGCCACCTGGCGGCAAGGTCACTTTCTCAATTTCAACGGCCTCACCCGACTTGTGGGTACGCTATGGCCTTTCCTGACCCTGCCATTTCTGCTCCTGACAACACGTCGACCGTAAGCTGGCATGCGGAAACGGCTGAAGACGCCGCCCGGCGCCTGTCGACCGATCTGCAGCGCGGTCTCGACGCGATCGAGGCCGACGCACGGCTCACCCGGCACGGCCCCAATCAATTAAGCCGGAGCAATGCGACTCCGGGCTGGAAGCGGTTTGTCGGCCAGCTTTCCCAGCCGCTCGTCATCGTCCTCCTCGGGGCCGGCAGCATCACCGCCGGACTGGGTGAATGGATCGACAGCAGCGTCATTTTCGGCGTCGTTCTGGTCAACGCTGCCATCGGCTACTGGCAGGAAGCACAAGCCGAAGGCGCCCTGGCCGCACTGGCCCGGACCGTCAGCACGCCGGTAACCGTCTTGCGCAGCGGCCAGCATCAGCAACTCGATGCCCGCCAACTCGTTCCCGGCGACATCGTGCGCCTTGCCGCCGGCGACCGCACCCCGGCCGACCTGCGTCTTTTTCATCAGCGCGAATTGCACACAGACGACTCGATGCTGACCGGTGAATCGCTGCCGGTCAGCAAACACAACGAAGTCATCGCGCAGGAAACAATGCTGGCCGAACGCCACAACATGGCCTACGCCGGCACCACCGTGGTGGCGGGTCAGGGCAGCGGTATCGTGATTGCCACCGGCGACGCCACGGAGACCGGGCGCATTGCCGGCCTGATCGCCGCGGCGGATGAACTCGCCACGCCATTGACCCGCAAGATGACGGCCTTTTCGAACTGGCTGCTCTGGGCGATCGGCGGACTCGCGCTGCTCACCTTCGGTATCGGGCTGGCACGCGGCGAAAGCGCCTTCGAGATGTTCATGGCCGCGGTTGCCTTGGCCGTCGGCGCGATTCCGGAAGGACTGCCAGCCGCCGTCACCGTCACCCTGGCCATCGGCGTTGCCCGCATGGCACGCCGCCGGGCGATCATCCGGCACTTGCCAGCCGTCGAGACACTGGGCAGCACCACCATCATCTGCTCGGACAAAACCGGCACCCTGACCGAAAACGCCATGACCGTTCGCGCCCTCTGGGCCGCCGGCCAAAGTTTTGAGGTCAGCGGCCACGGCTACGTGCCGGAAGGCACGATCAGCCAACAGGAAAACCCCGCCGAGATCACCGGCGCCTTGCGGGAGATACTCGTTGCCGGCGCCCTGTGCAACGATGCCCACCTGAATCGCAGCGGCGCGCACTGGAAAATCACCGGCGACCCGACCGAAGCGGCCTTGCTAGTCGTCGCCCGCAAGGGTGGCCTGGCCGAACAGACGCTCAGGACCTTGCTGCCGCGTCACGACGAGCTCCCATTCGACGCCTCGCGCCAATACATGGCCACGGCGCACCGGACGGATCGCGGACAACATCTTTACCTGAAAGGCGCGGTGGAAAAACTGCTGCCGCTTTGCCGCGGTCAACTGCAACAAGAGGGTCAAATCGGCCCATTCAAGCCGAGCGATGTCGAACAAGCCGCGCACGCGCTGGCCAGGCAGGGAATGCGCGTCCTGTTGCTGGCCAGCCGGCAATGTCCGGACAACGCGCCGCTCGACGATGGCATCGTCGCCGACCTGACGCTGCTCGGCCTGGTCGGCATGATCGATCCGCCACGCAAGGCGGCTATCGGCGCCATCCGACACTGCCACTCGGCCGGCATCCGGGTCAAGATGATCACCGGCGACCATGCCGTCACGGCACAAGCCATTGCGCGCCAAATCGGCCTGAACGGCGAACGGGTGATGACCGGCCGGGAACTGGCCCGGCTCGATGAACCGGCACTGGCCGCCGCCGCTCACGAGGCCGATGTCTTTGCCCGTGTTGAACCCGAGCAAAAACTGCGTCTCGTCCGCGCCTTGCAGGGCCGTGGTGAAGTGGTGGCGATGACCGGCGACGGCGTCAACGATGCCCCCGCCCTGAAACAAGCCGACATCGGCATTGCCATGGGCCAGGGCGGCACCGAAGTGGCCAAGGCCGCCGCCGACATGGTGCTGACCGACGACAATTTTGCCAGCATCGAAGCCGCCGTCGAGGAAGGGCGGGGCGTCTGGGACAATCTGGTCAAATTCATCACCTGGACATTGCCGACTAATTTTGGCGAAGGTCTGGTCATCGTTGCCGCCATCATTTTCGGCGCAACATTGCCGATCACGCCGCTGCAGATTCTCTGGATCAACATGACCACCGCCGTGCTGCTCGGCCTGACGCTGGCCTTCGAACCGATCGAGCGCGGCATCATGCAACGACCGCCACGCCGACTCAATACACCGGTCCTCGACCACGCCTTGATCCGGCGCATCACGCTGGTTTCTCTACTGCTGCTCGCCGGTTCATTCGGTCTTTTCCTGCGCGAACTCGATCAGGGCCACACGCTCGCCGAAGCACGCACTGTCGCGGTCAACGTCTTCGTCATGGTCGAAATCTTCTACCTGTTCAACTGCCGCTCCCTGACCGTCGGATTCTGGAAACAGGGGCTTTTCTCGAATCCCTGGATCTGGGGCGGCGTCGCTGGCATGCTTGTCCTGCAGTTGCTGCTGACTTACTGGCCACCCCTCAACACACTGTTCCAGACCGCACCGATCGGTTGGACCGAATGGGCTGAAATCACGCTTTTCGCATGGTTCTGCGCGCTGCTGATCGGCCTCGAAAAACACTGGGCAACGTTTCACGTGAAACGGGACGGCCTATAATTCACCCTCCCACAGGAGATTCCCGATGAGCTATTTCAAGCACCACGTATTTTTCTGCACCAACCAGCGCGAAGCTGGCGAACCGTGTTGCAACAATCTTGGCGGCTCTACGGCCTTCGCCTACGCCAAGGACCGTATCGGCGCGCTCAAGCAGAACGGTGCCGGCGCCGTCCGCATCAACAAGGCTGGCTGCCTCGGTCGCTGCGACCAGGGCCCGGTTCTGGTCGTGTACCCGGAAGAAACCTGGTACAACTATGTCGATAACGAAGATGTTGAAGAAATCATCCAGGAACACCTGATCAAGGGCAACGTTGTGGAACGTCTCAAGCTATGAAGGCGCCCGAAGAAAAATTCCTCGTTGATGGACCGGTCGGCAAGATCGACGTCATCATGGAACGTCCGGACGCGCCACGCGGCATCGCGCTGATCGCCCACCCGCACCCGATGGGCGGCGGCGCCAATACCAACAAGGTTGCCTACACGCTGGCCCGGACCTTCGTCAGCCTCGGCTACGCCGCCTTCCGTCCGAATTTCCGCGGTGTCGGCGCGACCGAAGGCGAACACGATGAAGGCCGTGGCGAAACCGACGACCTGCTCGCCGTGCTCGAAGAAGCCAAGCGTCGCTGCGGCGACCTGCCGGTGGCGCTGGCCGGTTTCTCGTTCGGCGCCTATTGCCAGACCCGCGTCGCCAAGCGCTTGCAGGATGCCGGCCATCCGGCCCAGCGTCTGGTCCTGGTCGGCACCGCCGCCGGCCATGTCGAGGGCAGCCGCCAGTACGATACCGAAGCCGTGCCGCACGACACCATCGTCATCCACGGTTCGGCCGATGAAACGGTGCCGCTGGCCAACGTCTTCGACTGGGCCTTGCCGCTCGACCTGCCGGTCGTCGTCGTCCCCGGGGCCGATCACTTCTTCCATCGTCGCCTGCACCAGATCCGCGACATCATCACCCGCGCATGGCGGCACTAGTCGTCGACGCGCTGCGCAAGGCCTATGCCGGCAACGAAGTGGTTGCCGGCCTGTCCTTCGCGGTTGAACCCGGCACCTGCTTCGGCCTGCTTGGCCCGAACGGCGCCGGCAAGACAACGACTTTGCGCCTTTGTCTCGGGTTGACCGCGCCAGACAGCGGCAACATCGCGCTGAACGGCCACACCATTCCGGCCGACGCCCAAAAGGCGAGAGCGCGCATCGGGGTCGTTCCGCAGTTCGACAATCTTGACCCGGACTTCACCGCCAGCGAAAACCTGCTCGTTTTCGGCCGCTATTTCGGGCTGAAGGATGCCGAGGTCAAGGCACGTATTCCGCAGCTGCTCGAATTCGCCGGCCTGACCGGCAAGGCCGACGCACGCATCGCGACGCTCTCGGGCGGCATGAAACGCCGTCTGACGATGGCCCGCGCCCTGGTCAACAACCCCGACATCATCTTTCTCGACGAGCCGACCACCGGCCTCGATCCGCAAGCCCGCCACCTGATCTGGGATCGACTGAAACAGCTCAAATCGGCCGGTAAGACGCTGATTCTGACAACGCATTTCATGGACGAAGCCGAGCGTCTGTGCGACCGCCTGATCGTCATCGACCATGGCCGGAAAATCACCGAAGGCAGCCCGCGCCAGCTGATTGCCGAGCACATCGAACCACAAGTCATTGAAGTTTTCGACGAATCCGGCGGTCAACTGGCCAATTTTGTTGAAAACCACCGAGCCCTGGCCGAGCGCGTCGAAACCAGCGGCGAAACCGCCTTCTTCTACTGCCGCGAACCGCGCGAACTTTTGGCCAAACTGGCCGAAGCCGACGGCCTGCGCTACGTACATCGTGCCTCAAACCTTGAAGACGTATTCATCAAGCTGACTGGGCGGGAATTGCGCGATTAAGGCGCCGGGGATGATCTTCGGCCGAGGATTTTCTTCCTGTGCACTTCCAGTACAATTCCACGCCTTGAATCACGGCATGCAGCGCCAGAAAACAGGCGCCGGATGCACACAGGCCCCTGCGCCGGCAGGGCATCGGTTCCGCTACCAAGGATAATCCATGAAAAAAATCGCACTCGCCATTGTCTGCCTCGGCACCCTGGCTGCTCCCTTGGCCGTCCAGGCCCAAACGGTCGTCAAGATCGCCTTTGCCGGGCCGCTCACCGGCCCCGTCGCTCACGTCGGCAAGGATGAAGAATTCGGCACGCTCCTCGCGCTCGATGATGCCAATGCCAAAGGGCTGACCATCGGCGGCCAGAAAGTCCGCTTCGAACTGATGGCCGAAGATGACCAGGGCGATCCGCGCCAGGCAACCGTCGTCGCCCAGCGCATCGTTGATGCCGGCGCCAAAGGCGTCGTCGGTCACGTGACCTCGGGCGCCGCCATTCCGGCCGCCGCAATTTACGAACAAGGCGGCGTTCCGGCCATCACGCCGTCGGCGACCAGCCCGAAACTGACGCAACAGGGCTTCAAGGTTGCCTACCGCGTTATCGCCAACGACTTCCAGCAGGGCGAAGCGATGGCCAAATACGCGGTCGACGCACTCAAAGCCAAGAAAATCGCCATCGTCGACGACCGCACTGCCTATGGTCAGGGGCTCGGCGATGCACTGGCCGACAACCTGAAAAAACTCGGCGTACAAGTCATCGCCCGCGAATACACGACCGACAAGGCCGTCGACTTCACCGCCTTGCTGACCCGCCTCAAGAGCAAGCAACCAGACGCCATCTTCTACGGCGGCATGGATGCCCAGGGCGCGCCGATGCTCAAGCAGATCAAGCAACTCGGCATCAACACCAAGTTCCTGGCCGGCGACGGTGTCTGTACCGGCGAAATGCTCAAGCTTGCCGCCCAGGCCATGTCACCGGACGTTTACTGCACCCAGGCCGGTCTGCCGGCCGAGAAAATGCCGGGTGGCACCGAGTTCAAGAAACGCTTCAAGCAGCGCTTCAACACCGATGTCCAGCTCTACGCACCTTATGCCTACGACGCCGCCAATGCGCTGATCGAAGCCATGAAGCTGGCCAACTCGGTCGATCCGGCCAAGTACCTGCCGATGCTGCAGAAGGTGAACTTCAAGGGCGTCACCGGCACCGTGGCTTTCGACCCGAAGGGCGACAACCGCTTTGGTGGCATCTCGCTGTATCAGTTCAAGAACGGCAAGTGGGCGGTCATTAACTGAGCAGCCGCTACTAACGAAAAACCCTCCCACGCTTGCCGGAGGGTTTTTTATGTCCTCAGAACAGTCGGAGCCCATGGCCGGCATGCTTGACAGGCAATTGATTGTGAACAGCCTCTGAGAGCACCGACACCGCTCGTCGCCAACAGCCCCCAGCACCTTCGATAATTTACGCAGCATGCCCTTTATGCGAGAATTACTAGGTGTCATTTGCTGTTTGTCATTTTTGACATCCTGCCTCCCAATATCAAAATGACTGGAGACCGGATCAAAACCGTAAACGATTGGAAAGGGAGCGTAACCCAATGAATTGCCTGGCCAGGCTCCGTTATTGGACAGCCATCTACTTTGCAGTTGCGGCTTTTCCAGTAACGGCAGATGAGCACTTCGAACAAGCCAAGGATATTGTCGAGCGCACACTCGGTGGACAGGTCACCGGCAATGATGCCGTCAAGCTCAGTTTTGTCGTACTCAATCGCGATGGCTCGACGCAAATGGAACGGGCTGCACACTTTCCGTTTTACAGCGGTGAGCTAATCCGGGTAAAAGTCGTCAGCAGCCAGAACGGCGCCCTGCAACTGACCAACATTTCGCCAAGTGGAAAAATAACCCCATTCCGCACCATTCAGGTCCAGGCTGGACTGGCCGCCTACTATCCACCAGAAACGGGTGGCGTTCTCGAATTCACCAACAACATCGGTACTGAAATTCTGCGGGTCAGCTTGACGCCGACTCAGGCTATGCCAGTCGCCCAACCGAGCGCCCCGGCCACAGCAGGTCAGCTCCAATACCCCACAAACTACGGGGGAAGTCCGCAAAACTCGGCGCCCCCTCCCGGCAGTTCGTCGGCCACGCCTTCACGAGCCAGTGAGTTCTTTTCCGGCGTTCAGGGGAAGTCTTACACGTATGCCAAGGATATTCGCGAAACGGTTTTGGAGATGCAGCAAGGGACATATCTGACCCGGCCAAGCGGCAGCGGTCCATTGCAGTACGAAGTCAGCATTCAGCATCGCAACCAGTAGGGTGCCCAATGCTCGCGCTCGGCACGATGGCCCCAAGCTGCCAAGCTGTCCCTCTGGACACGGCTGATCCTGTACGCATTCCGCAATTGACTTCAAGGATACGCCCGATGTTTCGCACGATGCGCTTTTTAGTTCCGCTGTTTGCCCTGACGTCGCTTTCCATCAGCCCGCTCGGTGCCTCGTCGAATGCGCCTCAAGACCCGAGCCAGGAAACAAAGGCGATCCCGGCAATTGTCGCTGCACTGCTGTCCAATCTGATTGCCTCGGGTGCCCATAGCCTGACCAATCACTTTTTGCCACAGACTTCCGGGGTGTCGCCCCAAGCCGCCGGGCAGCCCTCCCTGCCATGCCATGCCTCAATCAACAGCGCACAAAAGATCTCGGCGACGATTCGAAATGAATTGATGCAAGCGGGTTGCCAGCTTGTTGGGCAATTTGTCGGGGCGGCTCCGACAGCGTTGAACAGTGCGGTAAACGGACTGGTGGAAAATGTTCAACAGACCCAGTCCGAACTGGCCACCCCACTGAGTTACAGCCCGGTCAACGGACCGAATTACCAAGGTCTGAAAGTCAGCGTCTTGGTGATCAACAGCCTGGGATCGGTCATCGAGGAGCGGGCGATCAACGCATCGTTCTATAGCGGCGAGAAATTCCGCTTGCGGGTGCAATCGACCTTTCCCGGCTTTCTTGAAGTGACCCATACAGCGCCTTCCGGCACGAAAAAGCCTTTGTTTCCTAGGCCGGAAATCGGCCAATTCATGCTAGCGGCGGGCGGTGAAGTGATTCTGCCGCTGGGCCAGCAAAACACTTACGAATTTGCCGGGGATACCGGTATCGAGCAACTTACCTTCAGCATCCGCGACCCGCGTATCGCACATGCGTCACAAGCGGCCCAGGAAGTCTTTCGCCAGGACACGGAGAACGGTAGCTATTACGCCCAAACCCTCGCCGAAGGCCAACTCCCCTATATATCCCAATCCGTGCGCTTGAACCATCGCCCACAGAATTAAGTGAAAAATATGACTATCAAGCTTAAATCAGTTCTAGCCAGCATTCTTTTGAGCACCAGCCTGCCCTACACCCATGCGGCGAATCATGCATTAATCATGGGCATTGAAAACTATGAGCGCAGCCCACTGCATGGAGTACCCAAGGATCGCGCCAATGCACGAAAAATCGCCAAATCCATGGGAGTGCCAGATGAAAATATCATTGAGCGTCAGGAAAAAGCCCTGACCCTTGAGGGCTTGCGCACCACCCTCAAACAATTCCAGAAAACAATCGGGCCGGGTGACCGTGTATTTGTCTATTTTTCCGGGCACGGTACCAGCCAGTCGAACGGAAAAAATGGCTGTGAGCAGGGACTCGTCACACAGGACATGCAAGTCATGCCCAAGGCGGAGTTCCACGCCTTGATTGATCCGATCAAGAACGTAGCAGCAAAAACGATTGTTTTTCTAGACACGTGCTTTTCCGGTGGCGTCGTGACCACGTCCAAGGCCACGCGAGACTACGAGGGTGATGAACTCAAGCCCAAGTTTCTCCAGCCAAAGCTCAGCATGAGCCAAAGGGATACCTGTGGAGATGCCGTCAACTACGCCAAGGCAACGCGCGATTTTGATGACATCCAGCAAGCCCAATCAACCCCGAATTATTATCTTCTCGGTGCAGCCGGCCCGAATGAATATGCCATTGACGGGGGTCCCGTGCGGGGCAGTTTCGCAACCGCCGCACTGCTGGAATGCCTGAATCCCGAATCAGGGGCAGATCAAAACCGCGACGGGATCATTTCTCTGGAAGAAGCCAAAATTTGTGCACAAGTCCGCGTTAATCGGATGCTGAGGCCGCCATTCCTGGCACAAACATTGACCGCCGGTGATGGTCAGGGGGGCGGAGCCACCCCCGTCTCCTTCGGGCTCCCCCCTACCAGCGCTCCAGCCAGTGCATCGACGCCAGCGCCGGTGCCCGTGGCGCCGAATGCTACCGCCTCAAGCCCCCCCGCTCCTGGAAAAATCGACAGCCGGCAGCTCCTCGAGACGCTCAAACGCGGCGCCGACCCCAAGCATCAAGTCACCATTCGTTCAGCCAAAACCGCCTACAAGATTCGTCAGGATTATCTGGACTTGGAGGTCACCTCCAGCAAGCCTGGCTACCTGACCTTACTCTCGGTCGGGTCGAGCGGACGGATTTTCCAACTATTTCCCAATGAACTTGATCAGAAGAATCGCCTTGAAGCCAACGTCGCACTGCGCATTCCCAGACCCGAATGGCGTGTCGCCGCGAATGGACCAGCGGGAAGCAACCGTTTCCTGGCTATTGTCTCGGGCTCTGCCGATCGATTCGCCAGTATTGGCGTCCCCATCGCTGGGCGCTTCAGGGCCGTTGACAACACCCCCGGTAACGTCAGAGACATGGTTGAACGGCTGACCGCCCCAACCACAAACTGCGCCGTCGCCACGGCACGCGACTTCGACTCACCCGAAGCAGCTCCGTGTGGCGCAGCCTACGGGGCCGGATTGATCGACGTACGCGAAGTCGACTAAGCCTCGGAACTGCCCATCCGAACTCAAATTAGCCGGAACCGACCGATGATAAAAATAATTGTTTCAGTTTCCTTCTGCCTGCTCAGTAGCGGCCTGTTGGGCAACCTTTGGGCCAATGAAGACGAAATCGACACGGAAGCCGCTGCCAAGGCTGCAGGTAAAGTTACGCAGATCAGCCCTACCCAGGCCTCGCTGAATAACCGGACACAGTTCACCATCTCGGGCAGCTTGCTGCCGAGCAGCCTGGCTTTTGCCATTGCCGATGCCGAGTGCAGCAAATTATCCGGCAACAGCTCGCAAGCCAGCTTTGCCTGCATTCCGCGAGTGGCCGGCAACAAGGCTTTTGTGGTCAAGGATGCACCGGGAGGAACTGCGCTTGCTTCGGGACTGGTCAGCATCGGTAGCAGCGTGGCGGCCCCCGCACCGTCAGCGCCGCCCCAAAGCGCCATGAACATCAGCTCGGCAAGCGCTGCGACGGCCTTGATACTCAACCAAGCGGTGACGTTCAATCTGTCCGGGAGCGGCTTGCAATCCGGTCAGATAAGAATATCGCTGACCAATTGCGAAAACAGCAGCGTCCAGGCACTTAGCGCCAGCCAGGCACGCTTCACCTGCACACCACGGGCAGCAGGTGCACAGCGGCTGTTTTGGAAAAAACCCGGCTCGGAGGATTCAATCACACTCGGTGAGCATCTTATTGCCACCCCAGTTGCGAAGCCGCCAGTCAGCGAGCCGGCACCTCCCACGCCGGCACTGCTGAACATCAGCAGCGCAAGCCCGACGGGGCCACTACAGATGAACCAACCGGTCAGCTTCAATCTATCGGGTACCAATTTGCAATCCAGCCCGATTCGCATCTCGTTGACCAACTGCGACAACAGTAGCGTGCAGGTACTCAGCCCGACACAGGCCCGCTTCACTTGTACGCCCCGAGCCAGCGGCATGCAGCGTCTGTTCTGGAAGAAACCAGACTCCGAAGTCGGTTTCATGCTCAGTGAATATCAGATCACTGCCGCCACACCATCACCGGCAGGCAACGGAAACTACGCGTCAACCAACAGTCTGTTGATCAGGCATGCGCGGCAAGCGGGAATCCCACCGATTATTCCCAAGGCGATGGCCTATCTCGAAAGTCAATGGGATCACCTCCTTAATGGCCGGCCCAAAGCCTCGTCCACCAATTGCTGTTTCGGCATCATGCAGGTCAAGGGTGCTGCAAGCGAATCCGAGGAGCAGAACATTCAACTGGGTATGGGCATACTCAACCAGAAATGGCAGCTCAATGTCAGTTCCGGTGCCGTCGCCGCACTCAGCAAAATCGATGGCATCGAGGAAGACTTTGACAAGCGCATCCTAGAAAACTGGTTTTTCCCGATTGCTGCCTACAATGGCTCCCAGAAACTTGCCAACGGCCAGTCCGGTTACAAGCTTGCAGATCAGTACACCCGCTCGGTCTACAGCATCATCGCCAATCCTGCTGACGCGCTGAACTACGCGGCCACAACGCCAGCAGCCAGGAACGTCAAGGCTGAAGTCGCCGGCTTCATCTTTCCCAGGGTACAAATTACCTCGCCCAGCATTATTCCTGGATTCAATGGCGGCACGACCGACCAGATCCAGCCCTATTCGCTCTGTCAGATGGTCCGCGCCGGCGGCATGATTCATCGTTACAACTTCGACAACGACAGCGTAGAGGACTACACCGCGCCAATTCGCAGCAAATGCGCTCAGAAGCAAGGCACTGCGCCCATCCAGACTTCTGCCATCCAGATCACCCAGGTAGCGCCCTTGAGCGGTCCGGTCGGCCAGCCGCTCACCTTCACGGTCAGCGGCGTCAACCTGCCTCCCACCCTAGCAATCAACCTCGATGGCGAGCGCTGCTACAACGATACCAAACCGGCGGCAAATCAGGTCAAATGTGACGTCACCCGGCTCGGGATCAACCCCAGACTGACCGTAAAAGACAAGCCAGGCGGCCAGGAATTGAGGACTTTCCAGTTCGAAGGCAAGGCACCTCCCCAGGTCCCGATGAGCGGGAAAATCGCCGCACCGCTCAGCAAACTGACCATCACCCAGGATTTCGGCAACTATCTCGGCGTCTATGGCGGGATCGCCTACAAGGGATACCACACAGGCACGGATTTCCGTGGGGGCAGGGGAACGCCTGTCTTCAGTATTGCGGACGGTACCGTTTCCCGGGTTGCGCCCGCATCCAGCGCCAATCCGGCCAGCCTTGGCTGGTATGTGGTGATCGACCATCCAGCGCTGAACATTCGCAGCGTTTATGTCCACACTGAAAAGCCCGGTGTTTCGAAAGGCCAGAATGTTCGTGCCGGAGAACAAATTGCCGAACTGGGCAAACCTACCCAAGTTCCGTCTCACCTGCATCTCGAGGTCCAGCGGTTCGACCGGAAAGTGGTTGATTCACGCGGCAACTTTGCCCCCTTCGTCAATAAATCCACCTCCCCGGTCGGCAATCGTGGCTATGCCTCACGCGCTGGTGACCTTGCCAGTGTCTGGCTAGACCCGGTCAAACTCCTGAATTCGGGTGGGACCGCCAAGGCGGTGGAAGCGCTGATCGAGCAAGGTGCAAATGACTTCTCGGCACATGCC
Organism: Dechloromonas sp. TW-R-39-2; assembly: GCF_016864195.1. Taxonomy (NCBI): domain Bacteria; kingdom Pseudomonadati; phylum Pseudomonadota; class Betaproteobacteria; order Rhodocyclales; family Azonexaceae; genus Dechloromonas; species Dechloromonas sp. TW-R-39-2. The sequence goes on from NZ_CP045202.1 coordinate 331,160, forward strand.
TACAACCACGATGTTCAAGAAGATGATCCGATGCTTCAGGATCAGGTCAGTCGCCAGAAAGCACTCGATCAACTGGCCCGACTGGCGGTCCAGAAAGGCCTGGCTCAGTCAGCAACGTCGAGCGAAATGCAACGTCTTGGCCTCTTCCAGGGAAGCACCTTGAGCCGACCTGCCGACATGGCATCACGCATGGAAGTCGCTTTGATGGTCAATCGGCTGATCGCTCCCCTGAAACTGGCCACGGTCAATGCCGAGAAGCGCTTTGCGCTAGAGGAATTCGGCAGCACGCCGGAAGCCACAGAGCAGGATTATCAAAACGTGGTCAATTATCTGTACCAGACGGGCATCATCAACGGCCAGCAAGATCACCTGGGCGAATGGCGCTACTACCCGACGCGAAAAATCAGCCTGGACGAACTGGGCAAGGTGACAAGCCGTCTGGAAACTGCAATCCCGGTGCGGACCTCAGCCCCGGCCCCGTTGCCGGTGACACCGATCCCGATGCCCTTTCCAGCCACGCCCCCGGCGCCGGTTCAACTCCCCGTCACGCCGCCCGGCAGCAACCCTGTCGGCCTTTACCTGAGCTCAACAAGCCCTGCCGTGGGGGAAACGGTGATGGTCAACCTGACGGGTAACCTGCCAGTGCAGCAAGCCAGTGACATTTATCTCTATCTCAAGGTGGCGCAACTAGGCGGGCAAGTCACCTGGTATTACAACCGCCAGCTCAATGACGATGGGGCAAAGCCCTGGCGGGCCTCGGTCCAGGGACCCAACCTGCCAGAGACCAACCCGGTTCTCCAGTACGCCCCCCGACTGCCCGGTGCTTACGCTGTCGGCATTCTGGTCGTGCCTGCGGGCACGCCCATCAACATGGGTCTGGCCACCGAAACAAGCTTCACCGTTCAGTAAATTGCGTCACACAAACAAGAGGGGAGTACATCATGAAAAAAATAGCCATTCTGCTTTCCGCACTGCTGCTCGGAGGTTGCTACTCGATCAGTGCAAAAATTGCCTCGACCGGACTGCCGAACTCAAAGTACCGGCCCATCATGGTTTCGGAATCAGAGGTGGATACTTGGGTCGAGGCAATCCGTCTGGTAGACAAGAAAGTCGCCACCGACGAGCTCGGCACTTATTACCATGACGTACGGGCAGACGGCATTTACGGTGCATTCATTGCGAGCCAGGATGGCACCCTGCTGAAGAATCTCTTCTCCGGCGATGTCGGACTACTTGAGCCTATCTACAGCTACGACGATACACTCGAACTGAAACCTGACTGGGCAGAAACCGAACGACGCTACGACTATCTGACCAAGACGATCAAGCTCAAGCTTCTGCCACTCCAGACAACCCGCAAATACCATCAACTAGTCGATGAAAAAGTCCGCAGCGTGGCCTCCCGTGGCCAGGCATACTCGATTTCCGATGCTTTTAGCGGCAACATGGGCCTCTACGGCCCAAGCTTCTACCCGGAGATCATTCAGAAGATTCCGGGCAAATTTTCCTACTTCGTATCTTCGGCCGGCGGGGCCGGAGCCTATTACGGAAGCGTCGCCGGCAGCATCCAGCGCCAGCAGTCTTACCAGGCTAGCCTGCAGGATACGGAACGTCGTGAGTACATGCGCAAACGCGGGCAGGATCTGAAAAAAATGGATGAAGATGCCAAGCGCTCTCTGACGCTGACCAACAGCCCGATGGCTTATCGGGGGACCGCCCAGGCCATTCGGGCAGGCAATCCGATTGTCTTCGGGCTCGTGGAAACCTATCGCGAACTGAAATCCGGCGGTGCAGCAGCGATGGTCATGGGGAGCGGTTGCGGATTCCAATCACCCGAAGACCAAAAAGCTAACATCCGCAATATCAAGGCAAGCACTGATATTCCCTATGCCTCCGCGATTAATATGGCTATTAAGGAGCGCAACGCAGAAGAGCTCAGCAAAGCGCGGGAACAGTTTCTCCTGGCTCGCAAGGAATCCGCCGGGCTTGCCAAAAAACATGAAATTGCCTGCCTTGGCCTGAGATCAATCGGCGTTGCCGGCGCCATTTCTTCGCAAAAACTCGACTAATCCAGCTGAACACCGGATGACCTGTGCAGGTCATCCGCTTCCCTTGTACGGACCTCGTCATGAAACAAGCCCCGATCAAACGTGCCTTGGCATTATTGTCGTCTTTCGTGCTGTGCAGTTGCGGCAACCTGATCGTCCCCAAGTACGGCGTTCAGGATGACGTTGCAGCATCAGCCATTCGCCGAATCAATGGCATCGCCGAATTGCGTTCAACGCAAAGATATCAGGGACTGGTCACACAACTCGAGGCAGATTATCAAAAGTTCGGCCGCTCGGCATATGCACAACCACGAATCCTGAACGAACTGGCCGACATCTACAGCCTGCAAACGCTTGATATTGAAAGCGCCATACAGGCTGATGAGCAATTGATCCGGAGCGATATCCCTGCCGCGGACACCACTGGCGATTTTCTGCCCCGCTACCAGACTGCCAGCCAATACACCATTGCTGACAGCCAGTACGTCACCAAATACGTTTCAGTCGATGCCGCTACCATCAAGAAAAGTGCCACAGACCGCCTCCAGACGAACCGCCAACTGCTCGCTGGAAATCGTCCCAATACCAGCAAAACCTATGCGGCCGACAAACTTCAGCAACACATCAAGCAGGTCCAGAACGATATCGACAGCACCCCCCCCGGCTCGGCAGCCCGCAAGCGGATTCTCTCCCGACTGATCCGCGGAGAATATGAGCTGAGCAAAATCAGCTCCAAGGCCACGCTGGCGGCTTATCGCTTCATAGACAAGGGCGACATGTCGAGCGATGGTGTAGACCTGTCAGAAATCGACTTCCTTAGCTTGGCCGACTACTACATCCAGGTCTTCCGCCGGACAGGCAATATCGTCTACGCCGAGTATGCCCTGGACACGGTCTATCGCCCCTACAGCAACCTGCGCAACCCATCGTTCCGCTGGCGCTACAACAAACTGATCAACGACTACATTTCAACCTTGATCGAAGCCAATTTCCAGGCTGAAAATTTCGATGAAGTGTTGTACTACGTTAGCCTGAACAAGTCCCGCCTGCTACTCGAAGAACGTCTGGCATATACCCGTGACAGCGGGAACGCCATGGCCAAGGTGGCAGATTTGGCAAGCGAAGACGGGATTCCCCGTACCCCCTCGGGACTGCCGCAGAAAAGCTGGTACCGCCAACGCCTGGCCCAATCCGGTCCGTACCTTGATTTGTATGTTGGCGGCAAGTTCATGCCCCTTGCCGCCAACAAGAACATCCGTGCCGCAAAAGCCGAACGAAGCACCATGCCCCTGACAACACGGGACTTTGGTATCGATGATGCAGCACTGGCCAGCGACAGTTTTGTCGATGATGCGCTCTATGCCACCCGGATCGACTCAGGCAGGGTGATCTCTGTCAAGAAACTCAGTGGCAATGAGCTGGCAAACCTGAAAAACGAACTCAACCGATCCTACGACCAAATTTCCCAGAACAAGGACAAGCCAGGTGATGCTGCAGCCTTCTTTCGGAAAATATCGTCAACCAACCCGATGCCGGAACGCTTGACCGTGAGTCCAGACAAATGGGTATTGCGTCACCCGATTGACTTCCATCTTGGCGCCAAGGTCACCCGCTCGGTTAATTTCTTCACCACCGGAGACGCACGACAGCTCAGGGATATTCGGGTCAGCGGCTTTTTTAACCCGACACTCGATCTCCAGGGTGCCGAACAGGAAGCTGAAGCGATTCGGCAATACGTACCGTCAGCCCAGGTTTTCAAACGTGAAGCGGCCAACCTTCAAGCACTGCAATCGGCAAGCGATGCGACCGTCGTCCATTTGTCGATGCATGGCCAGTTCAATGCCGACGATCCGAAAGACTCGCGCCTGGCATTCAACGGCGCCATTCGCGGGCGTAGCGTGACGACCGATCCGAATTCACTGTACGCCCGTGACATGCACAAATACGCAGCACTGAAAGGTCGTGATCTGGTCTTTGCAGCAGCCTGTCAAGCCGGTCTCAGCGCAGCGGATCAGGCCAACGAGAACGAACTGATGGGCATCCTTCGACCGCTCACAGCCAACCGCAACCGCAACATCATCCTGTCGCTATGGAACGTTGATGACATTGCGACACGTGATTTTGTCGCCGCTTTCTACCAACAGCTGGCCCAAACCCACGATATCGTCACTGCTTTCCATCATGCCCAGGACGAAGTCCGCAAAAAATACCCGCATCCATATTACTGGGCATCCTTCTACCTGGCACAAGCACGTTAAGTATCGAGGCCTGGCCGGCTGACCAAGACACGATCGATGCAATCAGCCGTCACCCCGCCATGCCGTTCCTGCCGCTGGACCAGGGCGCTTGAAGCCTTGGGCAGCGGCTTTTCCCGATCTTTCAGCAAACCGGCCAGACAAGCTGGATTGGATCGGGCGCCGCTGGCCCGATAGTCGGCCAGAAGCATAGTGCGGACAGACTCTCCGGGCTGGCCGAGCACGCCGGTCAGGTAGTCGAACAGGCCATCGAGCAGCATTTCCGGGCTCAAGCCGCTGGTTTTCTGCCGAGTCTCCCAGAGCCAGTCGCTGAAAGCGAGAAAAGCATGGAACGGAGAGGGTGCTTCAAGCAGGGTTGCCAGCGTTGCCGGGAAACGGCCCGAATTGGCGATCAGATCCCAGTAGCGGGCAAAACGGGTGAAGCGTTGCACGGTCGACGCATCGACAACGCCGGTTTGGGTGATGGTGTAGGGCGGCTGGGCGTCATAGACCATGCCGTATTCAAGCGTATGCCGGGCAATCGGCGTACCGCGCAGGCGTTTCAGGATACCGAGCTGGATTTCGTCGGGCTTCAGCGCATACAGGCGGTCGAAGCCGGCCGCAAAGCTGGACAGGGTTTCACCGGGCAGGCCGAAGATCAGGTCGGTGTGCAGGTGAGCATGACTGTGCCTGACCAGCCAGTCGAGATTGGCGCAGGTCCGGTCATTGTCCTGACGACGCGAGATACCTTGCTGGACGGCCGGATTGAAGCTCTGGATACCGATTTCAAACTGCAGCACGCCGGGCGGAAAGCGGGCGATCATGGCTTTCAGGCGATCCGGCAAATGGTCGGGAACCACCTCGAAATGCAGGAAAAGGTCGGGCGTCAGACGATCGATGAAGAATTCCAGGATGCGTAGCGAACTGTCGATCTTGAGGTTGAAGGTGCGATCGACAAATTTGAAATTGCGCGCTCCGCGCTGGTAAAGCGTTTCCAGGGCAGAAAGAAAGCGCGCCTCGTCAAAGGCCCAGGCCGTTTTGTCGAGCGCGCTGAGACAGAACTCGCATTTGAACGGACAGCCGCGCGACGCTTCGACATAAAGCAGGCGATGCGCCAGATCGTCGGCACTCAACTCGGCATAGGGCAATTCAATCTCGGCCAGGCTGGCCTGCTCGCCGGCGATCACTTTCATCAAGGGTTGCGGCCCATGCAGCAAGGCACGGCACAATTTTGGGAAACTGACGTCGCCCCAGCCGGTGACCAGATAATCAGCCAACCGGACGATTTCCTGCTCGTCCCATTCATGGCTCACTTCCGGCCCGCCCAGGACAATGATCAACGCGGGACGCCGGGCCTTCAATTGACGAATGACATCGGTCGTCTGCCGCACATTCCAGATATAAACCCCGAAACCGACGATCTGGCGGACGCCATCACGAGCTTCGCCGAGTTCGGCGAGCAACGCATCGACAATTTCGGCGACCGGGCGGGCGATCGTGAATTCGCGCAACACCGTTGCGGCGCGCAGTTCAGCGCCGCCATGGCGGGCCATATTGGCCAGCAGATAGCGCAATCCCAGCGAAGCATGGATGTATTTGGCGTTAAGGGTCGAAAGCAGAATGGCAGGCGGTGTCATGTTGCTATTTTGACATCCCGGCCAGCCATTCCGCGATGACTGCGGTCGACCTTCGACTCGGGGCCAAATTGGCTGCCCGGCTTTTCGGCACCATCAACTTGCCAGGATTGTGCGGCACGACTTCACAGTAAAATGGCAGCCTTATTTCATTTTGCCGGGAGCGCACGCATGCCGCCCATATCGCTGAGTATTGGCTGGCGCCCTGTCTGGCAGCGCAATTTTCTCGTCTGGCGCAAGCTCGCCCTGCCATCGATTCTGGGCAATCTGGCCGATCCGCTGATCTACCTGCTGGGGCTGGGTTACGGCCTGGGCGCCATGCTGCCCAGCGTCGACGGCCGGCCATATGTCGCGTTTCTGGCGGCCGGCACCGTCTGTGCGTCGACCATGAACTCGGCAACCTTCGAAGCCCTGTACTCGTCCTTCTCGCGCATGCACGTCCAGAAAACCTGGGATGCCATCCTCAACACGCCGCTCGGCCTGAACGATGTCGTCGCCGGCGAACTGTTCTGGGCCGCGACCAAATCGCTCTTCTCCGGGGCGGCCATCCTGGTCGTGATCAGCGCCATGGGGCTGACCAGCGGCAACCTCGTTCTCTGGGCGCTGCCAGCGATTGTCCTGACTGGACTGGCTTTCGCGGCACTGGGGCTGATCTGGAATGCGCTGGCGCCGTCCTACGATTTTTTCATGTACTACTTCACGCTGTTCATCACGCCGATGACACTGATTTCCGGCGTTTTCTTCCCGACCGAGCAATTGCCTGGCTGGCTTACCGCCATCGGTGGCTGGCTACCGCTGGCTCAGGGCGTTGCCCTGGTCCGGCCGCTGCTTGCCGGGCAATTCCCGGACAACGCCCTGATCCATATTGGCGTGCTGCTGGCCACAACGGCCATCGCCTTTGCCATTGCACTGCGCCTGACCCGGCGTCGCCTGCTCAAGTAGAATCAGGCCATGGAACCCTTGTTGATCCTCACCAACTGCCCGGATGAAAGCGTCGCCAATGCGATTGCGCTGGCCGTCGTCGAAAGCGGCCTGGCGGCCTGCGTCAATATCCTGCCGCGCGTCGAATCGATCTACCGCTGGCAGGGCGCTGTCGAATCGGCCAGCGAAATTCCCCTGTTGATCAAGTCGACCGCAGCAAACTACGCGGCGCTTGAAACCACCATCCGCCAACGCCACCCCTACGAAGTGCCCGAAATCATCGCGCTGCCGATCACGCATGGTTTACCGGCCTATTTGAACTGGGTCAGCGCAGAAACACTCAAATCATGATGCGCACACTTTTCCTGCTTCTTGCCTTCCTGAGCTCGCTGGTCCACGCCCAGGAATTTCTCGACCCGGCCGTTGCCTTCAAGCCAACCGCCCGTGCGATCGATGGACAGACGGTCGAAATCAGCTTCGAGATCGCCAAAGGCTATTACCTCTACCGCGACAAGTTCCGTTTCGGCATCGAGGCTGAAGGAGCCACCGCAGGCAACCCCGTTTTACCCAAGGGCAAGGAAAAGAACGACGAAAATTTCGGCAAGGTCGAGGTTTATTACAAAAGCGCCATCGTCCGCCTGCCTGTTGAACGCAGCGTTTCCGGTGCGTTGCCGATCAAGCTGAATGTCACCTCGCAAGGCTGTGCCGATGCCGGCGTGTGTTACCCGCCGCAAACCCAGGCACTGAACTTGACCCTGCCCGACCCGGGCAGTACTCCCGCCGCGATTGCTGCGGTCGACGGCGACGAAAGCGGCACAATTGCCGCAACCCTGAAAAATGCCGGCTTCCTGGCCAACCTTGCCTTCTTTTTTCTGGCCGGACTGGGCTTGTCGCTGACGCCTTGCGTCTTTCCGATGATTCCTATCCTGTCCGGCATCATCGCCGGCCAGGGCCACCGGATTTCGCGCAGCCGCGGCTTTGCCCTGTCTCTCGCCTACGTGCTCGGCATGGCCGTGACTTATTCGGCCATCGGCATTGCGGCAGGACTGACCGGCACGCTACTTTCCACCGCTTTGCAAAACCCGTGGGTACTGGGTGGCTTTGCGACGGTATTCGTCATTCTTTCATTCTCGATGTTCGGCTTTTACGAACTGCAACTGCCGACTGCGCTACAAAGCAAACTGTCGGAAGAATCCGGCCATCTGCAAGGCGGGCGCGGTATCGGCGTCTTCATCATGGGCGCGCTCTCGGCCCTGATCGTCGGCCCCTGCGTTGCGGCTCCGCTGGCCGGCGCACTGCTTTACATTGGCCAGACCGGCGATGCCGTCCTCGGCGGCATGGCGCTCTTCCTGATGGCACTCGGCATGGGCGTGCCGCTGCTCATCGTCGGTCTATCGGCCGGCACGCTACTGCCCAAGGCCGGCGCATGGATGGAAGCCGTCAAGAAAAGCTTCGGCGTTCTGCTGCTGGCCACGGCCGTCTGGCTGGTTTCGCCGGTGATTCCGGCGGTTGCCCAGATGCTCGCCTGGGCGGCGCTGCTGATCATCCCGGCCATTTTCCTGCACGCACTTGATCCGCTGCCACCACATGCCAAGGGCTGGCACCGTTTCTGGAAAGGCATCGGCATCGTCATGCTGCTGACCGGCGCGGCCCTGCTGATCGGTGCGCTGGCCGGCAATCGCGATCCACTGCAACCGCTCGCCGGCCTGCGCGGGCAAGCCCTGGCCACAGAAAGCCCGAAGCTGGCGTTCGAGAAAGTCAGCAGTGTCAGCGAACTCGAACAAGCCGTCCGCGCAGCCGGCAAACCGGTAATGCTCGATTTTTATGCCGACTGGTGCGTTTCCTGCAAGGAAATGGAACGCTTTACCTTTGCCGATCCCGCTGTACAGTCCAAACTCGCCGGTTTCAAGCTGCTCAAGGCGGATGTCACGGCCAACACGGCCGACGACAAGGCGCTACTCGCCCGTTTTGGCTTGTTCGGACCGCCCGGCATCCTGTTTTTCGATGCCACCGGCAAGGAAATCAAGACGATTCGCGTGGTCGGTTTCCAGGATACGACCGCCTTCCTTCAGAGCCTGGGCAAGATTCAGTAATCTGCCGGGTAAAAAGTGCCTAAATTTTTGTAAATATAAGCCATTCGGCTAAAATGCTGCCCACTATGGATTCTCTTGGCCTGATCCGCGAATTTCTTCATGACCGACTGGGGATTTCCCCGGATACGGTCGTTCCCGACGCTCCCCTGGATGATCTGGGGGTCGATTCGCTGATGCTGCTCGAATTGATGTTCGAGTTTGAAGACCGTTTCGGCATCACGCTTTCCAAAGATCTGAAAAGCCCGAAAACCGTTGGCGAAATGGCGACGCTGATGGATCAACTCCGCAGCGAACAGAGCTGAGCGATGAGCCAGCGGCGGGTAGCAATCACCGGGCTGGGTCTGATCAGCCCCTACGGCGGCGACCTGCCCGACTTCTTTGCGCGTCTGCTCGCCGGTGAATCTGCCGTACGGTATTTGCTGACCGACGACATTCCCCGCCCCCTGAGCATTCCTTTTGTCAGTTGCCCGGCTTTCGACGCCGATGCGACGCTCGGTCGGCCGCTGGCCGGCACCATGGACCGCTTCGCCCAGCTCGGCACCGCAGCCGCCTTCGATGCCTGGCAAGATGCCGGCCTGTTGCGCGGTCAACCCGCTGAAAACCGCGAAAACTGGGGCGTCGCCTGGGGTACCGCGCTAGGCGGCACGCTGGCTTATGAAAAAGGCTATCGCGAACTGTGGCAGAAGGGTCGCGAGCGCGTCTCACCGCTCTCGGTCATCCTCGGCATGAACAACGCGGCCAATGCCCACATTTCGATCCAGCTCGGGCTAGGCGGTGTCAGCATGAGCCATACCGTTGCCTGCGCCTCGTCAGCCATCGCCATCGGCGAAGCTTTCCGACGCGTGCGCAGCGGTGAAGCAACGATCATGCTGACCGGTGGCTCCGATGTCCCGCAAGCCTACGGCGTGGCCCGTGCCTGGGAAGCGCTGCGCGTCATGGCCAGCGGCGATGAAACAAGCTCACCAACCGCCTGCCGGCCCTTCAGCGCCGACCGGACCGGACTGGTCCTCGGCGAGGGTGGGGCGGCGCTGGTGCTCGAAGACTGGGAACACGCCGTGGCGCGCGGCGCCCGCATCCACGCTGAACTGGTCGGCTATGGCACAAGCTGTGACCACAGCCACCTGGTTCGCCCGGAAGCGGCCGGCCAGGTTCGCGCATTGCATGCAGCCCTGGCCGACGGCGGCCTGCTGGCCGACGAGATCGATTACGTCAATGCGCACGGTACGGCAACCGCCGAAGGCGACCCGGTCGAAATCTCGGCCCTGAAAGCCGTTTTTGGCGAGCGTGCCAGCCGCCTGGCCGTCAGCGCCACCAAGTCCATGCACGGCCACCAGCTCGGCGCAGCCGGTGCGATCGAAGCGATCATCACGGTCCTTGCCCTGCGCGAACAGGCCATTCCGCCGACCGCTCACCTGAACCAGGCTGATCCGGCCTGCCTTGGCGTCGACCACGTTACGACGGCGCGGCGCGGCAAGCCCCTGCGCGCCGCCTTGTCCAATTCCTTCGCTTTTGGCGGCAGCAACGCGGTGCTCGCGTTTCGCAGCGTCAATGCCTAGTTCACGGAAATCACTGCGATGACCCAAGACTCTGCCCAACAAGCCATCGAAGCACTTTTGCCGGAAGTGGCCGAACTGATCATTTCAGCGCTCAACCTCGACCTGGCCGCCGATGAAATCGAAGCCGATGCCCCGCTGTTCGGCGATGGCCTGGGGCTGGATTCAATCGACATTCTTGAACTGGCGCTGGTTATTTCGAAACGTTATGGTTTCCAGTTACGTTCGGACAACGAAGACAATATTCGTATTTTCTCGTCACTGCGCGCCCTGGCAACCCATATCGCCAGCCAGCGAACGAAATGACCGGGTTGGGCCCGACCGCCATTCTGCGCGGTCTTGCGGTCGGCCTGCTGGTCGTCGCCTGGGCTGTGCTGGCCCACTACGGCAGCGCCGGCGACAGCCCCTCCGACCTCTCTGCCGCACTGGCCTGTGCGCCGCTCCTGGCGATTGTCGTCATCGTCCTCTGGCGCGTCGGCAGCCCCCTGCGGGTCACACTCGGCAGCCTGGCCATGCTTGCCGTGCTGATCTGGCAGTGGCCGCTGCTGCGTCAGAACATCGCGCTGCTCTACTTTATCCAGCACGTCGGGACGAATCTGGCGCTCGGCACCCTGTTCGGCCGTACCTTGTTGCAAGGTCACGTGCCGCTCGTCACCCATTTCGCCCGACTGGCCCACGATGGCGTCATTTCGCCGATCAAGGAAAAATACACGCGGCGCGTGACGATCGCCTGGACAAGCTATTTCATGCTGACCGCGCTGATCTCCGCCATCCTGTTCGTCTTCGCCCCGGCGAGCGTGTGGTCGACCTTCGCCAACCTGCTTGGCACCGTATTGATCGCCCTGATGTTCGTCATCGAACATCTTGTACGGCGGCACGCACTGCCGCCGGAAGATCAGTCGAGCATCGCTGACACCATCCGCGGCTATCGCCTTTCCACCCGCCAAAAGACAGAAAGTTCATGAGCCTGGTTCCGCTCCTCGCCCCCGCGCCACTCGATGATATTTTTGCCTGGCGGCAGAACGGCCCGGTCAGCATTGCCGACTTTCTGGCCGACACATTCGCCCTGGCTGCCCGTTTGCCGGCCGGCCGGCACATGCTCAACCTGTGCCAGGACCGCTATCGTTTCACGGTCGGTCTGGCGGCCGGCCTGGTCAGCGACAGGATCAGCCTGCAGCCCGCCTCGCAATCGCCCGAAACACTGCGCCAGATACAAGCCGCCAGCCCCGATGTTTTCTGCCTGTGCGACAACGATTTCGACAGCCTCGATCTGCCGCGTCTCGATTTTCCCGAACTTGGCGCGGTCGACCGCGAAAATATCGGTGAAATCCCGCTCATCCCGGCCAACCGGACTGCCGTCCGGCTGTACACCTCCGGCTCGACCGGCACGCCGGTTGCCCACGACAAGACCTGGGGTTTCATCGTCCAGAGCGCCTATGCCGAAGCCGAGCGGCTGGGCATCAACCGGCAAGTACATCACGTTGTCGGCACCGTTCCCGCCCAGCACAGCTTCGGTTTCGAATCGACCGTGCTGCTTGCGATGCATGCCCAAGCCCCGTTCTGGGCCGGCAAGCCGTTTTATCCGCAGGATATCGTTGCCGCGCTGAACGCCGTACCGCAACCCCGGATGCTGGTCACCACGCCGTTCCATCTCTCCGCACTGCTCGCCGCCGGCCTCGAACTGCCGCCGGTTGCACTGATCCTTTCGGCCACCGCACCGCTGTCGGCCCAATTGGCTCGGGATGCCGAGGCAAGCTTTGGCGCGCCGCTCTACGAAATCTACGGCTCGACAGAGACGGGGCAGGTCGCCAGCCGCCAGACAACGGCCGACCAAGCCTGGAAGTTGCTGCCCGACGTTCGCTTGCGCCAGGAAGAGGACGTCACCTTTGCCTCAGGCGGTCATATCGAACGTGAAATCGCCTTGTCCGATGTCATCGAGATCCTGCCTGACGGCTGTTTCATCCTGCATGGCCGCCATGCCGACCTGATCAACATCGCCGGCAAACGCACTTCGCTGGCCTACCTCAATCATCAGATCTGCGCCGTGCCCGGCGTCTCCGATGCAGCTTTCTTCCTGCCCGACGAACTGAACCCGGACGGCATCACCCGGCTATGCGCCTTCGTCGTCGCCCCCGGCCTGAACAGCCGCCAGTTGCAGGCCGAACTGCGCCAGCGCGTCGATCCGATTTTCCTGCCGCGTCCGGTCGTCTTCATGGATGCACTGCCGCGCAACAGCACCGGCAAGCTACCGCGCAAGCAGTTGCTCGAACTGTTCAACGAAAAGGTCGGACATGTCGAGCGCTGATTACCACTGGTCCGTACCGGCCGATCATCCGAGCTTTGCCGGTCATTTCCCTGGTCGTCCGATCGTGCCCGGCGTTGTGCTGCTCGATCAGGCCATCCGGTTCACCGAGCAGTTGCTGGAACGCCCGGTTTCCGGCTGGCAAATCGGCAACGCCAAGTTTCTCAGCCCGGTCGCCCCGCAGGAAGAACTGACCTTCAGCCTGTTGACCAAGCCGAGCGGCGCCATCGCCTTTACCGTCCGCGCCGCCGGACGTGACGTTGCCTCCGGCAGCCTGACACCGGCGCCATGACCCGGCCGGCCACGCCAAGCTGGCTGCGTCAGCAGGAACGCAGCAACCTCGCCATCCTCCGCCTGATGGTCTGGATTTCGCTGACCTTCGGCCGGGCCATCGGCCGCGTCGTGCTCTACGGCATCACCGCCTATTACGTACTTTTTGCGCCGCGCGCCCGCCACTTCAGCCGTGAATATCTGCACCGTGCGCTCGGCCGCTGGGCGGAATGGTCAGACGGCTTTCGTCACGTCTTCAGCTTCGCCAGCACCATTCACGACCGTATCTATCTGCTCAACGACCGTTTCGACCTGTTCGACATCGAAGTCATCGGCGCCGACCCGGTGCATGAACTGGCTGCCGCCCAAACCGGTGCAGTGCTGATCGGCGCCCATCTCGGCAGCTTTGAAGTATTGCGCGCCGTCGGCCGGGGCAGGGCAGGGCTCAAGGTCGCCATGCTGATGTACGAGGAAAATGCCCGCAAGATCAACGCCACGCTGGAGGCGATCAACCCGGCGGCAACCCAGGACATCATCTCGCTCGGCCGTATGGAATCGATGCTCGAAGCCCGCGACAAACTCGATCAAGGCTACCTTGTCGGCATTCTTGCCGACCGCAGCCTGAGTGACGATCCCACGGTCGACTGCGAATTTCTCGGCGAAATGGCCCCATTTCCGGTCGGCCCCTTCCGCCTCGCCGCGATGCTGCGCCGTCCGGTGTTCTTCATGACCGGCCTTTACCTGGGCGGCAACCACTACCGGATACACTTCGAAGCGCTGGCTGATTTCACCGACACGCCGCGCAGCGAACGCGATGCCGCGATTCGCGCCGCGCAGCAGCATTACGCCGACCGGCTGAGCCACTATTGCCGCCTGGCACCTTACAACTGGTTCAACTTCTTCGATTTCTGGCAGAAAAAATGATCAAGCGACTTTTTGCCGGCCTCATTCTCGCGGCACTCACCCTCCCGGCCCTGGCCGCCTTCGACCTCGGCCAGCTGATGGGCGAACTGGCCCGCCACAAAGGCGGCAAGGCCCGTTTCGTCGAGAAAAAATACCTTGCCGTACTCGACAAGCCGGTCGTCTCCAGCGGCGAAATGAGCTACACCGCCCCCGACCGGCTGGAAAAACGCACGCTGACACCCAAGGTTGAAACCCTGCTGCTCGACAAGGACATGCTCAGCATCGAGCGCGAAAAGCAGAAACTGACAATCAACCTGAGCAACCAGCCGGAAGCGCTGGCCTTCATCGACAGCATTCGCGGCACACTGACCGGCAACCGCGCCGCGCTGGAGAAAAACTACGCGCTCTTCCTGGCCGGCAATCTGGATAAATGGACGCTGACGCTGTTGCCGAGCGACCCAAAGATTGCCGCCCTGGTGCAGCGCATTACCGTCAGCGGCAGCAAGAACCAGATCCGCAACATTGAGTACCTGCAGGCCGACGGCGACCGTTCGGTGATGAGCATCGAACCGATCGACAACCGATGAGCCCCGCCCGCCGCAGCTTTCTACTCTGGCTGCTGGCCATGCTGGCCGGCGCTGCAATCGTCTGGCACAGCCGGTTTACCGCCGACATGTCGTTCTTCCTGCCGTCCAAGCCGACGGCCGAGCAACAGGTGCTGGTCGATCAGCTCAAGGAAGGGGCAGTGGCCCGATTGCTGATGGTCGCGATCAGCGGCGGCGATGTTGAACAACGCGCCACCTTGTCGCGCGATTTGCGCGGTCGACTCGGCAAAATGCCCGAATTCGCTTCGGTTCAGAATGGTCAAAGTGGCAGCGAATCAGCCGACCGCGACTTTCTATTCAAGCACCGCTATCTGCTCAGCCCGAGCGTCCGGCCCGAACGTTTCACGGTCGACGGCCTGAAAAATGCCATTTCGAACAGCATCGACCTACTTGCCTCGCCGGCCGGCATGATGCTCAAGCCGCTGCTGACCAGCGACCCGACCGGCGAACTGGTCGATATCCTCAGCCAGCTCAATGCCGGCGCCCAGCCTGCCAGCCGGGCCGGCGTCTGGGCCTCGCGTGACGGCGAACGCGCCATGCTGCTGATCCAGACCCGTGCCCTCGGCTCCGATACCGATGGCCAGGAAAACGCCATCCAGCTGATTCGCCAGCAGTTCGCCGAGAGCCGGACGGCAAGCGGCCTGAGCGATGCCCGCCTGGCACTCTCCGGCCCCGGCCTGTTCGCGGTCAATTCGCGAGCCACGATCAAGGATGAAGTCAGCCAGCTGTCGCTGATCAGCAGCGTCGCCATCATTGCCGTGCTGTTCTTCGTCTATCGCTCCTTCCGGCTCCTCACGCTCGGCCTGTTGCCCGTCGTTTCCGGTGCGCTGGCCGGCGTCGTCGCCGTCAGCCTGGCTTACGGCACGGTTTTCGGCATCACCGTTGGCTTCGGTTCGGCGCTGATCGGCGAGGCCGTCGATTACTCGATCTACTACTTCGTGCAATCCAGCCGGATGGGCGTCGATGCCTGGCGCGAACGTTTCTGGCCAACCATCCGGCTTGGCGTACTGACCTCGATTTCCGGCTTTGCCGCCTTGCTCTTTTCCGGCTTTCCCGGCCTGGCCCAACTCGGCTTGTATTCGCTGGCCGGCGTCCTGACCGCGGCACTGGTCACTCGCTTCGTACTGCCACAACTAGCCGGCACAACGATAGAACGCCGCGATCTGACGCCACTCGGCCATCTGCTGGAACGCAGCATCGGACAAGTCCAGCGACTGCGCTGGCCCATGCTCGCACTGGCAATCGCGGCGGCCGCAACGCTTTATCTTGACCGCGATTCACTGTGGAACCCTGAATTGTCGGCCCTCAGCCCGGTCAGCCAGGCCGATCAGCAAGTCGATCTCGCACTGCGCGCCGACATGGCCGCACCGGATTCGCGCTACCTTGTCGTGATCAATGCCGCAGACCAGGAAACCGCCCTGCAAATGGCCGAACGTACCGGCTTGCAGCTGGATCGCCTGGTCGAGCGCGGGCTGCTCGGCGGCTACGACAGCCCGACCCGTTTCCTGCCGAGCCAGCTGAGCCAGGCCCAGCGGCAAGCCAGTCTGCCGTCAAACGATGAGCTTGCACTCCGCCTCAAGGCCGTGCTGCAGGATGCGCCGCTGGCCGCCAGCAAACTCGATCGCTTTCTTGCCGATATCGAATCGACCCGCCGGCAACCGAAAATCACACCGGCCTCGCTGGCCGGTACGCAGCTGGCCCTCGCGGTCGATGCCATGCTGCTCAAGCATGCCAAGGGCTGGAGCGTCCTGCTGCCGCTGCGCCCGCCACAAGACGGAAGCGCAATGATCGATGCCGCGGCCGTGCGTGCCGCGCTGACAGAAGACACAGCCGGGCAGGCACTGTTCATCGACATGAAGGGCGAGTTCGACAAGCTTTACAACGATTACCTGCACGAAGCATCGCAACTTTCGCTGGCCGGCCTGATCGGCATCATCCTGTTGCTCGCCATCACCCTGCGTTCGCCGCGCCGGCTCGGGCGTGTCCTGCTGCCGCTGATTCTTGCCGTATTGATCGTCATTGGCGGCTTGCACCTGCTCGGCGAACGCCTGCACCTGTTGCACCTGATCGGCATGCTGCTGATTGTCGCGGTCGGTTCCAATTACGCCCTGTTTTTCGACCGGGCCGATGAGACGACCGGCCCCGATCCGGAAACACTGGCTTCGATGCTGGTCGCCAACCTGACCACAGCGATCGGTTTCGGCACGCTCGGCCTGTCCAACGTGCCGATCCTGCACGCCGTCGGCGTGACAGTCGGCCCCGGCGCCGTGCTGGCATTGCTGCTGGCAGCGATATTCGCGCCGCGTGGAACCACCGGATGAGCCCGACGCTACGGACCATCCAGCAGTGTTCGAGCGCATCGACACTGATGGTGCTGTTGCCCGGCGCCTATATGAAGCCGGAAGACTACGTCACGGCTGGTTTTTTCAGCCGCGTCACGGATCTCGGCCTGAAGCTCGACCTTGTCGCGGTCGACCTCGATCTGGCGCAAATTTCCAGTGGCACGGCACTACCGGCGCTCCAGGCGCAGATCATCGCGCCGGCCCGAGAGCAGGGCTACCGTCAAATCTGGCTCGGCGGCATTTCGCTCGGCGGCCTGCTGACGCTGTGCCACAACGCCGATACACCCGGCGCCTTCGATGGCCTGTGCCTGCTCGCGCCTTACCCCGGCTCGCGACTGACAACCAATGCGATTGCCCGGGCCGGCGGTCTGGCGCAATGGCAGCCGACGCCCGAGCAACTCGATGACCCTGAATTTCGTGCCTGGCAGTGGCTGAAAAACCCACCGGCCGGACTTCCCGTATTCGTCGGTTACGGCAGCGAAGACCGCTTTGCCGACGGAATGCGCCAGATTGCCGAATGCTTCCCCGATCACGCTTCGCTGGCCGTTCCCGGCGGCCATGAATGGCCGGTATGGCAGGTTTTGTGGGACCATTTCCTGCACAGTGACTTATTCCCCAGATAAACGATGCCCCGTTCCTGGTCGCCCAATCTCACCCTCAAACTGACACTGGCCACCCATCTGGCGGCCGTATTCAGCCTGTTCGCCCTGCCTGCGGGCTGGCCATGGGCGGTCGCCGCACTCATCGTCAATCACGCCATCATCACCTTGGCTGGTCTTCTGCCACGCTGCAACTGGCTCGGTCCGACCCTGACCCGGTTGCCGGAAAGCGCCTGCCGGCGTGGTGAAATCGCCTTGACCATCGACGATGGTCCCGACCCCGAGGTTACCCCCCAGGTGCTCGACATGCTCGATGGCGCCGGGGTCAAAGCCAGTTTCTTCTGCATCGGACGGCATGCCCGGCAATATCCGGCCCTCTGCCGCGAAATCGTGGCACGCGGCCACAGCATCGAGAATCATGGCGAGGCTCATGCCTGGCACTTTTCCCTGTTCGGCTACCGGCGCATGAAGGCCGATATTTCAAGCGCCCAGGCCATCCTCGGCGAACTTGCCGGCCAGCCGCCACGCTTTTTCCGGCCGACCGCCGGCTTGCGCAATCCCTTCCTCGACCCGGTCCTGACCCATCTAGGCTTGCAACTGGCCGCCTGGACACGGCGCGGCTACGACACATGCGAGGCAGATCCGGCCATCGTGCTTGGCCGGCTTTGCCAAAATCTCGCCGCCGGCGACATTCTGCTCATTCACGACGGCAATAGCGCACGCAACAGCGCCGGCCAACCCGTCATTCTTTCCGTTCTGCCCAAGCTGCTGCATGAAATCCGCGCAGCCGGACTGACCCCCGTAACCCTTCCCGCCGCCCTGACATGACCTCCCGCTTCCTGCAAACCCTGCTCGACGATGCCAGTCGCCCCTTTCGCAACGGTAGCCGCTTCGCCTACCACTACGCACGCGGCAAACTTTCCTCCGATTGCATCTTCCGCGAACTGCTCAAGCGCGGCATTTTCCCGGCTCAAGGGCGTTTTCTCGACCTCGGCTGCGGTCAGGGCAGTTTGTTTGCCTGGCTGCTGGCCGCCCGCAAGCTGTACGAACAGGGCAACTGGCCGGCTGATTGGGCGCCGGCGCCGCAGCCGCTGGCACTGCTCGGCTACGAATTGATGCAAAAGGATGTCGACCGCGCCAGCCAGGCTTTCGGGCTGGATCACCCGATTGTGAGCATTCGCCAGGGCGACATGTGCAAGGTCGATTTCGGTCAGGCCGATGTCGTGACCATCCTCGATGCCCTGCATTACGTCGATCACGCGCGCCAGAAAGATGTACTCAAGCGCATCCGTGCCGCCCTGCCGCCGGGCGGCCTGTTCCTGACCCGCGTCGGCGACAAGGGCGCCGGCCTGCCGTACCACATCTGCAACTGGGTCGATCATGCCGTGACCTTCGTTCGCGGCCATCGCCTGCCGACCCTGTATGGCCGCAAGCTGGTCGAATGGGTTGAACTGCTGAAAAGCCTCGGCTTTGTCGTCGAAACGCTGCCGATGAATGAAGGCAAACCTTTCGCCAACATCATGCTGATCTGCCGCGTTCCCGCCGCCTGATCCCCGGCATGCGCCCGATGCTTTTCCGATGGCTGCCGCTGCTTGTGCTGGCTGGCTGTACATCGATCGACAATCCGCCTGGGCCGGTTCTGCCCGGCGACATGGCGACACCCAGCGGGCAAGCACGCACCATTCCGTGGTCCGAATTGCCGGAAGCCGAACTGCGCCAGCGCATCGCCCGGCTGATTCCGGCCAACGTCAAGGATAGGGCCGGCTGGGCCGGCGATCTGCACACCGCCTACACGCACCTGAATATTCCGGCCGCTGCGCAAACCTACTGCGCCAGCATTGCCGTGATCGAGCAGGAATCGACTTTCCAGGCCGACCCGGTCGTCCCCGGATTGCCCGATATCGTCTGGCGAGGCCTGGAAGAGCGCGTCGGCAAATTCGGCATGCCCAAATTCGTGCTCCGGGCGGTGCTGCAAAAGACCTCGCCGGATGGCAAAACCTATGCCGACCGGATCAATGCGCTGAAAACCGAAAAACAGCTCAACGCGCTGTACGAAGACATGATTGCCGAACTGCCTTTCGGCCAGCGCTGGCTGAAAGACTACAACCCGGTACACACCGCCGGGCCGATGCAGGTCAGCATCGCCTTCGCCGAGGAACATGCGCGGGAAAAACCTTATCCCTATCCCCTCGGCAAAAACATCCGCGATGAGGTGTTCACCCGGCGCGGTGGCGTTTATTTCGGTGCCGCCATCCTGCTCGATTATCCGGCCCCCTACGACGATGTGCTTTACCGCTTCGCCGATTTCAACGCCGGTCGCTACAGCAGCCGGAATGCCGCCTTCCAGGCCGCCTTGAATCGCTTGACCAGGCAAACGCTCAGCCTGGATGGCGATCTGCTGCGCTATGAAAAAGGCAGGGCAAGCGCCACCCCGAGCAGCGTCGAAGCCGCGCTGGGCGACCTGGCTGCGCGCCTGCAAATGAATCGGGCCGAAATCCGGCGCGACCTGCTCCTCGAAAAATCAGCCGGTTTCGGCGACAGCCCGCTGTTCAACCGGCTGTTCCGGCTGGCCGAAGTTTCGGCCGGGCGCTTGCTGCCGCGTCAACAAATGCCACAGATCGATCTCAAAAGCCCGAAAATCAGCCGTCAGCTGACCACAGAATGGTTTGCCCGGCGCGTCGAAGGGCGTTACCGCACTTGCCTGGGCCGGGCCGAGACGAACTGAACGGGCAGCCAACCGGGGGCAGGCCCCTCTGATAAAATTCACTGTTCATGAATTCGAGGTCCGCCGTGTCCCCGCTCCTTCTTTCCTGCTACACCGCAACCACCACGCTCGGCCACGGGCTTGATGCAACGCTGGCTGGCCTGCGCGATGGCCGCAGCGGCCTGAAACCCTGCGATTTCGAAACCGTCGATCTCGATACCTGGATCGGCGAAGTCACTGCGGTCGACGCCCAGAAACTGCCCGAATCGCTTACCCGCTACGATTGCCGCAACAACCGCCTGGCCCAGTTGGCACTGGAACAGGATGGCTTCGCAAGCCATGTCCGGGCCGCCATTGCCCGCTACGGCAAGACCCGCGTCGGCATTTTCCTCGGCACCAGCACGGCCGGCATCCTGCAAACCGAGCAGGCCTATCGCCGACGCGATCCGGTCAGCGGCGCCCTGCCGGAAGATTTCATCTATCGCACGACACACAATGCCTTTTCGGTCGCCGAATTCACCCGCGACTATTTCGCGCTCGAAGGCCCGGCCCTGGCGATTTCAACGGCTTGCTCATCGAGCGCCAAGGTCTTTGCTGCAGCGGCCCGTCAATTGGCGCTGGGGACCATCGATGCGGCCATCGTCGGCGGCGTGGACAGCCTGTGCCTGACGACATTGCACGGCTTTGCCTCGCTGCAACTGACTTCGTCGGCACCATGCCGGCCTTACGACGCGACGCGCAACGGCATTTCGGTCGGTGAGGGTGCCGCCTTTGCGCTGCTCGAACGCTTGCCGGCCGATACGCCGTCGGGCGCCGTCCTGCTGCTCGGCACCGGCGAATCAAGCGACGCCTATCACATGTCCTCACCGCACCCGGAAGGACTGGGCGCACGCCTGGCCATGGAAGCGGCGTTGCGCTCGGCCGGCCTGCAGACCGGCGATATCGATTACATCAATCTGCACGGCACCGCCACGCCGGCCAACGATGCGGCAGAAGGTAAGGCGGTTGCCGCACTGTTCGGCAATCGCGTTCCCTGCAGCTCGATCAAGGGTGCGACCGGCCATACGCTGGGCGCGGCCGGTGCGGTCGAAGCGATTGTCTGCGCCCTGGCGCTGACCCACGATCTGCTACCGGGCAGCCCGAATACCGGAACGCCGGACCCGGCCATTCCCATCGACTACCTGCTGAATAGCCGTCCGGCCAAGGTTCGTCATGCGCTGACCAACTCCTTCGGCTTCGGCGGCAGCAATTGCAGCCTTGTTTTTGGAGTCGCACCATGACCCCGACCCCCCTGACCGTCTGGATCGAAGGTATCGGCCTGCTCGCCCCCGGCCTGCCCGACTGGGCAAGCGCCTGCAGCATTTTGCGCGGCGCTGCGCCGTACACCGCAGCACCATCGATTCTGCCGGTACCAAGCATCCTGCCACCGGCCGAACGTCGGCGGGCCAGCCGCTTGGTCAAACTGACCCTGGCCATCGGCCTTGAAACCGCCGCCAATGCGGGCGCCGATGTCAGCCAGCTGGCTACCGTCTTTGCCGCATCCGGCGCTGACGGTCACAACTGCCACGCCTTGTGCGAACAACTGGCCAGCGATGATCGCCAGGTTTCGCCGACCCGTTTTCATAACTCGGTGCATAACGCCGGCGCCGGCTACTGGGGAATTGCCACCCAATCGATGGCTCCCAGCCAGGTGATCGGCGCCTTCGACGCCGGCTTCGGTGCCGGACTGCTCGATACGCTCGGCCAAGTGATTGTCGACCGGCAAGCCACCATGCTCGTCGCCTACGACAGCGAATATCCGGAACCCTTGTTCAGCAAGCGCGACACCCCCGATTGCGCCGGTCTCGGCCTGTTGCTGACGCCGGAAAAGACCGAGCGCTCGGTGGCCCGGATCATGGTCACGCCAAGTACGGAAGCGGCTGAAAAAATGGCCGACGCCGGGCTGGAAAACCTGCGCACCAGCATCCCCGCATTACGCTGCCTGCCGCTGTTGCAAAGGCTGGCCCGTGGCGAATACGGTCCGGTTTGCATCGACTATCTGCCGCCGATGCAGTTGTCCATCGACCTGCAGCCATGCTGACACTCGACCACGACTGGATCGCCCGACGCATTCCCCACCATGGCGACATGTGTCTGCTCGATGCCGTGGTCGACTGGTCGGAAACGGCCATTTCCTGCCGCGCCACCAGTCATGCCGACCCTGCCAACCCGCTGCGTGCCGCAGACCGGCTTGGTGCAGCCAACGGCATCGAATATGCCGCCCAGGCGATGGCCGTACACGGCGCCTTACTCGCCGGCACCAGCGACAGACCGCGCCAGGGCTACCTGACCAGCGTGCGCGGCGTCACCCTGCATGTCGCCCGGCTCGACGATCTGGCCGGCGAGTTGTGCGTCCAGGCCGAACGCCTGTCCGGCGACAGCAACCATATCCTCTATCAGTTTTCACTCAGCCATGACGGCCGCTGCCTGCTTGAAGGCCGTGCCGCCGTCGTGCTCGATGCCGATGCGCTCGGCAAGGAAAATCCATGAAACGTGCGCTCGTCACTGGCGGTAGCGGCGGCATCGGTGCTGCCATCTGCAAACGCCTGGCCAAGGATGGCCTGCATGTCATCGTCCATGCCAACCGCAGTCTCGACAAGGCAGCCGCCGTTGTAGCAGAAATCGCCGCTATCGGCGGTAGCGCCGAAGCCGTGGCCTTCGATGTCACCGATCGCGCGGCCACTGCCGCTGCCTTGGCCACGCTGCTCGAAGCAGGGAGCATCCAGATTCTGGTCAACAATGCCGGCATTCACGCCGATGCCGTTTTCCCCGGTATGTCGGGCGAACAATGGGATAGCGTGGTCGACGTCTCGCTGAACGGCTTTTTCAACGTTACCCAGCCGCTGACCATGCCGATGATTCGCACTCGCTGGGGACGCATCATCACCATTTCATCAATCGCCGGGATTACCGGCAACCGCGGCCAGGTCAATTATTCGGCGGCCAAGGGCGCCTTGCATGCGGCCAGCAAATCGCTGGCACTTGAGCTGGCCAGCCGCAATGTCACGGTCAACGCCGTGGCGCCGGGCATTATCGCGACCGACATGATCGCCGGCGCGTTCGATGTGGAAACGATCAAATCCATCGTCCCGATGAAACGTGCCGGCCGCCCGGAAGAAGTCGCCGATCTCGTCGCCTTCCTCGCCTCCGAGCACGCAGCCTATATTTCCGGGCAGGTCATCTCGATCAACGGCGCGATGATCTAGCCGATAAACTTGAAGTGCTTGACCAGTTCCTTCAGGTCATTCGACGCCGCACTCATTTCACCGGCCTGATCGCGCATCCGGCTGATCGCAGCAACACTCTGATCGACGCCGGCCACAATCGACTCAGCCTGCCGGACGACATCTTCTGCAGCCACGCTCTGTTCGCGAGTCGCCAGGGCAATATCGCGCGATAAACCAGACACCACGCAGCCATGTGTCGTGACTTCCTGCAGGCCTTGTTGAGCCAGCACCATGGCGCGATCCGTGGTCGACACGAAATTTCCGGCATTTTCCATTTCGCTGACGGCCAATTGGGTGACGCGCTGAATTTCCGAAACAGTCGTGGTGATCTCCCGCGTTTGCTGGCTGGCTCGTTCGGCCAGCTTGCGCACCTCGTCGGCAACAACCGCAAATCCACGACCGGCTTCACCGGCCCGTGCCGCCTCGATCGCCGCATTCAGGGCCAGCAGATTGGTCTGGTCGGAAATCTCTTCAATCGTCCGGGTCACCGTACCGATCGCATGAATCGACTTGAACAATTCAGCCATCGTATTGCCGGCCTGGGATACCGTGGCAACCACATTGGCCGAGGCCTGCCGGCTGAGATCCATCTGGCTACCGGCATCGCCGACCAGCCGCTGGGAATTGTTCACCGCCTCGGCGGCATGCATCGCGCCGTTCGACACTTCGGCAATCGATGCATTGATCTGCTCGATGGCTGCGGCGATCCTGGTCACCGCCTCCGACTGCACTTCCGATACGGCATGCGTTTCGCTGGCCTGGACCGATAGCTGGTCGCAGTTACCGGAAACAATCTCAGCCGCCCCGGCAATCTCGGCAATCATGATTTTCAAATGCGTCTGCATGACGACCAGCGCATCATTCAACTTGCCCAGTTCATCAACGCGATGCAGCGGAATCGTATCGGTCAGATCGCCCTGGGTAATATGGTTCAGGCGACTGGCAATCCGGCCGGTAATGTCGAAAACCTTGTTTTGTACGGCCATCAACCCCAAACCAACGGCAATACTGGAGATGCCAAGAAAGCGCAGCAGGTGAGTCGTCGTTTCGTGACTGAAACCGAAATCGGCCCCGAACAGATTGATCGCCCCGCCGAGGATATTGGCCAGGACCATGAAGCTGACAGCCCCGAAAAACTTGCTCCGCAGGCTGGTTTTTTGCCACAGGCCCGGCGTCGGCAAGCGGGCGGCACCGGCATTCAGTTTCTGATATAGCGCATCGGCCTGGGCGATTTGCTCGCGGCTCGGTTTGTGGCGAACCGACATGTAACCGGTAATCCGGTCTGCCTGAATCACTGGAACAACCAGTGCATCGACCCAATAAAAATCGCCGTTCTTGCAACGGTTCTTGACGATGCCACGCCACGGCCGACCAGCCTTCACCGTCGTCCACAGGTCAGCAAAAGCCTGGGGAGGCATGTCGGGATGGCGCACCAGGTTATGGTTCGTCCCGATCAGCTCAGCCATGCTGAAGCCGCTCATCTCAACGAACACGCTGTTCGCCGTGGTGATTATTCCCTTGAGATCGGTCCGTGAGACAAGGTATTTACCGTCAGGAAACGGCCTTTCGATTTGCGTGACCGGCAGATTCTTTTTCATGCGCCCAACCCTCTATTTCTTTTGTCCAGAATAATCCAATATATCTATTACAAAAGGAATATTGCCAAATCAAATTTTGCGAAAAATTTTAATTATTCAATGGATTGGAGCAACAAGGATCGAATCTGCTGTTCATCGGCCGGACGAACCAGACGACCCGTTTCTACCCCCTGCTTGAGCAGCACCAGCGTCGGCCAGAGTTTCACGTGAAACGAGCGCCCCAGAGGTCGCCCCGGTCCATCTTCGATTTTCAGATGCCGGATAGCCGGAAAACCGTCCATGACGCCAGCCAGCCAAGGTTGAACGGCGCGGCAGTGACCACACCAGGGCGCACCGAATTCAATCAAAACGGGGCCTTCCAATGCGTCGACCGCAGCACGGGCCGGCTCGATTTCTACGTACTCGCTGTTCATCCCCATGACTTGCTCCTGATCGAAAGCCGCTCAATTACTGCGAAAAATGATTTCCTTCATGCGCGCCAGCTTGGGGGCGACAACCGGCACGGTCAGCATCGTGCTGGCCACCGCCATCAGCAACAAGGCGGTGAAGGCTTCGCTGGTGATGATCTGCTTGTCGAGCAGAATGTTGGCAAAGATGATCATGATCAGCGCCTTGGTTTGCAGCAGCCAGCCAATGATGCTGGCTTCGCCGGGTTGCCATTTGAGAATTTTCCCGGCCAAGCGGATTCCGAGCAGCTTGCCGGCAATCGATGCGAAAAGCAGCAAGGCGGCACCGACGAAAACTGCTTCGCCACCCAGCGCCCAATTGGTCCGCAGCC
Source organism: Dechloromonas sp. TW-R-39-2 (assembly GCF_016864195.1). Lineage (NCBI taxonomy): Bacteria > Pseudomonadati > Pseudomonadota > Betaproteobacteria > Rhodocyclales > Azonexaceae > Dechloromonas > Dechloromonas sp. TW-R-39-2. Next base: position 357,010 of record NZ_CP045202.1, read on the forward strand.
CGGTACTGAGGAAGAAGACAGGCATGATGACCAGCAGGACGTGATGGCGCATCAAATCCATTTTTTCCTGGTTGAACCATTCCGCCTCGATGATCGCGCCCGCCAGGAAAGCGCCGACCATGAAGTGCAGGCCCGCCCAGTCCGCACCGAAGGAGCAAAGCGCCAGCCAGATCAAGGCGACGTACCAGCGGTCGCGTTCGTTAAGGCGCATCATCAACTGACGGAAAGCGTAACCGGCGACGGCAAAGGCAATCAGGAAAGCCAGTTGTTTGCCGACCCGTTCCCAGTCCATCAGGATCAGCGCCAGGACGCCCCAGATGGCGATATCGTCAAGACTGGCATAGCGCAGGATGCGCTGGCCGATCGGCTGACGCAGGACATCGAGCTTCTCCATCAACAGGATCAGGATAGGCAGTGCGGTCACGGCACACGCCATGCCGACACCGAGGATAAATTGCCAGGTCAATGCCCGGGGACCCATCCAGCCATCGTCAAGCATCAGGATGGCGGCAGCAAGACAACCGAACAGCAACGGTGTGCCCAGTGCCAGCCCGGCGGTGATCGAGCTTTCACGGCGATGCGCCCAGGCTTTTTTCAGATCCAGCTCGATACCGGCAATCATCACGAACAACATGACCGCCCACCAGGCAATGCCGTTCAACGACTGAACGACTGCCGGGGTAAAGACAAAACTGTAGTAATCGGGAAAAGCACGGCCAAGAACGCCCGGCCCGAGCAGGATACCGGTCATGATCTGGACGACGACCAACGGGGCGTAATAGTCAGTCCGCCCGACCCGCCAGATCAGGTAGGGCAGGGTGAAAATGATCGTCATCGCGATCAGGAATACTTCTGTCGTGTTCATTGGAACCTGCGGAGTATCAACAGTGGAAGGCGAATCACGAAACCGATGAACAGGCGCGTATGCATCCAGGTCAGCAGCGTGTTGTCACGCAAATAACGGAAATGCGAAACGCCCCCTTCATCAGCTCTGAAATAGCGCACCGGCGCATCAATATTGACCGGTCTGACGCCCGCCCAGCAAAGTCGGACCACCGCTTCCGGATCGAAATCGAAACGCCGCATGAAACGGTTCGATTGCATGATCCGTTTCAAGGGCGCGATCGGATAAACCCGAAAGCCATACAAGGAATCGCCAATCCCCATCCACAGCGTTTCCAGGTTGGCCCAGCCATTCGATACCTTGCGGCCATTGACCCGCAAGGCAGGCGCATCGGCATCGAATACCGGCTTGCCAAGCACCATCGCCCCAGCTTGCGCCTGCGAGGCGGCCATGAAATCGGGAATCAGCTGTGCCGGATGCTGGCCATCCGAATCCATCGTCAGCGCATGCGTGAATCCAGCCGCCGCGGCTTGTGAAATACCTTCAAGCACAGCCGAGCCTTTGCCGCTGTTTTGCGGCAGGACAACGATGCGCAATCCGGCATCGTGCTCGGCCAGCGCCAATAATTGCTCGGTGCTGCCATCGGTGCTGCCATCGACAATCACCCAGACAGGTGCCCACTGGGCACGGGCCGCCCGCACGGTATCGAGAACCTTGGGACCGGGGTTGTAACTGGGAATGATGACGAGATGCGTCGCAGAAACTTCAGGCATGGAAATCCATCAGGCAACGAATGCTGCGGTCGACAAGCCCTGCGCAGTGATTTTCAGTTCACTGCGGAAATAGGCTTCAAGCTCGCGCGTAAATGCTTCGACATTGCCCGGGGCAGAAAAACGGCGGCCCAGGCGAATCGTGCAGTGCAAAGGCAAGATCGGTCGGCGAAACAACGGCCAGGCCTTGCCCAGATAAGGGGTGGAGAACTCGATCAGCAAGGTTTGTACCGGAATGGATGTCCGTCCGGCAATCAGGCCGGTACTTGGCGAGCAAGAATCAATCGGAAAGTCGCTCGTCCGCGTACCTTCCGGAAAAATGACCAGTTGCGCGCCACTGGCAAGTTCCTCCCGGGCATTGAGGATCATTTCGAGTGGCGCATTGTTGCGAATATAGCGGGCTAACCGAGCCGCCGCACCGAACAGGATATTGTCCATCAGCGCAGCTTTCATGACGCACACTGCATTCGGCAGGCGCGACACGATCATCACGGCATCGAGCAGGGAAGGGTGATTGGCCGCGAGAATCAACGGGCCTTCATCGCGCAGTTGATCAAGCTCGGAAAGCTCGAAACGACAGGCGCAGAAAAAGGACAGGATCGACAAATAAACCCGGAAACCGCCTGAAATCATGAACCGGCCACAGGGCTGGCCAAGCCGGCGCGGCAAAAGTGGATACAGGATCATGGCGAATGGCAGCCAGCCCAGGCAAATCAGGGCCAGCGCACCAAGACCAAGGAACATGGCCAGATATTCGTAGGCAATCCACCACGGCTTGCCTGTCCGACCCTGATCAGTCATTCACCCTCACGCGGGTGGAGGATTCGCCGAGAACCCAGGTGATCGCCGCACCCGCCGCAACGTAATCCTTTTGGCGCACCAGCGGGCTGTCTTCAAAAACCGATCCGCCAAGATTGTCGTAACGGACAAAACCACCCAGCCAATAGCCCGGGAAGCGCTTCGACAGGGCCAGCAGATATTGCATGCCGGCATAACCTGCCTTGGCTTCGTAGGCCGGTCGACCTGCCGTGGCATAGCGCGGATCGACCGAATAATAGTAGGCATGCTGCTTTTGATCGCCGAACAGGGGGCCGGCCAGCATTCCCAGGTTCCAGCCCGGCATGCCCGGCAAATCGGTAATGTCCATATTCAGCTTGGGATGGAAAACCCAGCCGATTTCCTTGGGCGAGCCTTCAACGGTAATCGCCGCGCGCAAGGGCATGAGCAGTTTGATGAAGCGGGCCTTGTTGTCCGAACGCCAGAATGTGACATCCATTTCAGGACCGATTTCAAAGGTTCCCTTCAGATCGGACATCCCGGCCCGCGCCGTAATGTCCTTGCTGCTGACCGGCGGAGAAAGAGCGACGCTGAGCGTCA